>JBPCMS010000038.1:0-29637 GCA_051002015.1 Acidimicrobiia bacterium
TTTCACCGAGGCGACGCCGGGAATCGAACCCGGGTAGAGGGTTTTGCAGACCCTTGCCTAACCACTCGGCCACGTCGCCTGGACCTGCGATCGGCGCCCGTTGTAGGGGCCCATCACAGAAATGGGCGGTCGACGACCGCCCACTCGGAGCGGACGACCGGGTTCGAACCGGCGACCTCAACCTTGGCAAGGTTGCGCTCTACCAGCTGAGCTACGTCCGCCTGACACGGAGATCTTAGCCCTTCGTCCGAGCGTTGCGACCCCGCCCGGTGGCCGATCAGCGGCCGCTCGACCCGAAGCCGCCCGCCCCCCTGGTGGATTCGGGCAGCTCGGCCACCTCCTCGAACCCCGGGCTGGCGAACGGGACCACCACCAGCTGGGCGACCCTCTCCCCCCGGTTGAGGGTCACCGCTTCGGCGCCGTGGTTGATCGCGATGACGTGCAACTCGCCGCGATAGCCGGCGTCGACGATCCCGGGCGAGTTCACCAGCGATATGCCGTGGCGCAGGGCGAGCCCGCTGCGGGGCGACACCATGCCCACGAAACCATCGGGGATTGCGACGGCAATTCCCGTCGGGATGAGAACCCGCTCCCCCGGTTCGAGGATCGTGGTCAGCCGGGCGCACAGGTCGACCCCGGCGTCACCGGGGTGGGCGTGTGCTGGGATTGGAAGCTCCGGATCGAGCCGCAGGAGCGGTATCTTCATGGCCGTCGATTCTCGCCAGGTGCGGCGGGGCCGGCAACATCAAGCATGACCAACCGACACACCACCACACCGTCACGACTTCCCGGCAACGACGGGCGTTGGTTCCTCAAGGCGGCTGGGGTGGATACCGCCGCCACCGAGCTGGGTGATATCGCCGGCGACACCGAATCGACCTCGGAGCTGGTGCGGGAGCTGTGGGAGACCGACCCCGGTCATGGCGACATGGCCACCTGGTCGCCCAGCGAGCTGAGCCGGCTGGTCCAGCGCAAACGCAACTTCCGCTGGTCGATGGTGGCCGCCGCCTTGCTCCTCGTCGCCGCCCTCGCCGCATTGGCCCTGTGGCTACCGGGGACCTCGGAGCGGCGCGCCGCCGAGGTCGGCACCCGGTACGAGATGATGTACCTCACGCTGTACGAGGACCTCGCCCCCAGCCAGCAGGTGCTGGCTACCGTGACCGACCCCTTCGTCGACATCGCCGACTTCGGCCGGCCGTCCGCTGTGATCACCGAGATGCGATCCAATGCAGGCGATGCCCTGGTGCTGGCCACGACCCGCATCCCGAGTCCCTACCCCCTGGCGCCGTCGGCGCCGCTCGCCCGGCTCAACCTTCACCGGGATTCACTGTCGGTGCATGCGACGTCATCGGAGGCCATCGCCAGACGGCTGGGTGATCTGCTCGACTACCACGCCATCAGCGAGCGGCTGTTCGCCATCGAGGAGCTGCCGACCGACGGGGCGGGCGTGAACCTGAACGAGCTCAGCGAGAGTCTTGCCGCCGTTGCCGCCGAGAGCACCACGGCATTGGACGAACTCCCCGAGGACGCCGCCTTCGCCGAGCACAAGGCGGCCACCCGGGCGGCGGTGACCCGGTTCTCCGAATGGCAGGTCGACTATGTGGAGGCGCTCCGGGTCGACGACACCGAGGCGGCGGAGGTTCTGGTGACCGAGTGGTCGGCGATGACCGACGAGCTCGACGCCCTGTTCGTCGGTGCCCTGGCCCGGATCCGCACCGAGCTGGACGCCGAGATCATCGAGCTGGCCACGGGCATCAACCAGAGCCTGGACAACCTCGAGGGGGTGTAGGAGACCGCCGAAGATGGTTTGGCCGGGTCTCAGGCGTTGCCTTCGAGCTCGGCCATCTCCCGCTCGAAGTCCTCGGCTCCGGTGAACTCCTTGTATACCGAGGCGTAGCGCAGGTAGGCCACCTCGTCGAGCGCCCGGAGTGCGGCGAGGACGGCGTGCCCGATCTCGTCGGCATCCACGACGTCCCTGGACACGCTCTGCTCGATCTCCTCGATGAGCCGGTCGACTGCGGAGATCGGAATCGGCCGGTCGGTCAGGGCACGCACCACCCCGCGGCGGAGCTTGGCGCTGTCGAACGGCTCGAGACGACCATCGCGCTTGCGTACCAGGGGGACGACCGAGGCCCGCTCGTAGGTCGTGAACCGACGCTCGCAATCGGTGCACATCCGCCGCCTGCGGACCGAGGCGCCTCCGTCTGCGGCTCGGCTGTCCACCACCCTGGTGTCGCCGGCCGGGCAGTAGGGACATCGCATGCAGACGAGGGTAACCCAGGTTCGTGGTCCGGCGGGTGGGAGCGTCTGCGTGCGATGACTTCCGGACATGCGGGAGGTCGGTCGGAGGTTACGTTGATACAACGAGCGCCGCCCGAACGGCGCGGAACAGGTGCGACCATGGGACAGCCAGTCGTCCACTTCGAGATCGTCGGCGAGGACGCTGCCAAGCTGGGGGCGTACTACTCCGAGCTCTTCGGCTGGGAGATCGACACCGACAACCCCCTCAACTACGGCCTCGTGGCCCGCGAGGGCAACCTCAACCCAGAGGGTGTAGGGATCGGTGGCGGCGTTGGGAAGGGTCCGGATGGCTACTCCGGCCACGTCACCTTCTACATCGAGGTGCCCGACGTCGAGGCCGCCCTGGTCAAGGCGGAGCAGCTCGGTGGCAGCCGGACGATGGGACCCGAGTCGGTGATGGAGGGCGTCGAGATCGGCCTGTTCACCGACCCCGAGGGCCATCTCATCGGGCTCACCAAAGCGGCGTCGTAGCCTCGCGCTGGCGTCTCAGCCACCCCTCGCGTTCCTATCCCCTCCCATTGGGAGGGGTGCCCGGCGAAGCCGGGCGGGGTGGGATACCGACGCCGGCCGCGGTCTCGGGTTGGCCTTCCCCCGCCCCGGCTGTCTTGCCCGCCTTCGGCAATCGTCTCAGCCACCCGTCCTCCCCCGAGGGGGAGGGGAAACCGAAGGGGGAGGGGAAAAAGGAGAGGGGTGCTTAGCCGGTTGGGATGAGGAGCAGGTCGCCGGGGCGGATGATGCTGGTGTCGAGGTCGTTGATGTGACGGATCTGGGAGATGACGATGCGGACATCGGCCCCCGGCTCGGTGACGTCGGTGGCGATCGACCAGAGCGTGTCGCCGCCCGCCACCGTATAGCCGACCGTCTCGACACCAGGAGGGCTCTCCGCCCAGACCGACGAAGCAAGGAGGAGCACCGCCAGCACGACCGTGGAGATGACCATCGTCCTGCGGACGGTGGGCTGCCGTGTCACTGTCGGTGCTCCTCTCGTTGCTTCGTTGGTGCGTCCCGTCACGTGGAGGGGTCTGGGACGCCCGGCGTGTATCGGTTGTACGGAGATCGCTCTCCATCTCGGAACGTACCGGCCGGGTGTGACAGATTCGGCGTGGCGTCCGTCGAATGCGCCTCCCGAACATACGTTCGTCGACGAGGCCACCGTATCGAACATCTGTTCGTCTGTCAAGGCGAACATATGTTTGGTCAGAGCGCGAAAGCTCGCTACGCTTGATCAACGAGAGAAAGGCGGAGGGATGTCCAACGGCCCGCTGACCCAGCGCCAACAGCAGATCCTGGACCTGATCCACGACACGGTGCTCGACCGCGGCTACCCACCATCGGTGCGGGAGATCGGTGACGCCGTCGGGCTCAGCTCACCGTCGACCGTACACAGCCACCTCTCCACGCTGGTGCGTGAGGGATACCTGCGGCGCGACCCCTCCAAGCCACGGGCCATCGAGGTCCTGGGGACCGTGACCGAGGACACCACCGTGGTGTCGAGACGGTCGGTGCGCGACGTTCCGCTGGTGGGCCGGATCGCCGCCGGCTCCCCGATCCTGGCCGAAGAGGACATCGAGGAGATCTACCCGCTCCCCACCGACCTGGTGGGCGACGACCCCGCCTTCATGCTCCAGGTGCGGGGCGACTCGATGATCGGCATCGGGATCTTCCACGACGATTACGTGGTCGTCCGGCGCCAGAACCATGCTGGCGACGGGCAGGTGGTGGCCGCCCTGGTCGACGGAGAGGAGGCCACCGTCAAGCGGCTGCAGCGCATCGACGGACGGGTCGTGCTGAAGGCGGAGAACCCCGAATTCCCGCCGATGGTCTTCAGCGACGGGGTCGAGATCCTCGGAGTGGTGGTCGCCGTCCTGCGCCGGGTCGAGTAACCGCCGGTGCTCAGGTCAGAGAGCCCTCGAAGACGATCTCGGCGGGTCCCTCGATCCATGCCTGGTTGCCGTCGAGATCCACCAGCAGCTCACCACCGGGGAGCTCGACCACGACCCGGTGCCCGGTGACCCCCTGATAGAACGCCAGGTAGGCGGTGGCGGCGGCGCCGGTGCCGCAGGCCAGGGTCTCCCCCACGCCCCGCTCCCACACCCTCAGCCTGATGCGATCCGGGGCGAGCACCGAGCCGAACTCGACGTTGACCCCGCCGGGGACGTTCGCTTCGATCTGGGGCCCCAGCGTCGTGACCGGCGCCAGGTCCGGGTGGTCGACCCAGAGCACGGCGTGCGGGTTGTCCATGTTCACCGGATGCACGTGGGTACCGAGGATCTCGGTGGGCATCCCGGTGGTTGTCACCTCCCCGAGAAACGCCCGCACCGTCCCGTCCTCCCGGACCGTCACCGGCCGCTCCCCCGCGGTGGTGACCACGACGAAGTCGGGCGACGACACCATGCCCCGCTCGAAGGCGAGCTTGGCCACACAGCGCAGCCCGTTGCCGCACATTTCGGCGGCGCCGCCGTCTGCGTTCCAATAGCGCATCTCGACCTTGTCCCCGCCAAGGGGGGTTACCACGAGGACGCCGTCTCCCCCGATACCGCGCCGGCGGTCGCACCAGGCCTGAACCGTCTCCGGGGTGACCGGGTGCGGGCCCACGACGACGACAAAGTCGTTCCCGAGTCCCTGCATCTTCACGAAATCCAACTCAGCTCCTCGAAGACGGTGCGGGCTCGCTGCGCCCGCACGGAGGCGTCATCGTGCCACGGTAACCACCGGATCCGCGGATCTCGACGGAAGAAGGTTCGCTGCCGCCGTGCCAGGCCAACCGTCGCCCGCCGGGCGGCTGCGACTCCGGCGGCGAGAGGGACGGTCCCGTCGGCCACCCCGCGCAGCTGCCGGTAGCCGACCGCGTGGCGTGCCGTCCGGCCGAGGCGGTGCTGGAGCCGGGCGACTTCGTCGACCAGACCGGCGTCGATCATCGCCCGAAGCCTGCGGTCGATCCGACCGGCAAGGCCGTCGCCCGGGTCGAAGCCGACGGCGACGAAGGGGCGCACCGCCAGATACCCCTCCAGATCCCGGCGCTCGGTGGCGGCGGCCCGGCGACTCGGCGAGGCACCGGTGAGACGGAGAATCTCCACCGCCCGCAACACGCGGCGAGGGTTGGCCAGATCGACGAAGGCGCCAGCACCCGGGTCCCGGTCGAGCAGCTCGGCGACGAGCATGTCGGGCGGTGCCGCCTCTAGATCGGCGCGGACGGCGGCATCGGTCGGTGCCGGGGTGACCGGGTCGACCAGCGCCCGGAAGTGGAGGCCGGAGCCTCCGACCAGCAGCGCCATCCGGCTGGCGGCGGCGAGCCGGTCGAGGGTGTCGACCCCGGCAGCCTGGTAGTCGGCCAGCGTGAAGTCGGCCTCCGGATCCGCCAGGTCGATGAGGTGGTGGCGGACCCGGGCCTGCACCGCCGCATCGGGCTTGGCGGTACCGATGTCCATCCCCCGGTACACCTGCATCGAGTCGACGGAGACGATGTCGGCCCCCGCTTCCTCGGCCAGGATCAGCGCCACATCGGACTTCCCCGAGGCGGTGGGACCGACGATGGCGAGAACGGTCAGGACCGCAGGCTCCCGTGAAGATGGTGCGGGGCGGCCCTGGTGACCTCGGCGTCTAGGTAGGCGCCGGGGTCGAGCCTGCCCTCGATGTGGAGGGTGAGCCCTCCCCTGGTCCTGGTGGTGGCCACGCCGGGATCCTTGCGGGAGGGGCCCTCGACCATGACCTCGACGGTTCGACCCACCAGCCGCTGGTTGCGTTCAAGGGTGATGGCACTCTGCAGCGCCACCAGCCGGTCGAACCGCTCCCGGATGACCTCCCGGGGAACCTGTCCATCCATCGTTGCCGCCGGGGTTCCGGGGCGCGGCGAGAACTGGAAGGTGAAAGCGCTGTCGAACCGGGCCTGTCCCACCACCTCGAGCGTTGCGGCGAGGTCGGCCTCGGTCTCGCCGGGGAAACCGATGATGATGTCCGTGGTCACCGTGAGGTCGGGGATCATCCCGTGAGCCATCGCCAGCTTGTCCAGAAACCGGGTCGCCGAGTAGCCCCGGTGCATGGCGGCGAGGATCCGGTCGCTTCCCGACTGGAGGGGGAGATGGAGGTGCTCGCACACCGCCGCGGTCTCCGCCATGGCGGCGGCGACGTCCTCCTTGAAGTCCTTCGGGTGAGGGCTGGTATAGCGAACCCGCCGGATGCCCTCGACCGCTCCGACCCGGCGGAGCAGATCGGCGAACAGGGGCCGACGGCCGTTGAGATCGAGGTCGCGCCCGTACGAGTTCACGTTCTGCCCGAGCAGCGTGACCTCGGATACGCCCGATTCGGCCAGCTGGCGCACCTCGGCCAGGATGTCACCCGGGCGGCGGGAGATCTCCCGCCCCCGCACCGCAGGGACGATGCAGAAGGTGCACGAGTTGTTGCACCCGATGGTGATGGTCACCCATGCGGTGTGCGACGACCGGCGGTGGGCCGGGAGCGCAGACGGCATGTCCTCCACCGACACCATCTCGTCCAGGACCTCGGTGATCGGGCCCCACTCGGCGGCGTGATCGAGTAGGTCGACGACCCGGTGGGTGTTGTGGGTGCCGAAGACGACGTCGACCCAACCGGCCCTGGCGCTGATGGCGTCCTTGTCCTTCTGGGCCATGCACCCGCCGACGGCGATCTGCATCCCGGTGCGGTCGCTCTTGATGGCGCGCAGGGCCCCGAGGTAGCCGCGGAGCCGTTCGTCTGCGTTCTCCCGAATGGTGCAGGTGTTGAGGACGACCACGTCGGCTCGCTCGGGGCGGTCGACCGGGACCATGCCATCGGCCTCGAGCAGGCCGGCGATCCGCTCCGAGTCGTGCTCGTTCATCTGGCAGCCGAAGGTGCGGATGAAGTACCCCTGGCCGTTCCGGGTCGGGGTTCTGGGTCGCCGCACCGCCGGGGTACCGAGCTGGATGGTGTCCGTCATCGACCGGCTCCCCCCACCGTCAACGGGCGTAGTCCGTGGCCCGGAACTCCCGGATCACGGTGACCTCGATCTGGCCCGGGTACTGCAGCTCGTCCTCGAGGCGGCGGGCGATCTGACGGGCGAGCTGATTGGCGGCCAGGTCGTCGACGATTCCGGGATCGACCACCACCCGCACCTCACGCCCCGCCTGCATGGCATACACCCGTTCGACCCCGGTGAAGGCGGCGGCGATCTTCTCCAGCTTCTCCAGCCGGCGCACGTAGCCCTCGAGCGCCTCCCGCCTGGCGCCCGGTCTGGCGGCGGAGACGGTGTCGGCTGCCTGGACGATGATGGCGGTGAGCGTCCTGGGCTCGACCTCGTTGTGATGCGCCTCGATGCCGTGGACGACGGAGGCATCCTCGCCGAACCGGCGGGCGATCTCGGCCCCGATCAGGGCGTGGGATCCACCCACCTCGTGCGAGACGGCCTTGCCGATGTCGTGGAGGAAGGCGGCCCGCTTCGCCTCGGAGGCCTCGACCCCAAGCTCCGAGGCCAGCATGCCCGCAATGTGGGCGCTCTCCACCAGATGGTTGAGCACGTTCTGGCCGTACGAGGTGCGGAAGCGGAGCCGGCCAAGCAACCCGATGAGCTCGGGGTGCATCCTGCTGATCCCGACCTCGAGCAGCGCCCACTCCCCTGCGTCGACCATGGTCTGCTCGACCTCGGCCTTGGCCTTCTCGTATGCCTCCTCGATGGAGGCGGGATGGATGCGACCGTCCTCGATGAGCCGCTCCAGCGCGATCCGGGCGATCTCCCGCCGCACCGGGTCGAAGGTTGACACGGAAACGGACTCCGGAGTGTCGTCGACCACCAGGTTGACGCCGGTGACCGCCTCGAAGGTGCGGATGTTGCGTCCGTCCCTGCCGATGATCCGGCCCTTCATCTCGTCAGAGGGGAGCGTGACGACGGAGACCGAAGCCTCGGTGACCACGTCGGCGGCGAGCCGCTGCACCGCCGTCGCCAGGATCCGCCTCGCCCGGCGGTCGGCCTCCTCCTTGGTCTTGACCTCGATGTCGCGTACCAGGACCGACGCCTGACGCTTTGCCTCGTCCTCCACCTTGGCCAGTAGCTCGTCCTTGGCCGCCTTGGCATCGACGCTGGAGATCCGCTCCAGAGCGGCCACGGCTTCATCTTCAAGCTTGGTGACCGCCTTGCGCCTGGCGTCGACCTCGGCCTCGCGATCGATGATCAGCTCCTCACGCGAGGCGAGATTGGCGGCACGCTGCTCCAAGGTGGCCTCCCTACCGGCCAGCCGGTCCTCCAAGGAGGCGATCTCGGCGCGGCGATGGTCGAGGGCCGTCTCGGTGCGCTCCCGGTTCCGGGCGGCGCGCACCGGGGCCTCGTCGGTGGCGGTCGAGACCCCGGCTTCGCGGAGAGCCGGTCTTCCCGCAATCGCGCCACCGGATCGGAAGCCGAGGCCGCGGCGCCCGAGGACGAATGCGGTGGCGGCGACGACGAGAACCACGGCGGCGGTGATGATCCATTCCATCGCTACTCCGGTTCCCGAACCCGATCCCACCAATCTGCGGGCCCGGTGCTGCCGTCGGACCCTGGCCCGTCAGCCGGGGGAACGGTGCTCACAGCGGGTGACCGACGGTGACATGTGGTGGATCGGGGTTCGATGGCTCTCGTTGGTGTCACCCCCGATGGTACCGCCCTCGGTTCCTTCCAAAGAACATGTGCGCGGTCTGCGTGCGGCCGACGGTCACCCGTCGGTGTCGCCCGTGGCCTCCACCTCCTTGACCGATCCTTCGGGAGCTTCCGGCGTCAACTCGGGATCGGTGGGGATGACCCCGACCAGCCGCAGCACCTGATCCTGGAGCTGCAGGGCGACATCCGGGTTCTCCCGCAGGAACTCCTTGGCCCGCTCCCTGCCCTGGCCGAGCTGGTCGCCCTCGAAGGTGTACCAGGCCCCCGCCTTCTTGACCACCCCGTGGTCGACGGCCACGTCGAGCAGGCTGCCCTCGCCCGAGATGCCCTCGCCGAACATGATGTCGAACTCGGCGATCCGGAAGGGTGGCGCCACCTTGTTCTTGACCACCTTGACCTTGACCCGGTTGCCGATGCTGTCGGTCCCCTGCTTGATCGACTCGATGCGGCGCACGTCGAGCCGGACGCTGGCATAGAACTTGAGGGCCCGACCGCCGGGCGTCGTCTCGGGTGAATTGTGCACCAGCACCCCGTCTGCCAGGTAGTTGTGGCTTCCCTCGACCTCGATGTCGAACTTGCGCATGCTCCTGGTCGGTGGCTTCTCACGAACGGAGAGCACCGGCACCGGGACGGCCCGCAGCACTCGGGTTGCCGGCTCGACCTCGACCATACAACCGCCTCGATGATGTCGGAGCAGCTTGTACTCCATACAGGCGGGCACGTACGCAGCCACCAAGGCATGGAGATCCTCGGTGCCGTCCCGGTCGAAGGCGATCACCGCTTTGCCTGCCCGCGTCCCGAGCGAGCAACGCAGTCGGTGGGTGTCCCGCAGCCAGGAGACGACCCGCTGTCGGCTTGTCGGCTCCATTGCCTCGATGCAGATCTCCGAGCGGACCGCCGATCCGTCGATGCCACGCTCGGCGAAGGTGCCGTCGTCCATGTACCAGATGGCGAGGGCGAACGGAGTCAGCTCCTTCAGGTAGTCCCAGCCGAACACCTTCTTCCCGGCGAGGTAGACCGCTTGGCGCAGCTCGTCCAATTCGATCAACGGGGTGGAGTCGACCATCCATCCGCCCTTGGCGTGTCGGCTCACCGAGGTGGGGATGCCCTCGAGCAGGCCGGCCTTCCACAAGGCGTACTCGTTCTGGTCGGGGCCGTGGCCGACGCGGAAGCGTGACTTCATGGCAAACCCGGTTCCGTTGGCCCGCTTGGGCGAGACGGAACCGCCGCCCATGAGCGATCCGAGCACGAGCTGACGCTGCTGGGGCGACAGGTAGTGGGGCAACGGCATGAGCACCCGGTCGCCGACCTCGAGCTCACCGGCGGGGCGCCAACCGGCCGGGGTGGCGATGGAATGTTGCTCGGTGGCGGCGAACTGCGCCCGGCCGTTCCCCCCCGGCTTGTAGACGGTGAACTGGAGGAACCGTTCTGCGTTCCCATTGTCGAACCAACCGACCACGCGACGGGGAGCGGCAACACCCGTCTCCGGGTCGACCGCAAGCACCTCGACGTCCATCCCCTGGTTGACGATCCTGCCGATCTTCTCCTGCGTGCCGTCCGCCAGCGTGACCCGGGTCTGGTACTGGAAGCAGCCGAACATGACGCCGATCTTCTCGCGGAGCTGGTTGATGAAGATGGCGGTGGTGTCGGAGCGGTTGATGGTGCCCGCCAGCTTGCGCAGCGCCTGGGACATGAGCCGGGCCTGGAGACCGACATGGGTGTCGCCCATGTCGCCCTCGAGCTCGGCCCTGGGGACCAGGGCGGCCACCGAGTCGATCACCACCACGTCGAGCGCACCGGAGCGGATGAGCATGTCGGCGATCTCGAGCGCCTGCTCCCCCGTGTCCGGCTGGGAGATGAGCAGCTCGTCCACGTCGACCCCGAGCGCCTTGGCGTACACCGGGTCGAGGGCGTGCTCGGCGTCGATGAAGGCGGCGACCCCGCCGTTGCGCTGCGCCTCGGCAACCACATGCAGCGCCAGCGTCGTCTTGCCCGAGGACTCCGGTCCGAAGATCTCGACGATCCGGCCACGGGGAACACCACCGATGCCAAGGGCGAGATCGAGGGCGAGCGCACCGGTGGGGATGGCCGAGACGTTGCGCACCGTGCCGTCGCTGAGCTTCATGATGGCGCCCTTGCCGAACTGTCGCTCGATCTGCGACATCGCCATCTCGAGTGACTTCTCCTTGTCGACGTTGTCCATGCTCACGGGCTCTCCTCGCTGGCCTCGCCGGCCGGTGGTGCGCTTCGGTCGATGCCTCGACCTGGTTCTGTCGTGTCGATCCGAACCTATCTCGGGGGTGTGACAGATTCGGGTCAATCGTTCGGATCGGCTCCCTCGATCGCATCCTCGAGGACTCAAGGATAGGCGAACAGACGTTCGATGCCAAGCACCGGGTCGCCCCTCTCCTCAGCCCACCCATCCTCCGAACTTCAGCGGATTGGTATTCGCCAGGGGTACACAGAACCTGAGGTTCGCAGTTCAGACGAGGGCGATGAACACCCGATGCGCCACGAAGTCGCCGAGCCCGACCGCCTCACCGCCCAGCACCTGCACGGTGAAGGCGCCGTGGGGCGAGCGCCCCGACATGTGCACGATGGCTCCCGGTCGCAGACCCGCCTTGTCGAGGAAGTCCATCGTCTCGTCCTCCAGCTCGAGCTCCTCGGAGATTCGCTCCAGGCGGCCCACCTCGTCGACGTCCATGGCCGAGATCGGCTTCATCCGGGGCGGTTTGTAGCCGGCGCCGGGGATGGGGTTGCCATGGGGGCAGGTCTTGGGATCGCCCAGCACCCGCCACATCGCCTCCTCGACATCGGCCGAGATCATGTGCTCCCAGGTCTCGGCCTCGTGGTGCACCTTGACCCAGGGCAGCCCCAGGATCTCGGCGAGGAACCGCTCGGCGAGGCGGTGGCGACGAACGACAACCTCGGCGAGATGCCGACCTTCGGCGGTCAGCGTGATGGCCCGATCCACCGCCACCAGGCCCTCGGTCTCCATGCGGTGCACCATCTCGGACACGCTCGGTCTGCTCACCCCCAGCCAATCGCCGATCCTGGCCTGGATCGGTTCGATCCCCTCTTCCTGGAGCTCGTAGATGGCCTCGACGTACTCGCGGAAGGTGGCGCGGTACGGCTCGTCCTTCTCGGTGACGGACCCGACTGCGGTGTCGCTCTCGCTCATTGACGCTCCGGATGGCTGGCTCGGATCGTACCCGGCCGGTGGGCTACCACTCGCCGCCCGGTCAGATCGATCGTGTCCACGACCTCGTATCGGGTGCCTTTCCCACCGGTCAGGGTCCGGTACAGCGTCACCACATCGACCCGGAACCGGACCCCCGCCTCCCCGGTACCGTCGATCAGCGCCGCCACCGACAGGGCGGGCCGGATCCGGGCCAGGGTCACGTGAGGGTGGAAGGGCCGCTCTTCGGGCTCCAGCCCCACGGCCCTGGCGGCCTCCTCGCACCGCCCGGCCAACCGCTCCAGCCCACCCGTGGGGTCGTCGACACCCACCCACAGGACCGTGGCCCGGCTCGGCTTCGGGAAGGCGCCGAGTCCGGTCAGCCGCACCGTGAACGGCGCACCGTCGATGTCCTCGTCGAGGGTGGCGAGCAGACGGTCGCGCTGCACCTCGGTGACCGTTCCCAGGAAGCGCAGGGTCACGTGCCAGTTGGCGATGGGGACGACCCGTCCCGGTGCGCCGCCGGGGATCATCGCCTCGAGCCGGGTGGCGAGGGCGTGTCTGGCGTCTTCGATGAGGGCGGCGGCCAGGAACAGCCGCTGGGTCACGACCACCACTCGCCGGAGACGGCCAGCCGCATGTGGTGCAGGGCGGACGTCACCGTGTAGGTGCGCACCCGCTCCCGGTCCCCCGGCATCCGCAGCGTCTTGGCCATGGCCCCTTCCGGGGTGACCACCGCGATCACCATCGTCCCCACCGGGGCCCCGTGCGGCTCGGGCCCGGCGGCGCCGGTGGTGGCCACCACCACGTGGGCGCCCAGCGCCAGGGCGGCTCCCTCGCACATGGCAAGGGCGACCTCCTCGCTGACCACCCCGTAGGCGTCGATGAGCCCGGCGGGGACCCCCAGTGCCCCCTCCTTGACCGCACGGTCGTAGGCGACGACCGAGCCGACGAACGATGCCGATGCCCCCGGCACCCCGGTGACGGCGGCGGCGATCATCCCCCCGGTCGCCGACTCGGCGGTCCCCATCGACCAGCCGCGCTCCTCGAGCATCTCCAGCAGGATGCGCTCCACGGTGCCCTCGTCGGCACCGAACACCCGGACCCCCAGGCGGCGACGCACCTCGGCCTCCACCGGGGCGATCAGGGTCATGGCCGCCTCCCGGTCGGTCGCCCGTGCGGTGAGCCTCACCTTGATCTCGGCGGCCGAGGCGAGGAAGGCGACGGTGGGGTTGACGGACCCGGTGAACAGATCCGAGAGCAGCTCGTCGATGCGCGACTCGGACTCCCCCCAGGTGCGGAGCACCCGGCTCACCACCACCCCACGGTCGTCATGCTCGGCGAGCAGGGAGGGGATGATGTCCCCGTCGACCATGGGGAGCATCTCGGCGGGGACGCCAGGGATGGCGAACACCCAGCACCGGCCGATGCGCATCCGCAGACCGGGGGCGGTTCCCTTGGGGTTGGGGATCATCTCCGCCCCCACCGGGTACCACGCCTGGCGCAGGTTGGACTCGGGCATCACCCGGCCCCGGTCCTCCCACCAGCGTCTGAGGTGGTCGGCGTAGTCGTCGGAGAACTCCATGGGCATCTCGGCGGCGGCCGACATCGCCTCCCTGGTGACGTCGTCCTGGGTGGGGCCGATGCCACCGGTGATGATCAAGGCGTCGGCGCGGGTGGTGGCGCGGGTGATGGCCTCGGTGATCCTGGCGATGTTGTCCCCCACCACCGTCTGGTGGTAGTGGTCGATCCCGGCGTCGGCGAGCCGGCTCCCGATCTCGGCGGCGTTCGAGTTGACGATCTGGCCCAGCAGGAGCTCGGTCCCCACGGCGAGGGTCTCCACGATCACCCCAGCACCGACCCCACCAGGTCCGTCCCGTAGCCGCCGGTGATCTCGACCTCGACCCACTCCCCGGGCACACCGGCGTCGAGCACCACCACCCCGTCGATCTCCGGGGCCTCCCGGTACGACCGCCCCACCGGAACCCCCTCCTCCACCTGGTCGACCAGGACGTCGAGGACCCGGCCCGCCTGGGCGGCGTTGGCCAGCGAGGTGAGGTCCTCCTGGATCGCCTGGAGATGGCGCTGCCGGACGGCGATCTCGTCGGCGGGGACCTGCCGGTCGTACCGGGCCGCCGGTGTGCCCTCCTCGGCCGAGTACGGGAAGAACCCGGCCCAGTCGAGCTGGGCGGCGGACAGGAAGTCGGCCAGCTCGTCGACGTCGTCCTCGGTCTCGCCGGGGAAGCCGACGATGAACGACGAGCGCAGCGCCGCCTGGGGCGAGGCCTCCCTGATGCGCCCGATGAGGTCGAGGTGGCGGACACCGCTCCCCGGGCGCTTCATCGCCCGCAGCAGGGTCTCCGAGGCGTGCTGCAGCGACAGGTCGAAGTACGGGGCCACCACCGGGTTGTCCGCCATCTCGTCGATCAGCGCCGGACGGATCTCCTTGGGGTACAGGTAGAACAGCCTCAGGCGGCGCAGCCCCTCGATATCGGAGACGAACCGGATCAGGTCCACGATGCCGCCGACGGCGTCGATGTCGCGCCCGTAGGCGGCCAGGTCCTGGGCGACGAGGACGATCTCGGAGACGCCCGACCCGGTGAGGAAGGTGATCTCCTGGCGGATGTTGACCGGCGACCGGGAGCGCTGCTTGCCCCGGAACAGGGGGATGGCGCAGAAGGTGCAGGGTTTGTCACACCCCTCGGCTACCTTCACGTAGGCGTAGGGAGTGGTCGGGGTGGGCCGGGCCACCAGCGACAGGATGTCCATCCTGGGCAAGACGGCGGGTCGGATGGTCAGCGGGTGCCAGTCGACCAGCTCATCCAGGGTGCCCACCAGCTCGGGGTAGCGGTCGAGCCCGACCACGGCGTCCGCCTCGGGCAGGGCGCGGCGCAGTTCGGTCTCGTAGCGCTGCGCCATACAACCGATGACGACCAGTCTGGCGTCGGGTCGCTTGGCCTCGGCCAGGTCGAGGATGGTGTCGATCGACTCCTGGCGGGCCGACTCGATGAAGGCGCAGGTGTTGACCAACACCACGTCGGCGGTGTCGGCCTCCTCGACGGCGACATAGCCGGCGGACCCGAGCAGGGCGGTCACCTTGGCCGAGTCGACCTCGTTCTTGGAGCACCCCAGGGTCTCGAGGTACACGGTGGGGTGGCGGAGAGCGGCGGTCATGGGTGCTGCGAGGCTACCGGCCACCCCGGGTGATCGAGCCGGATCCATCGGCACGCGTCGCCGCTGCGCCTCGAGGCGGGGGTCCGGTCAGGGTTGGTGGAACAGGGCGCTCACCGACTCGCCCTCGTGGATGCGGCGGATGGCCTCGGCCAGCGCAGACGCCACCGACAGCACGGTGAGCTTGGGGTGGTCGGCCACCATCGGGACGGTGTCGGTGCACACGATCTCGATGACGTCGGCGCGGTCGCCGATGCGGTCCAGGGATCCGGCGGCGAAGAGCCCGTGGGTGCAGACGACCCGGGCGGGTCGGGCGCCCCGCTCGGCCAGCCGGTCGAGCACCTCGATCACCGTGCTCCCCCTGGCGATCTCGTCGTCGAGGACGATGACGTCCCGGTCCTCCACCTCGCCGATGATCGAGGTGATCCGGACCTGCTCGTCGTCGAACCGCTGCTTGGCGCCGGCCGCCACCGGGACCCCGACCAGCCGGGCGAAGGCGGCCGCCGACTTGGCGTGCCCCAGGTCGGGCGATACGACCACCGTGTTGGAGAGGTCGTACCGGGAGAAGTGCTCGGCGAGCTCGCTGAGGGCGTGGAGATGGTCGACGGGGACGCTGAAGAAGGCGTGCACCTGGGGGGCGTGGAGGGTCATGGTGAGGATGCGGTTGGCCCCGGCGGCGACCAGCAGATCGGCGACGAGGCGGCCCCCGACCGAGATGCGGGGGGCGTCCTTCTTGTCGGACCGGGCGTATGCGTAGTGGGGCATGACCACCGTGGTCCGGGCGGCCGAGGCGCCGTGGGCGGCGTTGAGCATCAGCAGCAGCTCGACCAGGTTCTCCTGCACCGGGGGGACGATCGGCTGGATCAGGTAGACGTCCCGCTCCCGGCAGTTGCTCTCCAGATGGACCTCGAGGCAGTCGTTGGCGAACCGGACCAGCCTGCTGGGGGCGAGCGGCTCGCCCAGATGGTGGCAGATCGCTTCCGACAGGGAGGGGTGGGCGGTCCCGCTGAAGACCGTGATGCCGCGCATGACGTTGCTCCCGCGGTGGGTGGTGACCGGCGCCGGGCGATGCTACCGCCCCGGGTGGCCGGCCCGTCTGAGAGTGGCGGCGGTGATGGCGGCCCGCACCGCATCGGGGGTGGGGTCGATCACCTGGTAGCGCTGGGGCAGGTCGAGGATCCCGGCGAACCGTTCGGGGACCGGGGGCGCCTGGCCGAGCGCCTCGACGATCGTGGCGGAGAACTTGGCCGGCTGCGCCGTTTCCAGACAGATCATCGGGATCCCCGGCTCGAGGAACCGGCGCGCCACGGTGATCCCGTCTGCGGTGTGCGGGTCGACCACGACGCCCCAGCGGCGGTGGAGCTCACGGATGGTGGCGATCCGGTCGGGGTGGCGCGAGGTTCCCGACACCATCCCGGTGGCGGCGACGGCGGCGAAGGCGGGATCGGACGAGAGGTCGAACCCGTCGGGGCTGGTGAACAGGTCGGCGACGACGCCGGCGTCGCCGCCGCTGAGGTCGGAGACGTAGCGCTCGAAGTTGGAGGCCTTGGCGATGTCCATCGAAGGGCTCGAGGTGGCGAGGACGTCGCCGGGACGGCGCATCCGGTAGCGGCCGGTGGAGAAGAACTCGTCGAGGACGTCGTTCTCGTTGCAGGCGACCACCAGCCGCCGGATCGGCGCCCCCATCCGCCGGGCGACGTGGCCGGCGTAGACGTTACCGAAGTTGCCGGTGGGCACGGCGAACGACACCTCGCCGCCCGGCCCCGCCACCCGTAGCGAGGCGTACAGGTAGTAGGCGACCTGGGCCACGATCCGGCCCCAGTTGATCGAGTTGACCGCCCCGATGCGGTGCCGGACCTTGAACCCTTGGTCGGAGGTGATCTGCTTGACCAGGTCCTGGCACTGGTCGAAGACCCCCCGCACCGCCAGGTTGTGGATGTTGGGTTGGTCGATGGTGTACATCTGGGCCGTCTGGAACGGTGTCATCCGGTCCAGCGGTGACAGCATGAAGACATCGACGGATGCGCTCCCCGCAAAGGCGTGCTCGGCGCTCGATCCGGTGTCGCCCGAGGTCGCCCCCAGCACCGTCATGTGGTCCCGCCGTGCCCCCAGCACCGAATCGAACAGCCCGGCGAGGAGCTGCATCGCCATGTCCTTGAAGGCGAGGGTGGGGCCGTGCGACAGCCCGCACAGCACCATCCCGTCGCCGAGGGGACGCAGCGAGACCACCTCGGGGTGATCGAACCGGTCGGGCCCGTATGCGGCCGCGGCCACCCGGGCCAGGTCGCCGGGGTCGAGGCCATCGGGATCGCCATCCGTGCCGAATCGGGTCAGTACCGCACCGGCCACCTCGGGATAGGTGGCGACGGCGAGGGCGGCGAGATCGTCGGGGTCGAGCACGGGGATGGCCTCGGGTATCACCAGACCTCCGTCGGGAGCCAGCCCGTCGATGAGCACATCGGCGAACCCGGTGGGGTCCATCCCGCCCCTGGTGCTCAGGTAGCGCACCGTCAGTCCCCCAGGGTCCGGTACCCGCCCCGGAAGTAGGTGAGCGGGTCGGTCAGCTCGTCGGCGCTGACCTCGTCGATGCGGGCCGTCACCAGCACGTTGTAGCTCTCCTCGCGGCCGGAGACCACGGTGCAGCCTGCGGTGGCGGGAAACCCCTCGAGCCGGGGACCGTGGTCGGTCTGGGTGGCCTTCCTCCCGGCGAACATGCCGCCCGGGCTGGGCTCGATCCCGGCGAACACGTCGGCGAGGCGCCGGTGCTCGGCCTCGCACACATGGACCAGGAACCGCTCGGTCTCGGCGATGCGCTCGATGAGGTCGGTGGTGGGACCGAACAGGCAGTAGACCAGGGGCGGGCTGCCCTCCGACACGACCAGCGACGAGACGGTGAGCCCGGTCCACGCTGCCTCGTCGGTGCCGGCGGTGATGATCGTCACCGGCGCCACCAGACGGCCCCGGAGGCGGCGCACCGGGTCCCGCTGCTCCGGCGGTGGCCGGAACGGATGCTCTTCGTGGATGGCGCCTGGGGTCATCGGCAGCGGTCTCTCCTGGGCGGCGCCACCATAGATGGCCCCGGTCCCGGACCCGGGCGGCCACTGGTCGACCACCCTCCGTATGATCCCCGGATGCGCCCCTTCGTCGCCGCCGTGATGCTGCTCCTCGTCGCCGCCTGCACCGGCGGGCAGACCGCACCCGGTTCATCGACGACCGTCGCCGCCCCCGACACGACCACGCCGGCCCCGGCGACCACCACCACCGAGGCGGCGGCCGCCACCACCACCTCGCCTCCGGCGACCACCACCACGGTGTTCGACCCGGATCGCCCCCACTGGACCTACGGCGCCCTCGGCGACGGCCACGTGTACGGGGCACCGGACCGGTGTGGGGACTGCGTCGCCTACCCGACCCTGGTAACCGAGGCGATCGCCGCCGACCGGTCGATCCCGGTGCTGCTGCTCGACGGCTCCCAGCCGGGGCCGCTCATCGCCGGCGACCTGCTCGACCAGATCAGAGGCGACGACTGGGGGCAGGGCGCCGGGTCGGTGCGGACCGACCGCTCCCCCCGCCAACTCATCGCCGAGTCGGACATCATCACGATCGCCGTCGGGAGCGACGACCTGCCTTGGTACCAGGACTCCGACCCGTGCCTGCTGGTGTACGACCTCGGCTGCATCGACAAGATCGTGGAGCCGCTCGCCGGGGACATCGACGCCATCCTCGGCGAGGTCGACGCCATCAGGGGCGATCAGCCGACGGTGGTCATGGTCTCCACCCTGTGGAACGACGTCATCAAGGGCGCCGACTACACGGCGTGGATGTACGACCGAAGGGTGACCGCCCAGGCCGACTCGGGGGTCCGCCGCATCCTCGACCTGGTCAACGACGAGATCTGCCGGATCGCCGACGAGCACGGCGCCGTCTGCCTCGACGTGTACGACCTGTTCAACGGGCGCCACGGCACCGAGCCTCTGGGCGCCGGCTACCTCGACGAGCCCTACCGCACCCTCAACCAGCAGGGCCACGACGACATCGCCGCCGCCATCATGACCCACGGCTTCGCCCCGCTGGCCCCGCCCTCCGGGTAGCCGGGACGGGTCGCCCCCATGCGCTTTTCTTAGGATCAGAACGCGTCACCTGTGACGCGCTTCGGTCCTAAGAAAGGGCGGATCAGGGGTGGAGCAGCTCGATCAGCCCCTCCAGCGGGCCGGTTCCCACCGAGGTGCGCAGCGTCTCGACGGCGTCGGCACCGATCATCCCCTTGAAGGTGAGGTCGGCGATCGCCATGTCGACGGCGGCGGGGAAGGTGGCGTAGAGGCCCACCTGATCCAGCTCCCCGGCACGCAGAGCGGCGTGCATCGCCCGGTCGGTGTCGCCGTCGGCGAGGGCCCGCAGCGCCTGCTCGGCGGCGCTGAGAGCGTTGCGCTGCTGCTGGCCGTCCATCTACCGAAGCGTAATGGGTGGATCACGGTTTCCAGGAGGCTCCGAACCGGGCATAATCCCTCGATGCAGACCATCACGTGGAAGGGGCGGCTCGGTCCCATGGACCTGACCGCCTCCGACACCACCTTCCTCCCATCCACCATCTCCCAACTCGTGGCCGACGTTCTCGACGTGACCGAGGGTGACGTCGTCATCGACGTCGGCTGCGGAACCGGTGTGCTCGGGATCATCGCCGCCAAGCTGGGCGCTTCCAAGGTGTACGGGGTCGACGCCAGCCCCGACGTGGTGGCGGTGGGTACCGCCAACGCCGCCGCCCACGGCGTTGCCGACCGGATGGAGTTCTTCCACGGCGATCTGTTCGAACCGATTCCCGATGGTGTCAGCGCCGACGTCATCATCGGCGACGTGTCCGGGATCCCCGACGACCTCGCCGCCGACAGTGGCTGGTTCCCATCGCGGACGGGTGGGGGCCCCAGCGGGTCCGAGCTGCCCATCCGCATGCTGCAGCAGGCGAAGCGCCGGCTCGCCGAAGGTGGTCGGCTGTTCCTCCCCACCGGAACCCTGCAGGACGAGCGGGCCATCCTCGACGTCGCCCGCAGCGTCTTCGCCAGCCTGGTCAAGCTCACCGAGCGCCCCATCCCGCTGGCGGGCGCCCTCGCCGACGCCAAGAGCATCAAGCAGCTCGTCGACGACGGCATCGTCCAGCTCACCGAGAAGGGCTCCCGCTTCCTCTGGGAGGCCAGGGTGTGGCTCTGCGCCGCCAAACCCATCTGAGCGGGTAGCGGCTTCAGGGGGAACAGACCTGACCTGCCGGTCAGGACTCCAGGGCTTCCACCAGGGCGGCCATGAATGACCTTCCGGTGGAGCCGTCTATGGCCCGGTGGTCGTATGAGAGGCTCAGGGGGAGCTGGCGGCCGACCACGATCTGGTCGTTGCGGACCACCGGCTTGGGGTCGGCCTTGCCCACCGACAGAATCGCCGTGGTCCCGTAGGGGACCAGCGGGGTGCCGTAGCCGCCGCCGACGGCGCCGATGTTGGACAGGGTGAAGGTCTGGCCGCGCAGCTCGTCCGGCTTGGCCTTGCGCTCCCTGGCGGCGGTGGCGAGACGAAGGATCTCCTCGCCGAGACCGGCCACGTCCCGCCCGTCTGCGTGGCGCACCACGGTGACCAGCAGCCCTTCGGGGGTGTCGACCGCCACCCCGATGTCGTAATGCAGCTTGTGGACGATCTCGTAGCCGTCGATGGTGGCGTTGAATTCGGGGAACCGCTCCAGCAGCGGGATCAGCCGGGAGATGAGCAGCGCCTCGAGCGGCGGCTTGCCGGCGGCGGCGCGGGCCGCAAGCAGGGCATCGGCGTCCGCCTCCGAGTACGTGGTGACGTGGGGGATCTCCCGCCACGAGCGGGCCAGGTTCTCGGCGATCGAGCGCCGGGTCGGCGACATCCGCACCCGCCGCTCCGGCCCGGTGGATGCGGCAGCCGCAGGCGCGGACGGACCAGCCGCCGATGCGGCCGCGGCCGGCGCAGCCGCCGCTCCCCCGGCAACGGCCCGACGCAGGTCGTCCTCGGTGACCCTGCCGCCGGGCCCGGTGCCCTCCACCAGCGAGGTGTCGACCCCGAGCTCGGCGGCGAGCCGCCTCACCTTGGGGAGCATCCCCGGCTGCCTGGAGCCGACGGTCTCGGCGGTCTCGGTGAGCCGGCCCACGATGGGCGCCACCTGCTCCTCGACCACCCCGGGTACGGACGCCGCCACCGCCGCGCCGGAGGCCCATTCCTCGCCCTCCTCGCCGATCACCGCCAGCAGCGAGTCGACCGGGAGGGTCTCCCCCTCCGCCCCGCCCTGGTGGAGCAGCACCCCGGCGAAGGGTGCGGGGATGTCGACCACGGCCTTGTCGGTCTCGACCTCGACCAGCGGTCCGTCCATGGTCACCGGGTCACCGACGGCGACATGCCAGTGGACGATCACCGCCTCGGTCAGACCCTCGCCGACGTCGGGGAGAAGGAACTCGTGCGCCATCGCTCAGGCCTTCAAGGTCTTCAATGCCGCCGCCACGATGCGATCGACCGTCGGCACGTAGTGGTGCTCGGCCCGCCGCAGCGGGACGACCGTGTCCCATCCGGTGACCCGGGCGATGGGCGCCTGCAGGTCGTACAGGGCGTGCTCCTGGATGAGGGCGATGATCTCGCCCGCCAGCCCCCCGGTACGCGGCGCCTCGTGGACCACGACTGCCCTCCCGGTGTGGCGGGCCGCCTCGACAATGGTCTCGATGTCGAGCGGTGAGATCGTGCGCAGGTCGACCGCGGTCGCCCCGACCCCGTGCTCGGCCAGCACCTCGACCGATCGGCGGATCTCCCGCATCATCGCCCCGTACCCGATCAGGGTGACATCGTCGCCGTCCGCCACGATGTCGGCTACGCCCAGCGGCACCTGGTATGCCTCGTCGGGCACCTCGCCCTTCACCGCCCGGTACAGCCTGATGGGCTCGAGGAAGATCACCGGATCGGGGTCGGCGACGGCGGCGAGGAACAGCCCCTTGGCGTCGTAGGGATTGGAGGGCACCACCACCTTGAGCCCGGGGGTGTGGGCGTAGATGATCTCGGCGGACTCGCTGTGGTGCTCGGCGGCGCCGATCCCAGCCCCGTATGGGATGCGGATGACCATCGGGCAGGTGAAGCGGTGCCGGGAGCGGTTGCGGATGCGCGACACGTGGCTGACCACCTGGTCGTACGCCGGATAGGAGAAGCCCATGAATTGGATCTCAGCGATTGGCTTCATGCCCGCCACCGCCATCCCGAAGGCGGCGCCGATGATCCCGGACTCGGCCACCGGGGTGTCGATCACCTTGTCCACGCCGTGACGCTGCTGCAGCCCGTCCGAGATCCGGAACACCCCGCCGGTGCTGCCCACGTCCTCGCCCAGCAGCACGACGTCGGGGTCGGCCAGCGCCAGATCGAGCGCATGGTTGACCGCCTGGGCCAGGTTGCGCTCGCTCACGCTCCGCCCCTCTCCGACTCTTCCCGCTGGGCGGCGAGCGGACCGGTGATCTCGGCGAACATGGCGTCGAAGATCTCGCCGGGGCCGAATGCGGTCAGCGCCTCGGCCTCCGTGACGGCGTCCTCCACCGCCCGGCTCCCGATGTCCTCGATCCCCCGCTCCCACTCCTCCGACCAGCCGTCGTTGGCTCGTAGGTAGTTGCGCACCCGCTCCAGCGGATCGAGCACCCGCCACTCCTCGACGGCGGTCTCGGTCCGGTAGCGCCGGTCGTCGTCGGTGGTGGTGTGGGGGCCGATCCGGTAGGTCAGCGCCTCGATCAGGGTCGCCCCCTTCCCCGCCCTGGCCCTGGCCACCGCCCGCTTCGCCACGTCGTAGACGGCGAGCAGGTCGTTGCCGTCCACCAGCACCCCCTCGATGCCGTATGCCTTCCCCTTCTGGGCGATGGTCTCGGAGGCGGTCTGCCGCTCCCGCGGCATCGAGATGGCCCACCCGTTGTTCTGGCATACGAACACAGTGGGGGTGGCGAAGACCCCGGCGAAGTTCATCGCCTCGTGGAAGTCGCCCTCCGAGGTGGCGCCATCGCCGAAGAAGGTCATGGCGACGGCGTCCTCGCCCCGCAGCTTCGAGGCCCAGCCGAGCCCGACGGCGTGGATCATGTGGGCACCGACCGTGATCGACGGGGGTAGCACGTTGACCCCCTCGGGGGCGTGACCACCCCGCTCGTCACCGGTGCGCCCCAGGATCAGGTTGACCCAGGGGTAGCCGTGGTCCCACATGGCGGCGGCGTCGCGGTAGGTGCCGACCACCCAGTCCCGGGGCTCGAGGGCGGCGGTCGAGCCGATCTGGGCGGCCTCCTGGCCCTGGAAGGGGGCGTAGGTGGCCAGCCGGCCCTGCTTCTGCATCGCCGTCGCCTTCCGGTCGTAGGTGCGAGCGGCGACCATCCGGCGGAACAGGTCGGCGATCCTGTCGACCGGGAGCGGGCTGTCGCCGGACAGGGTGCCGTCGGGCTCGAGGATGCGATGGAGGGCGAGGTCGGACATCGGCGGCGATGCTAACGAAGGTTGGGCATTCTGGTCCCCGCGTCCGTGGGGCGATCACCCGTCTCCGGGTGCAACTCAGGGTGCGGCCGGCCCGCATGCGATCCTGACCGCCGGACGCCAGCCGCGCACCGAGTTGATCCAGGCAACCTCCTCGGCGGTGTCGAGGTCGTCGAGGGTGAGCACCCGTTCGGTGAGGGTGCCGGCGGCGAGCAACTCGGCCCGGAACACGCCGGGGAGGCATCCGGATTCCAGCGGAGGGGTGAACCATGCGCCGTCGAGGCGCAGGACCACGTTGGCGACGGTGAACTCGGTCAGCTCGCCCCGGTCGTTGACCAGCAGCACGTCGCCGGCCTCGGGGTGGCGACGGGATGGTTCCTCGAACTGCCGGCGGGCGGTGGTCTTGTGGAACAGCAGGACGTTGTCGGGGGCGACCGGCAACGGCTCCACCGCAAAGCGGACCGGGTCGGCGGCGGCGTCGTCGCCGAACCCGACCAGTGTGGAGGCGGTGACCTGCACCGCCCCGGAGCGGGCCAGGGTCAACCGCACCCGCAGCGACGCCCCCTCCTCCGTCACCCGGGCGTGGAGCCGCTCGACCGCACCGGCCCGGTCGAACCCGAACCCGAAGTATCCCGCCGACGCCGCCAGCCGGTCGAGGTGCCGGTCGAGGAACACGAAGCCGCCAGCCGGATCCCAGCGGATGGTCTCGAACAGGTCGAAGTCGGAGCGCCGCTCCACCAGGACCCGGGCCTTCCACCGGGCCTCCTCGTACTCGGCGTCGATGTCCGAGCCCCAGGTGATCCCGCACCCCACCCCGTAGATGGCGGTGCCCCGGGCCAGGTCGACGTCGACGGTGCGGATGGCGACGTTGAAGGCTGCGGTCGGGCCGAGCCCCGCCGAGCCCGGGCCGACGAACCCCACCGCACCGCAATAGACGCCCCGGGGCTGCGGCTCCAACGCACGGATGATCCCCATCGTGCTCCGCTTGGGGGCGCCGGTGACCGAGCCGCACGGGAACAGCGCCCGGAACACGTCGACGAGGGCGAGGTGCGGGCCGACCCGGGCCGACACGGTCGAGGTGAGCTGCCACACCGTCTCGTAGCGCTCGACGGCGAACAGCTCGTCGACCTCGACCGTTCCCACCTCGGCGATCCGTCCCAGATCGTTGCGCAGCAGGTCGACGATCATCACGTTCTCCGCCCTGTCCTTCTCCGATCGGGCCAGCCACCGGGCCATGGCGGCGTCCTCCTCGACCCAGCGCCCCCGCCGCACCGTCCCCTTCATCGGTCGGGTCCGGATCCGGTCGCCGACGAGCTCGAAGAACAGCTCGGGCGAGGCGCTGAGGATGTGGCGGCTCCCGGTGTCGATGTGGGCAGCGAACGCACCCCGCTGCGCCCCGGCCAGGTCGGTGTACCACCGTGACGGATCGCCCGAGAAGCCGGCGTGGAGCGGGAAGGTCAGGTTGACCTGGTAGGTGTCGCCGGCGGCGATGGCCTGGCGGATGGCGGAAACGGAAGCGGCGAACCCTTCCCGGTCCATCGCCGGCGTCCAGTCGGAGACCTCGTAGCCGCCCGCTCCCGATGGCGGCTGCCCGGCGGTGAGTCGCTGCGGGAAGATCCCGAACCACACCAGGGGCAGGCCGGGTAACGGGTCGTGGACCGGCAACCCCCTGTCCAGCCCGGACGCCGCCTCGTAGGCGACGTATCCCGCCGCCCACCTCCCGCGGCGCGCCGCCCGATCGGCGGCGGCGATGGCGGGGACCACCTCGTCGACATGGTTGGCGACCACCACGTCCACCGGGTCGGCGAAGAGGTAGCCGTGCTCGGCGCCCGGGGTGAGATCGTCGAAGCGGGCCGAAACCATGACCGGCCCAAACCTAACCGCGGTGGCGGCGGCGGGTCAGCCGTCGACCAGCACCGAGTCGAGCTCGTCCTCGGTGACCAGCACCTCGCGGGCCTTGGAGCCCTCGGACGGGCCGACGATCCCCCTGTTCTCCAGGATGTCCATCACCCGGCCCGCCCGGGCGAACCCGATGCGGAGCTTGCGCTGCAGCATGGAGGTCGAGCCGAGCTGGGAGCGGACGATCAGCTCGATCGCCTGGCGGATGACCTCGGGGTCCTCACCCTCGAAGCCCTCCTCGTTCTCGGCCACCTTGGCGGCCGCCTCGAACACGTCGGCGTCCCGGTACTGCGCCTGCTCCTGGGTCTTACACCAATCGACCACCGCCCTGGCCTCGGCCTCGGACACGAAGGCCCCCTGGATGCGCTCCGGCTTGGGGTCGCGGGCGGTCACCACCAGCATGTCGCCCAGCCCGACCAGCTTCTCGGCGCCGGCGCTGTCGAGGATCACCCTGGAGTCGGTCTGCGAGGCCACCGAGAACGCCAGCCGCGACGGCACGTTGGCCTTGATCACCCCGGTGATGACGTTGACCGACGGCCGCTGGGTGGCCAGCACCAGGTGGATGCCGACGGCGCGGGCCATCTGGGCGATCCGGACCACCGAGTCCTCGACGGTGCGCCCGGCAACCATCATCAGGTCGTTGAGCTCGTCGACGATCACCACGATGTAGGGGAAGCGGTCGAAGCCGTCCTCGTCGATGCCCCCGGCGTCCCATGTCTCCCGGTAGCTGGCGATGTCGCGTACCCCGGCGTCGGCCAGCAGCGTGTAGCGGCGGTCCATCTCGGCAACCGCCCACTGCAGCGCCTCGGCTGCCCGCTTCGGGTTGGTGATGACCTTGGTGAGCAGGTGGGGAACCCCGTTGTACTGGCCCAGCTCGACCCGCTTGGGGTCGACCAGGATCATGCGGACGTCGTCGGGGGTGGACCGCATCAGCAGCGAGGTGACCAGGGCGTTGATGCACGACGACTTGCCCGCCCCGGTGGAGCCGGCGATGAGCAGGTGGGGCAACTCGTCCAGCTTGAGCATCCGGGTGGCGCCCGAGACGTCCTTGCCCAGACCGATCTTCATCGGGTCGGGATCGTTCGCCACCGGCGACGACAGCAGGTCACCCAGCGTCACCAGCTCGCGGTGCCGGTTGGGGACCTCGATCCCGATGGCGCTCTTCCCCGGGATCGGGGCGAGGATGCGAACGTCGGCCGATGCCATGGCGTAGGCGATGTCGCTGGCCATGCCGGTGATCCGCGACACCTTCACCCCGGGTGACAGCTCGATCTCGAACCGGGTGACGGTGGGGCCGGGGACGATGCGGACCAGCCGGGCGTCGACGCCGTGCTGGTGGAGGGCGTCCTGGAGCTCGGCGCCGGCCTGCTCCAGCGCCCGCCGGTTGTGTCCCGCCGACTCGCTGCGGTGGAGCAGGTTGAGCGGCGGGAGCTGGTAGCCCTCCCGCCGGCCGGTGCGGGCCATCGGGGGAGGCGGCTGGCGCGGCTTGGCCTTCTTGGGCGTCGTCGTCTGGGCCTCCGGTTTGGCGGAGGCGGGCCCGCTCCGCGCCTGCGGTGCCGGGGTCGGCGCCGCCGACCGCTTCCCCACCGCCACCGGCGGCGTTCCGGCGGGGAGGCCGACGTGGTGCCGAACCCACAGGGCGGAATCCTTCAGGGCATGGCCGACGTCGCGCACGGTTGCCTTGGTGGCGATGAGCACCCCGATGGAGGTGATCGAGAACAGCACGACCCATGCGCCCCAGAATCCGATGAGCCGGCGCAGCGGGAACGAGACCAGCGAGCCCATGGCGCCGCCCCGCTCCATCACCGCCGGGATGCCCGCGGACAGCGGGAGCGTCCCCGACATCAGATGGAGCAGCGCCAGCGACGAGACGAAGATCGTGGTCAACCCGACGGTCAAGCGGGCGTAGTCGGCCCGGGGCATGGTCCCCACCATGGCCACGCCGATCAAGGCGATGATCACGGGGATGAACCAGGAGCCGATCCCGAAGAAGATGGCGAGCCCTTCGGCGACACCGCTGCCCACCGGCCCCGCACCCCCGAAGAAGGCGAGCGCCAGCACGATGGCGACCATGATGACGACGACACCCCAGACGTCATCGGTCTGACGTCCGAGCCTGGTGCGGAACCGCTCCTTGCCCCGTCGAAGCGCATCAAGGAGGCCTGCGTTGTTCCGCCGCTGCTGAGTTCTCTTGACCGTACTCCGCCCCTTGGCCCCACGGGCTTTCGACCGTGCTGGCATGGGACGCGCACCTTACCTCCGCCAGGCCCCGGCGCAAACGATTCCCGCCCCACGGGTTTTCTTAGGACCCGAACGCGTCACCCGTGACGCGTTTCGATCCTAAGAAAGTCGGTTCCCGCTCAGACCTCGAGCAGGATGGGGATCACCACCGGCCGTCGGTCGAGGGTCCGCTTGACGATCTTGCCGCCCTCGCTGCGCACGGTGCGGCGCATCCCGTCCCGATCGATCGGTGTCGCCAGCGACGCCACCGCCTTCTCCACCGCACCGGCGATCTCGGCGTGCAGCCCCTTCGGGTCGTCGGTGATCCCGTGGCTGTCGACCTCGGGGCCGACCACGATCTCCCCGCTGGCCATGTCGACCCCGACGGTGATGATGAGCACGCCGTCGTCGGCGAGGTGCCTGCGATCGCGCAGCACCCCGTCCAGGTCGCCCACCCCGGATCCGTCGATGTAGACGTACCCGGCGGGAAACGCCCCCCGCTCGACCCGGAGCTTTCCCTTGCGGAGCACGATACGGTCGCCGTCCTCGCAGATCTCCACCTCCTTGATCCCGACGGTGCTGGCCAGCTCGGCGCTGGCCACCAGGTGCCGGTACTCACCGTGGACGGGGACGAACGCCTTGGGCGCCACCACGTTCATCAACGTGGCCAGCTCGTCGCGGGCGGCGTGGCCGGAGACATGGACCGGGGCGTTACGGCCGTGGTGGACGATCACCCCTCGCCTCACCAGGTTGTTGATCACCCGGTAGACCTTGGTCTCGTTGCCGGGGATGGGGGTCGCCGAGAGGATGACGGTGTCGCCCTTGGTGAGCTTGATCGCCCGATGCTCGCCCTGGGCCATCAACGACAGGGCGGCGAACGGCTCGCCCTGGCTCCCGGTGCAGATGACCGCCGTCTGCTCGGGAGGGAGGGCAAGCAGCTCGTCGAGGGGCAGCACCGAGCCGTCGGGCACGTCGAGCAGACCGAGCCGGGCGGCGACCTCGGTGTTGCGCAGCATCGACCGGCCCAGGAAGGCGATGTTGCGCCCGGCGCCGACCACGGCATCCACCGCCTGCTGCACCCGGTGCACATGACTGGCGAAGCAGGCGATGATCACCCGCCCCGGAGCCCGGGCGGTGAGGTCGGCGATGGGTCTGCCGATGGTCGCCTCGGAGGGGGTGAAGCCTGCGATCTCGGCGTTGGTGGCGTCGGCCAGCAGGAGCCGAACCCCCATGCGACCGAATCCCCCGAAGGCGCCCAGGTCGGTGGGGAATCCGTCGATCGGGGTGGGGTCCAGCTTGAAGTCGCCGGAGTGGACGATCAGGCCCTCGTCGGTGTCGAAGACGACGCCGGCGGCCTGGGGGACGCTGTGGGCGACGCGGACCAGGGCGAAGCGGAACGGCCCCTCTTCGATCCACTCGCCCGGTGACACCGCCCGCAGGTCGGGGTGGATGCCGATCTCCTCGACCCTCGACCGGGCCAGCTCGACGGTGAGCGAGGTGCCGTACACGGGCACCTGGACCTCTCGAAGGAAGTAGGCGAGGGCGCCGACGTGGTCCTCGTGTCCGTGGGTGAGGACGACGCAGGCGACGTCCTCGCGGCGCTCGATCACCCAGGAGAAGTCGGGCAGCACCAGATCGACCCCGAGCATCTCCTCCTCGGGGAACATCAGACCGCAGTCGAGCAACGCCAAGCGGCCGTGGGTTTCCAGCACGGCGCAGTTGCGCCCGATCTCGCCGAGTCCCCCGAGAAAGCTGACCGACACCGTCATGC
>JBPCMS010000039.1:0-10307 GCA_051002015.1 Acidimicrobiia bacterium
GCGTGTGGTCGAACTTGAAGTCGCCCGTATGGACGATCAGCCCGCGCGGCGTGCGCAGGGCGATACCCATCGCGTCGGGGATCGAATGGCCGATTCGGAACGCGGTCGCCGAGAAGGCGCCGATCTCGACCGTCTCGCCCGGATCAAATGCCATCAGCGGGTTGCTGTGGAGCTTGTGCTCCTTGATCTTGTTGCCGAGCAGGCCGCGCGCCAGGGTCGAGGCGTAGATCGGCACGCCGGGGAACTCGGGCAGGATGTATGGCAGCCCGCCGACGTGGTCTTCGTGCGCATGGGTGATCAGAAACGCCTTGACCATGTGGCGGCGGTCCTTGAGATAGGTGATGTCCGGCACGACGAAATCGATGCCCGGCATCTCCTCCTCGGGGAACATCAGCCCGCAGTCGATGAGGGCGAGGCGCCCGTTGGTCTCGATCACCGCGCAGTTGCGCCCGATCTCACCAAGACCACCGAGGAAGCTGATCGAGACCGTCATACGACGGCAGCCGTCTCCAGCGCAGCCTCGAGCATGGCCACCGTTCCGTCGCCGGCCGGGATCAGGGGGAGCCTCGGTTGGCCCACCGGGCCCCACCACCGGTTGAGGGCGGCCTTGAGCGGCATCGGATTGGGCTCGACGAAGAGCGCCTCGAACAGCGGGGTGAGCCGGGCGTTGATGGTGGCGGCGCCGTCGACGTCACCCTGCTGCATCGCCTCGATCATGTCTTTGATCTGACGGCCGACCAGGTGCGAGGCCACCGACACCACCCCGACCCCGCCCGCTGGCATGCTGGCGAAGGTGAAGGCGTCGGACCCGGCGTACACCGCGAAGTCGTCGGGGAGGACCGCAAGCGAACGCTTGGTGTAGGCGATGTCGTCGACTGCATCCTTCACCGCCACGATCCGGGGATGGGCGGCGAGCCGGACCAGGGTGTCGACCTCGATCAGCCGGGCGGTCCGCCCCGGGATGTTGTAGAGCAGGACGGGGAGGTCGGTGGCGTCGGCGATGGCGACGAAGTGCCGGTACAGCCCCTCCTGAGGCGGCCTGGAGTAGTACGGGGTGACCGCCATGACCGCATCGCAGCCGATCTCGGCGGCGCGTCTGGTCATCGCCACCGAGTGGGCGGTGTCATAGGTGCCGGTGGCGGCGACCACCTTCATCGAGCCGGCGAAGGCGTCGACGGCGGTGGAGAACAGCGCCAGCTTCTCGTCGTCGGACAGCGTCGGGGACTCCCCGGTCGTGCCGCACACCACCACCCCGTCGGACCCGGTGTCACGGAGATGGTGGAGCAGCCGCCAGAACGCCTCGTAATCGACGGCTCCATCCCCGTCGAAGGGGGTGATGACGGCGGTGAGGAGCGAGCCGAAGGGTCCCTGGCGGTGATCCATGGGCGCCAACGGTAGCAGTGCGGGGGCCGCCCACCGGGAAGACAAGGCCGGGCATGACGTACCATGGACACCATGCCGAGCGAACACGTCACCGAAGTATCCACCGCCGATTTTCCCGCCGCCGTGGTGCAGCGCAGCCACGAGGTGCCCGTCGTCGTCGACCTGTGGGCGGAGTGGTGCGGGCCGTGCAAGATCTTGGGACCGGTGCTCGAGAAGCTGGCCGGCGAGGCAAACGGGGCCTGGGAGCTGGTCAAGGTTGATGTCGACGCCAACCCCGAGCTCTCCAACCGGCTCGGAGTCCAAGGGATCCCCACCGTCGTCGCCTTCCGCGACGGAGTTGCCGTCTCCCGCTTCACCGGCGCCATCCCCGAGCCGGCCGTCCGTCAGTGGCTGGAGCAGATCGTCCCCTCCGAGCTGGACCGGGCCGTCGACGAGGCCCGCGACGCCGCCCTGGCCGGCGACACCGAACGCGCCGAATACCTGTTCCGGGCGGTGCTGGGGACCCGGAGCGACCACCCCGACGCCGGGACCGGACTTGCCTCGCTGCTGATCGCCGCCGGCGACACCGAGGAGGCGATGATCGTGCTGGGCAAGCTTGTCCCCACCCCCGAAGTCGACCGGCTCCAGGCCGCCGCCCGGCTCACCGAGGCAAGGACCACCGACGTGGCCGACCTGGAGCGGGCCGTCGCCACCGACCCCACGGACGGAGCCGCCCGGCTCGCCCTGGCTCGGGGCCTCGCCTCCCACGGCGAGTACGAGCCGGCCCTCGACTACATGCTGGCCGTGGTGCGGGAGAAGGGCCCTCAGCTCGAGGACGCCCGCCGGGCGATGCTCGACATCTTCGAGGTCTTGACCAACGAGCACCCCCTCACCTCCATCTACCGACGCCAGCTCGCCTCGGCGCTCAACTGAACCGGGCACTCCCGCTTCCCGAGGGTCCCCTACCGGATCCGCCTCATCCACCGCTGCGGTTCCCACCGCCCGGTCCGAGAGCACAGGTGACACCCTTGGGAACCCCGTCTGGGGGATTGGTCGTCCTAGCGCTGAGACCGGGAGGGGTCCAAGGAGGATGACATGCGGAAGGGAATGCGGAGCGAGAGGGCGGGCGCTCGGAGGTGGGGTGTTCGGAGGATCACCTACCTGACGACCGCGGTCGGCTTGATGCTGGCCGTTGGGGCCGGACCGGCGTTGGCCTGCGGTGGGCTGGTCGGGGAGAACGGCACCGTCGAGCTGGTGCGTACCACCACCCTGGCCGCCTACAGCAACGGGATCGAGCGGTACGTCACCGCCTTCGAGTTCACCGGGGAGGGCAAGGAGGTGGGATCGATCATTCCACTCCCGGACGTGCCCACCACCGTGGAGCGGGGCGGCGACTGGACGCTGCAGCGGCTCGCCCTCGAGGTGTCTCCGAGACGGTCGGAAGCCACGTTCGCCGCCGCCGGCGCCGACACCGACACCGCCGAGGTGCTGCTCGAAGTGGAGATCGACGCCCTCGACATCACCGTGCTGCGCGGCGGTGGTGACGCCGTTGGGGCATGGGCGGTCGAGCACGGCTTCTTCCTCACCCCCGACGCCCCCGAGGTCCTCGACTTCTACGCCAGGCGCAGCCCGGTGTTCATGGCGGCCCGGTTCAACGCCGAGCGCGCCGCCGACCTCGAGCAGGAGGCGGGCGACAGCACACCGATCATGGCGACCATCCCCACCGACGACCCGTGGGTTCCCATTCGTATCCTCGGCCTTGGCGCCGAGCCGGGCGACCGGATCGAGGCCGACGTGTTCCTGCTCACCGAGGACGAGCCCGAGCTGCTGGCCGGTGGGACGGGTATGACCCTTGCCCGCAGCGAGGCCGCCACCGACTTCCTGCTCGACGATCTCCGTTCGGACGAGGGGATGGAGTGGCTACCGGAGGACATGTGGCTGTCGTATCTGCAGCTCGACTCCCCCGCCGCCGAGCTGGACTACGACCTGGCCGTCTCCGCCACCCCCGGGGTAGCCGCCGCTTTCGCCGACACCGGGGTCCCCGAACCGGAATCGCTCCTGGTGCGCCCCGGCACCGGTGGGCTGCCGCTGTGGCCGCTGTTCGCCGGGGTCGGGGCCGGGACCCTCACCTTCACCGTCGGGCTTGGTTGGGTTCGCCGCCACCGCCTCGAGGCCATAGGGAGCGGAACGGCATGAAGTCGGTGCCTTCGGGCCGACGACGCCGGATGCTGCTGATCGTCGCCCCGGTGGTGGTAACGGCCCTGGTGATGGGTGCCGGCTACGCCCTCGCCTCCGGGAGTGACCACCGGAACGTGGCACCGCTCGGGCCAGGTGACGTGACCGTGGAGATCGACGTGCATCACTCCCGCTTCGAGCCCGACCACCTCACGGTGGTGGCGGGCACCCGGGTGCGGTTCCTGCTCGTCAACGGCGACCCGATCCACCACGAGCTGATCACCGGCGGCCCCGAGGTCCACCTCCGCCACGCCACCGGGACCGAGGCCGAGCACCCGTCGATCCCCGGCGAGGTGTCGGTGGGTCCCAACGGCACCGCCATCACCACCTTCACCTTCGACGAGCCCGGCGTGTTCGAGTTCGCCTGCCACCTCCCCGGCCACTACGAGTACGGCATGCACGGCGAGATCGAGGTGGTGCCCGGACCGGGCGCCAGCTAGCGGGCCGCCCCGGGCACGATCGAAGCCCCCGACCCGGTGCCCAGCTTTGACGCCGGAGTACCCACCCTGCCCGGTCAGCCAGGTGGCTATGTGCGTCTCGAAGGCGGGCCCGTCGGGTTTACCGCGCGTCCTCGGCCTAAATCCAGCTCTCTGGAACTGGCGCCGGTCCGGCACGACCGCTATTCCAGCGAACGGGGGTCCCGCTGGAAGTGGAGTTGGCCGCGGCTCCGCACCGAAGCGCCCGGCCGACCATACGGACACCGGGTGGACCCAACGGTCGCAACTGCGGCTCGAGGGCAGGTACGCACGGGGTCTCATAGCAGTCCTCCGCCAGCTCGTCGACGACCGCGCTCCGAGAGCGGCCGACGCGTCGCGGCTCTTCCGTGTGACGAGTCACGTTCGCCGCAGGCCCAAGCTGCACGGAGAAGGGCTGCGTCTTCGCGGTTCGCTTCGGTCTACTCATGGCTACGTAGTAAGCGTTGCAGAGCGACCGCGTGCTTCAACGCGGCGGCTGCCTACCGGGAACGTGCATCCCTAGTCCGCGGGACTGTCTACGAGCTGCTCTCGAGCTGCTTCTTCAGCTTCGCGTGGCTCTCGGGGAGCTCTTTCGCCGCCTGCCTGCGGACGAAGAGCGGCACGAGCAACTTGCCGATCCCGTGGCCCTTGAAGTCGAGCTCGAAGGTGAAGCGCGTCCGATCTTCCCCGAGCGTCTCGAACCTGCCGTTCCCCACCGCACGGACCGGGCCGTCGATGACGCGGAATGCGTAGCTCTCCGGCGGGCTGTACTCCGACAGCTCGCTCGTCATCGTCTGTTCCCGCTTCCCCATCCGGCGCGTCAGCTCGATCCTGGAGCCCTGTTGGAGCGGACCGCTGCCCTGGACGCTCGCGCGCACCACCGCCTCCTGCCACTCGGGAAAGCGCGACGGATCGGTCACATAGGCGAAGACGTCCTCGCGGCTTCGATCGATCTCGACGCTGTGGACCATCGGCGCCATCTCGCCTCCTTCGTCACGATCTTTCGCGGACTCTACCTGGACGGCTCGCACGGAGTAAAGGGAGCCGGGCCGAGTAGGCGGAGCGGAGCACGCGTAGCGCTCGTGGCTGACGCAGGGTCCTGCGCAAGCAGGATTAGGACGCGACCAGCATGGCGACGACGCGTACTGGCAGGCCGCCCCGCCGATCACGCACGCCTGGAAGACCTCGTCTCCGACCGCACCACGATCCTTCGCCAGACCGGCGGCCCACGTCGCGCAGGGTCACCTTGAGCTGATGAATCGTCTTGGTCACCGAGCCTCCTCCGCCAACTCTCGGGCCACGTCCAGCTCACACCTTCCCGTACTCGGACTGCTTGTAATCCCCCCGCAACAGGTCTGCCACCGACCAGATGAACCCAGCATGGTTGTCGATAGAAGCCCCCTCAGCCATCACCCTCCCCGTTCCACAACACCCCACCCACCTAGAGGACGGGAGATCGCCGCAGGCTCGACCGTCGGCTCCGGGCGGTCGGGGCGCGACGACCCCCTACCCTCCCGGTGGTGTCGGTCCCGGGGACAAGAGAGCTGGGTCGAGGCGTGGTGGTGGCGCCCGGGGCCGACCCGCCGTCGCCGTGGGTAGGCGTGGACCGGGTCCGGATCGACGATGCCACCCTGGACGAACCCGGCCCACCGGTCGAGCGGCTCCACCGGGCGTGGGCGAACCGGGAGCCGGTGATCGTCGAGATGGCGGTGGGCGCGGCGGCGTTGCGGGAGCCGGTCGACCATGCCGTCGAGCCGTGGCGGGCGGGGGCCGGGTTCGAACCGTGGTTCGACCGCCTCCACTTCCTGGCGTGGGCCAACAACTACGACGCCCGCAACGGCGAGCCGGTGTGGTGGTGGGGGCGCAAGGCCGCCGCCTTGGGCGCCACCGAGGGCGGGCCCGCCGATGTGGTCCTTCCCGACGGAGACCCGGCGTGGATCGACGGTGGTCCCCGCACCACCCGCCGGTTGACGGCCGAGGCCGTTGTCCACGCCGAGACGGTGGAGGGCGGCGGGTTCCTCACCCCGGTGCCGGATTCCGTCAAGCCCGCCGCCGCCCTCGATCCCGAGCAACTCGAGGCGGTGGGTCACGACGCCGGCCCCGCCCGGGTGGTGGCCCCGGCCGGATCGGGCAAGACCAGGGTGCTCACCGAGCGTCTCCGCCACCTGATCGCCGACCGCGGCTATGAGACGGAGACGCTGCTCGCCGTCGCCTACAACAAGGAGGCGCAGCTGGAGATGGCGGCTCGCACCCATGGCCTCGGGGCCAGGATCCAAACCCTCAACGCCTGGGGGTACGGGCTGGTCGCCGGGTTCATGGGCCGCCGCCCCGAGGTGATCGACGAGCGGGCCGCCCGCGCCATCGTCGAGGGGCTGGTGCCGAAACCGGTGCGACGGGTGAACACCGACCCGTACGCCCGCTATCTCGAAGGTCTGTCGCTGATCAGGCTCGGTCTGCGTGACCCGGCCGTGGTCGAGGCCGAGTTCGGCGATGTCCCGCACCTGGCGGCGGCATTCGGCCCGTACCGCGCCGAGCTGCGGCGGCAGGGGGTGATCGACTTCGACGAGCAGATCTACCTGGCGGTCGAAGCGCTGCTCGCCGACGGGCGGCTGCGCCGCGCCCACCAGGACGAGCATCGGCACCTGCTGGTCGACGAGTTCCAGGACCTCACCCCTGCCCACATGCTGCTGATCCGGCTTCTCGCCTGCCCCACCTATGACGTGTTCGGGGTCGGCGACGACGACCAGACCATCAACAGCCACGTCGGGGCCGACCCCCGGTTCCTGGTCGACTACGACCGGTACTTCCCCGGGGCGTCGCACCATGCCCTCGAGGTGAACTATCGATGCCCGGCGGTGGTGACCCAGGCGGCGGCGAACGTCCTCGGCTACAACAGGGTGCGGGTGGCCAAGGTGATCAGGCCGGGACCCGACGTCTCGACGGCGGGAGACGGCCTGGTGGTGAACCCTCACCAGGCGAATGCAGGCTCCGCCACGGTGGCGGCGGTGGTCGGCGCCTGGCTGGAGGGCGGGCGGCGTCCCGAGGAGGTGGCGGTGCTCACCAGGGTCCAGTCGCTGCTGTTGGGTCCGCACATCGCCCTGGCCGACGCCGGGGTTCCGATGGACTCGATCCTCGCCGTCGGTGTGCTCGACCGGCTCGGGCTGCGCGCCGCCCTGGCCTACCTGCGCATCGCCACCGCCCCCGACGCCATCGACCCCGCCGACCTGATCGAGGTGCAGCGCCGCCCCAGCCGAGGGCTTCCCCGCTGGGCCGACAAGTGGCTGGCCCGGTGCCATTCGATCGACGACATCCGGCGGGCGGCGGGACGTCTCGACGACGTCAAGGTCTCACCGAAGCTCGATGACCTGGCCGGCGACCTCGACCTGCTCGCCGAGCTCGCCGCCGGCGGCGCCAACACCCGGGCGCTGCTCAGCGCGGTGCGCGACGACATCAGGCTGGGCACGGCGATGACGCTGCTCGACTCGACCGGGGCCGCCGCCGCCTCCCACCTCGACGACCTCGAGGGGCTGCTCCAGGTGGCCGATCTCCATCCAGATCCCGGTGCCTTCGGCCGCTGGCTGCACCGGGTGTTCTCCCGGGAGCGCGCCGAGAACGGGGTGACCCTGTCCACCGTACACCGGGTCAAGGGTCGGGAGTGGCCAATGGTCGCCGTGTTCGGCGCCAACGGCGGGATCATGCCCCACCGGCTCAGCGAGGACACCGAGGAGGAGCGTCGCGTCTTCCACGTCGCCGTCACCAGGGCCGGGTCCCAGGTCGTGGTGCTGGCCGACGCCTCCCGCCCGTCTTCGTTCCTGGATGAGCTCGACGGAACCGCACCGTTCGGTCCCGACCCGTTCTCCGGGGCCGTGTTCCGCCCCGGCCCGGGCGGGTCGGACGGATCGGGTAGGGCCCGGGCACCGGCCAGGCCGAAGCCGTCGATTGACGAAGCCGGGCCGGTGGCGGCGGCGCTGAAGGCATGGCGGAGCGAGCGGGCCAAGACCGACGGGGTATCTCCTCATATGGTGCTGTGGGACCAGCACATCATCGCCATCGCCGAACGCTCACCCACCGATCGGGCGTCGCTCGCCGCCTGCCGCGGCATCGGACCGGCCAAGTTGGAGAGCTACGGCGACGACATCCTGGCCGTGATCCGCCAGACGACCCCGTGACCGAGTGCTGCGTCAACCGTTGCGCGGCTGACATCGCTGGGCGAGGTGAGCCGCGCAAGGCTCGCTACAACTCGAGCAGCCCATCCAAGCCCACCGTCACCGGCTCCTCCAGCGATGCAACCCCGCGTATGGCGAGGAGCACTCCCGGTATGAAGGCGGCCCGGTCGGTGGTGTCGGAGCGGATCGACAGGGTCTCGCCGGGGGCGCCGAACAGCACTTCCTGGTGGGCGACCAGACCGGGGAGCCGAATCGAGTGGACGCGCACACCGGCGACCTCCGCCCCCAGCGCCCCCGGAGGCGACGACTCCCCGTCGACCCGGCGCCGTTGCTCCGGTGCGGCGGCGCCGATGCGCTGGGCGGTGGCGATGGCCGTCCCCGAGGGGGCGTCGGCCTTGGCGTCGTGGTGGAGCTCGATCACCTCGGCCACGGGGAAGAAGGGGGCGGCCCGCTCGGCCAGCCGCATCGCCACCACGGCGCCGATCGAGAAGTTGGGGACGATGAGACAGCGGGCGGGGATGTCACCCCACAAGGCGCACACCGCCTCGACCCGGTCGGCGTCGAACCCGGAGGTGCCCACCACGGCGTGGAGACCGAAGCCGTGCCATCGGGCCAGGTTGTCCAACACCACGTCGGGGTGGGTGAACTCGACCACCACGTCGCAGCCCGCCACCGCCTCGGGATCGTCGGTGACCGGCATCCCGGCGAGCGGCATCCCGGCGACCGACTCGTCTGCCGAGGCGGGGTCGTAGCGGACCGCCAGCTCGAGATCGTCGGTGGCGTCGACGGCGGCGCACACCAGCCGCCCCATCCGCCCCGCCGCACCGGAGACGGCGACCCTGGTCACGCCACGAAGGCTTCGAGGTCCTCGGGGTCGAACGGGCCCACCGCCCCGAGCACGTACGGGCCCGAGTACACGTCCCTGACCACGTCGAGGATGTCGTCCTCGGTGACCGCCTCGATCCTGGCCACGATCTCGTCGACCGACAGATGCTCGATCCCGCTCAGCTCGGTGCGCCCGATCCGGGTCATCAGGCTGTCGGAGTCCTCGAGCGACAGGGCGAGCGATCCCTGGACATGGCCCTTGGCCCGGTCCAGCTCCTCGACCGTCAGCCCGTCCTGCATCACCTTGTCCAGTTCGGCGTGGATCAGCTTGAGCACCTCGGGCGCCTGGCTGGGGGTGGTGCCCACATAGATCGCCACCGCCCCCGTCTCCAGGAACGGCATCCGGAAGCTGTGCACCGCGTATGCCAGACCGCGCTGCTCCCGGATCTCCCGGAACAGCCGGGACGACATGCCGCCGCCGAGGATGTGGTCGGCGACCAGCATGGCGTGGCGCCGCTCGTCGCCGCGGCTGAGCCCGGTCGCCCCGAACACCATGTGGGCCTGCTCGGTGTCGCGGCGGCGGATGTTGATCCGGCGTTCGGTCACCGGCTCCATCGCCTCCCGGGTGATCCCGTCGCCCTCCCAACCGGCGAAGAAGGAGCCGATCAGGTCGACCACCTCGTCGTGCTCCACCCGGCCCGCCACCGCCAGCACGGTGGAAGGAGGCGAGTAGCGGCGGCCCCAGTAACCGGCGATGGTGTCACGCGACATGTTCAGGATGGAGTCGCGGGTGCCGAGGATCGGGGGCGAGAGCGGATGACCCTCCCACAGCGCCTCGATGAACAGCTCGTGGGCGACGTCGGTGGGGTCGTCCTCGTTCATGTTGATCTCTTCGAGCACCACGTGGCGCTCGGAGTCGATCTCCTCCTGGCGGAAGGCGGGGCGCTGCAGCATCTCGGAAAGGATCTCGACCGCCAGCGGCAGATCGACGTTGCGTAGCCGGGCCCAGTATGCGGTGTATTCCTTGGAGGTGAAGGCGTTGTTGCGGGCGCCGACGGCGTCGAACGCCTCGCTGATCCGCTGTGCCGACCAGGCGGCGGATCCCTTGAACAGCAGGTGCTCGAGGAAGTGGCTGGTCCCCGCCTCGGGACCGACCTCGTCCCGGCTGCCGGTGTCGACCCAGCAGCCGATGGCCGCCGAACGGACCGAGGGCATGTCCTCGGTGATGATCCGCAACCCGTTGGGCAGCGTGGTGAGCTGATAG
>JBPCMS010000040.1:0-26290 GCA_051002015.1 Acidimicrobiia bacterium
CGCCGGGTTCCTGTGGGCGCTGGCCCAGGCGGCAGGCTCGGTGCTGTTCTCGGGGCCGACCGGGGCAGGAAAGACCACGGCGATGAGCGCCTTCCTACGAGCCGTCCCCGACGACATGTGCATCCGCATGTGCGAGGAGGTGCGCGAGCTCCACATCCCGCTGTCGCTGCACTCGTCGTTCTACGAGGCGTCGACGGTGGCGATGGACGGGGGGAGGCGCTACTCGTTGCGCGACCTCATCAAGGTTTGTCTGGCGCAGCGGGTCGATCTGCTCTGTGTGGGCGAGGTACGGGGCGAAGAGGCGTACGAGCTGACCAGGGCGGTCAACGCCGGGTGTGGTTTCACCTGCACCATCCACGCCAACTCGGCGCGCGAGGCGCTGTCGGCTTTGGTGGAGAACTCGCTCAAGGCGGGGGAGAACATCCCCGAATCGGTGGCGAGGCGCAGCTTCGCCCGGGGCATCGACGTCGTGGTGCACCTCGACCGGCGGCTCGGCTCGGGGGGTTCCGGCCCCAACCGCCAGGTCGCCGAGATCCTGTCGGTGGCGCCGAGCCTTGCCGAGGACTTCACCACCGAGCCGGTGTTCACCAGGGCGCAGCGGAACGCGCCGATGGAGTGGACCGGCACCATGCCCCAGCCGGACCTGACCAGGCGGATGGACGAGATCCTCCCCGACGGGACAACAACCAAGGACCTGCTCGCCGGGGAATGGAGGCCCCACCTGTGAGGATCGTGGCGGCGCTGTTCGGGGCCGGTGCGGTCTATCTGACCGTGGCGTTGGTCCTCGGGGTTGCCCCGAACGTGGCGGTCCCTTCCAGGTCGCGGCCCCAGATCTCCAAGCGGCAACTGTGGCTGATCCAGGCCGGCTCCGACCTCACCCCGCGCCAGTTCCGGCTGGGGTCGGTCGCCGGTGGGCTGGTGACGTTCGGGGTCCTGCTGTTCGTCACCCAGAGCGCGGTGATCGCCGCCGTGCCCGCCGTCGCCGCCGGGTTTCTCCCTTCCGTCTGGTACGCCAGACGCCGGCAGCGGCTGATCGTCGAGGTGCAGGCGGCATGGCCGGACGGGATCCGCGACGTGCTGGCCCATGTCACCTCGGGGGCGACCCTGGGGAGGGCGGTGGAGGCGCTGGCGGCCGACGGCCCGCTCCCGCTGCGGCGCGCCTTTGCCCGGTTCCCGCTCCAGGCCAGGATGTTCGGGGTGGTGGCCGCCCTCGAGATCGTCAAGGAGGAGCTGTCCGATCCCACCTCGGACAAGGTCGTCGAGGTGCTCATCCTCGCCCACGAGTTCGGCGGGGACCTGGTCCAGGAGGTACTGCGCGACCTGATCGACACCATCACCGGCGATCTGCGCACCCTGGCCGAGATCCGCACCGCCGGGTTCGAGCAGCGGGTGGAGGGACTGCTGGTGGTGGTGGTGCCGTGGGTGGTGCTGGTGTTCCTGGCTACGGTGCCCGCCGACTACCGGGCCTTCTACCGGACCGCCACCGGCCAGCTCGTGGTCCTCATCGGGGCGCTGTGGACCGGGTTCGGGGTGGTGGTGATGCGCCTGGTGTCGCGGGGACGGGGCGAACCGAGGGTGCTGGGCGGCGGCGCCACCGTGTCCGGGGGACGGTGATGGACCAGCTCGCCCTCGTCGCCGCGGTGACCGCCGGGTTGTCGGTGACGGCGACGAGCTGGGTGATGCTCAAGCCGTATCGGAGGCTGGCCCCCCGTCTCCGTCCATACGCCGCCGTTGCCAGGACCCGGCTGGCCCGGTCGTACGACGTGCGAGGCCAGGCCGGCTCGGTGTCGGGCGGGACGACCCTGGCCAGCCTGTTCGGGCCGATCCTCGAGTCGATGGTGGCGTGGCTGTCTGCGCTGGTGGGGGCCACCGACGACCGGCGCCAGGCGTTGCGGCTCCGCCAGGCCGGGCTGTACCCCGGTCTCGACCAGAGAGACCGCATCCGCGAGTTCCGGGTGCGCTCGCTGGGGCGGGCGGCGCTGCTCGGTGGCGCCCTCGGCGCCCTCGGTGCGGTGTTCGGGGGCACCAGGGCGATGGTGCTGCTCGGGCTCTCCGGCTTCGTGCTCGGGGTGGCCCAGGCCCGCAGCCGGGTCACCACCGCCATCGCCGCCCGGCAGGAGCGGATCAGGGGCGAGCTGTACACGCTCAACCAGCTGATCGCCATGCGCACCAGGGTCGGCGGCGGCGTGGTCGACGCCATCCGCCACGTGGTCGATCGGGCCAACGGGGTGTTCGTCGACGACCTCGCCGAGGTGCTGAGGTTGCACGCCTCGGGGGTGCCCATGACCGAGGCGCTGCGCCGGGCGGCGGCGCTCACCGCCGAGCCCGAGGCCGCCCGCACCTACAACGTGCTCGCCACCGCCCAGGACCGGGGTGCCGACCTCGGCGACGCCTTGCTCGGCCTGTCCGTCGACCTGCGCACCCAGCGGCGCGACGACCTGCAGCGCCGGGCGGCGAGCCGGCGGCTGTGGCTGGTGGTCCCCATCGTGCTGATCCTGGCCCCGGTGTTGCTGCTGTTCATCGGGGCGCCGGTACCCACGCTGATCTTCGGGACGGGCGGATGAGAACGGACGGATGCCGACAAGGGCCCTGCGGGGCGGAGCGGAAAGGAGCAGGCGGATGACGCCGTGGTTGGTGATGCTGATCGACGGGACGACATCCGAGAAGGGCGAGGTCAACACGGCCTCGATCCTGGCTTGGACCATGCTGGCGGTGGTGGCGATCCTCGCCATCAACGTGGTGTTCGATGACCTGGTGAGCTCGGTGTTCGCCGACGTGAAGTCGAGGATCCTCGGCTCGTAGTGGCTGCCATCCCCGAGCGAAGCAGCCGTCTACGTAGTGCCGATGGCGCCGAGCGGGGCGAGATGGGTGTCGGGATCATGCTCGCCGTGGTGGGCACGTTCGTCGTCGCCGTCGCCATCGTCCACGCCTTCATGTTCCTGTACGGTCAGGCGGTGGTCCGCTCGGCATTGGACGAGGCGGTGCGGGCCGCCTCGCGGGTGGACGGTGATCCCGTGCTGTGCGAGCAGCGGGCGGACGAGGTGAAGGCCGATCTGCTCGGCGGCTCGCTCGGTGACGGGGTGACCTTCGACTGCGTCCTAGCCGCCGGCACCCTGGTCGCCTCGGCGAAGGCCACCTTCGACAGCCCGATGCCCGGCGTGCCGTCGCTGACCTTCCATCTCGAGGCCAGCGCCACCCAGGAGGTGCCGGCATCGCCATGAGGGCCGCGATCCGATCCGAGCGGGGCGAGGCGGCGGCGCTGGAGATGATGCTCGTCATCGGGTTCCTCCTGCTCCCCACCCTGGTCGGGCTGGCCCAGATCCCGCTGTGGATCGACGCCCGCTCCACCGGCGAGCTGGCCGCCCAAGAGGCCGCCCGCCAAGTGGCGCTTGCCACCGACTTCGACGCCGGGGTCGCCTCCGCCGACGCCATCGCCCGCCAGATCGTGGTCAACCACGGTTGGGGCGAGGATGCCTACCAGGGGCTGTCGGTGACCGGCTCGAACACACCGGGAGCCTCGGTCACCGCCTCGGTGACGGTCGAGGTGCCCGCCATCGTGGTCCCCATGGTGGGCGAGGTCGGGGGCGGCTTCTCCCGTACCTGGTCGCACACCGAGGTGGTCGACGCCCACCGGGAGGACCCGTGAGGGGGGAGCGGGGCTCGGTGACGATCTGGGGGATCGGGTTGATCGGGGTGCTGTTCGGTTTCGCCGGTCTCGCCGTCGACACCTGGCGGGTGTTCGCCGAGCGTCAGGCGCTGGCCGGGCTGGCCGACTCCGCCGCCGTCGCCGGGGCCAACGGGATCGACGAGGCGGCCTTCCGATCCGATGGGGTGGTGGTGCTCGACCCGACCGAGGCGACGGCGTTGGCCTCCGGATACCTGGACGGCCGGTCGGGCGATGCCGGCGTCGGGATCGGGTTCCGTGACGGGGGGATCGAGGTGGTGCTCACCGACACCGTCGATCTCACCCTGCTTTCGTTCTTCCTCGGCGGCGAGCCGGTGGATCTGCGGGTCACCGCCTTCGCCAACCCGGCCCAGCGCACCGCCCCCGTACCGTGACGGGACCGGTCCGTCGCCCGTCGCTCAGTTCCGCTTGACCAGCCGCACCAGCATCCCGTCGATGGGCTCCCCCCGATGCTCGCCTGGCATCCCGATCCCCTGCGAGTGTGCCAGGGCGAAGTCGGCGTCCAACAGGTCGTCGATCTGCTCGAGTCGCTGTGCCATCGTGGCGTCCTCGCCAACCCGCATGATCAGGACGAGCGATCCGCCGGGCCGGGTCCACCTGCTCACATTGCCGGCGTACACGCCGGCAAGCGTGGGCGGGATCCCGTGAAGGCAGCCCCGGTCGAGCACACCGTCGAACCTGGTGTCGGGCCCGGCGTTCGCCTTGGTGACGTCGACCACCTCGAACTCGAGCCCGTCCCGCTCGGCGAACCGCTTCCGGGCGCGGGCGATTGCCGATGGCGACACGTCGACGCCGAGCACGGCGCACCCCTGCTCGGCGAGCCAGGCCTCGTTCGATCGTCACCGCAGCCGAGGGAGAGGATGCGCGTCCCCGGCTCGAACCACCCGGCCTCGAGGATGGACCGCAACTCCGGGGCGGCCTCATTGGTGCGCCATGCATCTCGGAGCCGCATGGTGCGCCACCGGCGCTCCCAGCTCCGGTTGCGTCTCCGGCGTTCGACAATCCTTCGCAGAGGCTTTTCCCGAGTTCCGTCAGACCTGAAAGATCGTAGCAGGGGGAGCCGGATCTACCCAGGACCACCGAGGGATGCGGCCGGTCACCTCGTCCCGAACCGGGGTCACCCGGTCCCGATCGGCGGGAGCAGGATCACCTCCCCCGGGTAGATGAGATCGGGATCGCCGGAGCGGATGGTCTCCCGGTTGGCCTCGATCACCCGAAGCCAGTAGCGGGCGATGTCGTGCTGGCCCGGTCTGCCATCACCGACGGCGGCGAGGCGTTGCCCGGCGATGGACCACAGATGGTCCCCGTGGACCACGGTGTGGTGTGCCACCTCCGCGGCCGAGGCCGGTGCCGGGTCGGACACCGTCCCCGACCGGGGAGGGCCACCGTCGGGGACGAGGAACGGAGGGGCGGGGGCGGGTCGGGACGGGGGAGAGGGCTCACCGCTACCGGGATCGGGAGCGGCCGTCGACCCGGGTGGTGCGGCGGCGTCGACCGGCGGTGGGAGCAGGAACGGTGGGAGCAGCGGGTCGGGCTCGCTCGCCATGACGCTCGCTGTCGCCCCGGCCGGTTCGAAGGCGACGGCGACCACGGGCGCCACCGATGGGCTCACCGCCAGCGTCACCGCCGCCAGCCGCACCGCCATCGAGCGCACCGCGGGAACGGCGAGACGGGAAACGGCGTTGGCGAGCCCCGGACGCCCGGCGAGCAGGGCCATACCGGTTGTCACCGTGCTTGCCAGCACCCAGACGGCCGCCACCCGAACCGCCGCCCCCGCCAGGGCGAGCAGACCGATCTCGGGCGGGGTCACCTCGAGCCAGTGCCAGATCTCTCCCCAGCCGACCGCAGGCAACTCCAGGTGGGCGACGCCGGCCAGCACCGCCACCGGGCCGGCGGTGAACAGCAGCCAGACCAGCGGCCCGGTGCCGTTGTCGGTGTTGGCGTGCACCACTGCCACGACATGCAATATAGCACACAACAATATGAAACAACGCTACACTGCCACAGGAATCGATTGCCGTCTGGTTGGCATCGGGGTCGGGTACCTAGGTGAGGGCCGCCGCCGAGGACTGCATCATCTGCGCCAAGCACCGCGGCAAGGGCGGTGAGAAGCGCACCCAAACCCCCGGGCCGGTCATCACCACTAGCTTGCCGCAATGCGGGGCGGGACCTTGGCACCGGGACTCGAGCGCCTGGCCACCTACGAGCGGTCGTGGCTGCGGGGGGACCTCGTCGCCGGGATCACCGTCGCCGCCTACCTGATCCCACAGGTGATGGCGTACGCCGAGGTGGCGGGGCTGCCCCCGGTGACCGGGCTGTGGGCCGTCCTCGGCTCGATGACGATCTACGCCGTGCTCGGCTCCTCCCGCCAGCTCTCCGTCGGCCCCGAGTCGACCACGGCGCTGATGACGGCGGCGGCGGTCGGTCCGCTGGCGGCGGGGGACCCGGGCCGGTACGCCGCCCTCGCCGCCGCCCTCGGCCTGGTGGTGGCTGGCCTGTGCGTGGTGGCGTGGATCGCCCGGCTCGGCTTCCTCGGGGACCTGTTCTCCAAGCCGGTGCTCGTGGGATATCTCGCCGGGGTGGCGGTGATCATGATCCTCAGCCAGCTCGACACGGTGACCGGGATAGAGATCGAGGGCGACACGGCGCTGGGGGAGATCGTCTCGTTCCTCAGCCGGCTTGGTGACGTCCATGGGCCGACCTTGATCCTGGCGGTGTCGGTGATGGTGTTCCTCTTCGTGGGGAGCAGGCAGTTCCCCACGGCGCCGGTGCCGCTGATCGCCATCCTCCTCGCCGCCGCCGCCGTCGCCCTTCTCGACCTCGGCGCCGACGGGGTGGACCTGGTTGGTGCGGTGCCCGCCGGGCTGCCCGTTCCGCGCCTCCCCGACGTCGGCATCGACGATGTCACCGCCCTCCTCTTTCCCGCCATCGGGGTCACCGTGGTGGCCTACACCGACAACGCCCTCACCGGGCGGGCGTTCGCCACCCGCAACGGGTCCACCCTCGACCCCAACCAGGAGCTGCTCGCCCTGGGCGGCGCCAACGCCGCCGCCGGGCTGGTCCAGGGCTTCCCGGTGAGCAGCTCGGGGAGCCGCACCGTGATCGGCGATTCGCTGGGGAGCCGGAGCCAGCTCTACTCGCTGGTGGCGGTGGTCGTGGTGGTCGCCACCCTGCTGGTGCTGCGGCCGCTGCTCGCCTCCTTCCCCGATGCGGCCCTGGGAGGGGTCGTGGTGTGGGCCGCGGTGCGGTTGGTCGACGGCGCCGAGCTGCGCCGGATAGCCCGATTCCGCTCCAGCGAACTGGTCCTCGCCCTGACCACCACCGTGGCGGTGGTGGTCGTCGACATCCTGTACGGGGTGTTGGTCGCCGTCGGGCTCTCCATCCTCGATCTGCTCCGCCGGGTGGCCCGGCCCCACGACGGGGTGCTCGGCTACGTGCCCGGCATGGCGGGGATGCACGACATCGACGACTACCCGGCGGCCCGCCAGATGCCGGGTCTGGTGGTCTACCGCTACGACGCCCCGTTGTTCTTCGCCAACGCCGAGGACTTCAAGCGTCGCGCCCTCGCCTCGCTGGCCGAGACCGAGGGCACGGTCGAGTGGTACCTGCTCAACTTCGAGGCGAACGTCCAGATCGACCTCACCTCGATCGACGCCCTCGACGAGATGCGCTCGGAGCTGGAGGGCAAGGGCATCGTGCTCGCCCTGGCCAGGGTCAAGCACGAGATGCACCGGGAGCTGGAGCGGGCCGGGTTCGTCGACCGGATCGGCGCCGATCGAATCTTCGCAACGCTGCCGACGGCGGTGATCGCCTATGTCGAGGCGTACACCGCCAAGCACGGGAAACCGCCGCCGGGTGTGGTCCCGCCCTCGCCCCCGGATCAGCCGGTGATCGAAGGCTGATGAGACACACGGTATCGGTGCTACACTGATCCCGTGTCGAACCTGACGTTGAACATCGATGCCGAGACGCTGAAGAGAGCCCGGATACGGGCGTTGGAGCACGGCACGTCCGTGAATGCCGTGGTGCGTCGTTTCCTCGAGGACTACGCCGGGGGCGACAAGCGGCAGCGCGCCATCGAGGGCTTCCTCGACATCGCTGAACGATCACAGGCCGGCAGCGAAGGCACCGGACGGATGTGGGAGCGCAGCGACGTGTACGAGGAACGGTCCCGATGGCCACGTTCGTAGACACCAACGTCGTCGTCTACGCCTACGACCATGGATCACCCGGCAAGCGGCAGCGAGCCACCGAACTACTCCGCTCTCCCGACGATGACCTTGTCATCTCCACCCAGGTGCTCAGCGAGTTCTACTGGGTGGCTACCCGCAACCTCGCTCCACCCCTTGAGCCGACGGAGGCGTGCCGTGCCACGCATCTGCTGGCGTCGCTCCCGGTGGTCACTCTCGACCGCGACCTGGTTCTCTCGGCCGTGGACACGGCGCACGACCACCGGCTGGCGCTGTGGGATGCGATGATCGTGGAAGCTGCGGTCCGCGGGGGATGCGACCGGCTGGCCACCGAGGACCTCGGGCACGGCCAGGTGATCCGGGGCATCCGCATCGAGGACCCGTTCAGATGAGGATGACCGCCCTTCCCTGACGCCCTGACCCGGGAGGGTCCGGCCCCGAGGGCGAGACCAGCCGCTGACCCGATCGGGTCGGGCAAGCGTCATCGGCTCAGGACCTCCACCGTGTCGCCGTCGCTCACCACGTGGGCGCCTCCCACCCGCTGCCCATCGAAGCGGGCGGAAGGACCCCAGATCCGCGCCCCCACCAGCGAGGCGGCCAGCTCGTGGTGCACCCGGTCCGCCACCTCTGCGACGGTGGCACCGGAGCCCATCGCCAGCGGGCGCGGGTCGATCTCGCCGTTGTGGCGTAGCCACACCCTGATCAGCCCTGTAAGCCTCCAGATCCCCTCCCGCAACGCATCGAGGCTGTCGTCGTCGAGGATGGACACCGCCACCACGTCGAGGTCGGGGACCTCGCTTCGCAGCTGCTCCAGACGACCGGGGGCGACCTCGTCGACCTTGGTGGCGGCGAGGATCGCCGGCTTGTCGATCCCGGCGGCGGCGACCTCGGCCCTGACCACCTCGATGTCCCGCAGCGGCGCCGATGCGTCCTGGCAGTACACGATGGCGTCTGCGTTGCGGAGGACGCCGAGCAGGGCCCGGCCGCCGCCCCGGTCCTCGCCTGCACCCTCGATCAGCCCGGGGATCTCGACCAGCTGCACCAGCACCCCTCCGATCCGGGTCAAGGCAGGGACGGGCCGCAGGGTGGTGAAGGCATAGTCACCGGTCTTGATCTGGATCTCGGACAGCGCCTGGAGCAGCGACGACTTGCCGGCGTTGGGCGGGCCCACGAAGGCAACCTGGGCCGCTCCCTGGCGCCGCACCGAGATCGAGTCGCGATGAACGACCTTGGCCCGTACCCGCGAGGCGTCGATCTGCTCGTTGACCCACTTGCGGATGTCGGCGTACGGGCCGTTGCGGTAGTCGGGGAGCTCGCCGAGGATGGCCCGCAGCTCGCGGATCCGCTCGGTCCCTTCCTTGCCGACGAGTCGGCGCTTGATCAGCTGCAACTGGATGCGATGCGGCATCGGCATCGTTTTCTCCTTCCGTTCCGGGGGAAGGAGCGCGCCACCGCGGCCGGGCGACGGCCACCGGTTCGCGTCCTGTCCCGCCGCTTCCCTGGACGCTCGGTCGGAAGCGGCGGCTCAGCCTGTCTTGTTGCTGACCTCGGCGCACCACGTCGTCTGGGGTGCAAGAAGATGGATGCCGGTCATGACCTCCAGGCTAGCGATCCCGCGCCGTGCGGCGGCTCTAGGCTGGCCCACCGCCGTCGCCGGAGGACGTCCTGTACCTGACCACACCGTTCCATCCCCGGGTCGAGGCGGCCAACACCAGCGGGCTGTGGAGCCATTGGGCCGGGTATCTGGTCGCCGAGAAGTACCAGATGTCGGAGAAGCTCGAGTACTTCGCGGTACGCAACTCGGTGGGCGTGTTCGACACCTCGCCGCTGTACAAGTACCGGATTACCGGGCCCGGCGCCGAGCACTACCTGGCCGGGGTACTGGCCCGCAACATCCGCCGCTGCCGCCCCGGTCAGGCGCAGTACACGGTGTGGTGCGACGACCGCGGCTTCGTGGTCGAGGACGGGGTGGTGCTCCGGCTGGCCCCCGACGAGTTCATGCTCACCGCCGCCCGACCCAACCTGGCCTATCTCCAGGGGCTGATCGGCCACGAGGCGGTCGAGATCGAGGACGTCTCGGTGCGCTGGGGGACGCTCGCCGTCCAGGGACCACGGGCCTGCACCGTGCTCGAGCCGCTGGTGCCCGAGATCGCAGGTCTTCGCTACTTCGATCTGGTCCCGGCCAAGCTGGGCGACACCGCCGTCACCATCTCCCGCACCGGCTACACCGGCGGGCTCGGCTACGAGGTCTGGGTGCCCGCCGAGGATGCGGTGGCGGTGTGGGACGCCGTCGCCGAGGCGGGCGCCGGCCACGGGATGCTCCCCTTCGGGCAGGTCGCCCTGCTCATGGCCCGCATCGAGGCCGGGCTGCTGCTGATCGACGTCGACTTCGAGTCGAGCCGGTTCGCCTTCAACGACGAGCACCGCTCCACCCCGCTCGAGCTTGGGTTCGGTTGGATGTTGCGCGATCTTGACAACGACGACCGGGCATTCGTCGGGCGCAACGCCATCGTCCGGGAGCGGGCAGAGGGGACGTCACGGTGGAAGATGGTCGGTCTGGTGGTCGACTGGCACGAGTACGACACGCTGTACACCGCCGCCGGCCTCATACCGCCCAAGGACCACATCCCGGTCACCGAGGACTTCATGCTCTACGACACCGGCTCGGATCGGGTCGGGTACGCCACCAGCCTCATGTATTCGCCGATGCTGCAGCGCCACATCGCCATCGCCCGGGTCCGCCCCGACCTGGCCGCCACCGGCACCAGGGTCGATCTCGAGGTGACGATCAACCACCGTTACCAGCGGGTCGGCGCCCACGTCGCCCGCATGCCCCTGTACAACCCCGCCCACAAAACCGCCTGAGGACGCCATGCCCACTTCACGCAGCTACGACGCCATTGTCATCGGGGCCGGCCACAACGGGCTGATCAACGGCGCCTACCTGGCCCGGGCCGGGTTGCGCACCCTGATCGTCGAGCGGCGCCACCTGGTGGGTGGCGCCGCCATCACCGAGGAGCTGATCCCCGGGTTCCAGTTCACCACGTTCTCGTACGCCCTCTCCCTGCTCCGTCCCGACATCATCCACGAGCTCGAGCTGCCCCGGTTCGGGTTCATGCCGCTGCTGATGCCATCCGGGTTCCATCCGGCGGAGAACGGCGATCACCTGCTGATGGGAACCGACCGGTTCGAGAACCTGCACCAGATCGCCCGACGCTCCCCGGCCGATGCCGACGCCTACGAGCAGTACCGCCACGATGTCGCCCAGGTGTGCCAGGCGATCAAGCCCCTGCTCGACCAGATCCCACCCGACATCTTCTCCAAGGATCCCGAGGAGCTGAGGCGGATGGCCGCCCTCGCCGGGCACCTGCGCTCGCTGGAGCCGCGGGTGCTGCACAACGCGGTGCGGCTGCTCACCGGGTCGGCCGCCGACTTCCTCGACGACTACTTCGAGGACGAGCTGCTCAAGGGCTACCTGGCCTCGTCCTCGATCATTGGATCCAAGCTGGGACCCCGGTCGCAGGGCTCCGGGCTGGTGCTGCTCTATCACAAGCTGGGTGAGCACGACGGGTCGTTCGGGTCGTGGGCGTTCCACAAGGGGGGCAACGGGGGGTTCACCCAGGTGCTGTCCCGGGCCGCCGAGGGATTCGGCGCCGAGATCCTCCTCAACGCCCCGGTGGCCACGGTCACCACCTCGAACGGCCGCGCCACCGGGATCGCCCTCGAGGACGGCACCGAGCTGGGGGCGGCCACGGTGGTCAGCTCGCTCGACCCGCGCCGTACCTTCCTCGAGCTGGTGGAGCCGAGGGAGCTGCCCGCCGACCTGGTGGAGAACATCAACCGCTTCAAGTTCCAGGGCACATCGGCCAAGGTCAACTTCGCCCTCGACGGGCTACCCCGCTTCCCCGGGCTGCCCGCCAACGGCGCCCACTTCCGGGGCTTCACCAACATCGGTCCCACCATCGACTACCTGGAGCACGCCTACGACGACGCCAAGTACGGTTGGTACTCGGCCCGCCCGTACATCGACTCGGCGGTCCAGTCGACCATCGACCCCGACATGGCGCCGCGAGGCAAGCACGTCATGTCATGCTTCGTCCAGTACGCCCCCTATCACCTGAGGGAGCGCGACTGGGATACCGAGCGAGAGGCCTTTGGCGACACGGTGCAGGCGACCCTCGAGTCGTTCTTCCCCGGGTTCGGCGATCTGGTGCTCCACCGTGAGGTGGTCACCCCGCTCGACATCGAGCGGGTGCTCGGGCTGTCGGAGGGCAACATCTTCGCCGGCGAGTTCCTCGCCCCGCAGATGTTCTTCTTCCGTCCCGCCCCCGGGTGGAACCAGTACCGCACCCCGATCGAGGGCTACTACCAGTGCGGCTCCGGCACCCACCCCGGAGGCTGCGTGATGGGCGCCCCCGGCCGCCTGGCCAGCCAGCAGATCCTCAAGGACCTCGCCGCCAGGGATTGAGGGCGTCGTCGCGCTGGCCTTCCCCCGCCCGCTTGTTTTTCCCTCCCATTGGGAGGGGTGCCCGGCGAAACCGGGTGGGGTGGGATACCGAGGCGCGCGGCGTTGTCCGGTTGCGGCGATCGGCGCAGCCGGACAGCCCAGGCTAGGTACTGGAGTGCTCGATGCTGGCGATGAGGGCGTTGAGGAACCCGGACCCGGTGGCGCCATCGATCACCCGGTGATCGAAGGACAGCGCCACGGGGAACACCGGGCCGATGGAGATCTCGCCGTCGATCACAAAGACCTCGTTCCTGGCCCGTCCCACCGAGACGATGGCGGTGGTGCCGTGGGGGATGATGGGCGTGCCGTACCCGCCGCCGACGGCGCCGACGTTGGACAGGGTGAAGGTGGCGCCGGTCACGTCGACAAGGGTCAGCTTGCGGTCGGCTGCGGCCGCCACCAACCGATCGATCTCGCCGGCCATGGCGTCGTGGTCGAGGGTGCCGGCGTTCCGCACCACCGTGACCACCAGCCCGGCCGGGGTGTTCACGGCAAGGCCCAGGTGGACGGCCCGTGACCGGCGCAGGGTGGTTCCGTCGAAGGTGGCGTTGCAGTCCGGGAAGTCGGCCAGCACCGGGATCACGGCGGCGGCCAACCAGGCCTCGAGCGGACCACCCTTGCCGGTCCGGGCGGCGAGCAGGGCGGTGGCGTTGGCCGGCCCCCACACCGTGACGTGAGGGATCTCGGTCCACGACCGGGTCATGTGGGCGGCGATGGCCCGCCTGGTGGCCGTCAGTGGCTCACCGGTAGCCTCGGCATCGGTGGTGACGGTGGCTCCCACCGCGGCCGCCGCCTCGACGTCGCCCCTGGTGATGGCCCCACCCGGGCCGGACCCGGTGACGGTGGCGAGATCGACCCCGAGCTCGGTGGCCCGCTTGCGCGCCACCGGCATCGCCCGCACCGGCGCCGTGCTGCCCGACGCCGACGTCGTTGCTGACCCGGTGGCGGCTGCGGCTGGGGCCGAGCCGAGCGGGTCCCAGGTCTCGCCCGGGTCGCCGATCACGGCGAGCAGCCTGCCGACCCCCAGCGTGGTCCCCGGGGCGGCGCCCTGGTGGAGCAGCACCCCGTCGCGGGGGGCGGTGATCTCGGCGGCGGTCTTGGCCGTCTCCACCTCGACGATGGGCTGCCCGGCTGTCACCGGCTCGCCCACCGCCACCAGCCAGGTGATCACCTCGGCCTCGGTCAGACCTTCACCGAGGTCGTGCAGGGTGAACTCGTACGCCATCAGCTCGCCATCACCTGGCGGATGGCCTCGGCGATCTCCACGGTTCCGATCAGGGCATGGCGCTCGATGGCGAACTGGGGCCAGGGGGCGTCGGTGGCGGCGATGCGGCGGGGTGGCGCCAGCAGTTCGTAGCCGCAGCGCTCGGCGATCTCGGCGACCACCTCGGCCCCGATCCCGCCGGTGCGGTGGGGCTCCTGGATGAACAGCATCCGGCCGGTGCCGGTGACGCTGCCGACCACGGTCTCGATGTCCCAGGGGGCCACGGTGCGCAGGTCGATCACCTCCGCCTCGATCCCCTCCGTCGCCACCTCGTCCGCCGCGGTCAACGTCTGGGGCACCATGCCCCCGTAGGTGACCACGGTGATGTCGGTGCCGGGCCGGCGCACCGCCGCCTTGCCCAGCGGGACCGTGTAGTGGCTGGTGGGGACGTCCTGCCGTCCCGCCCGGTACAGCACCTTGGGCTCGAGGAAGATCACCGGGTCCTCGGCCTCGAGGGCGGCGGCGAGCAGCCCCTTGGCATCGATCGGGGTGGACGGGACCACCACGGTGAGTCCGGGGGCATGGGCGAAGTAGGCCTCGGGCGAGTCGCAGTGGTGTTCGTGGGCACCGATCCCTGCCCCGTTGGGCATCCGCACCACCACGGGGAGACCGATGTGGCCCCGGCTGCGGTAGCGGATCCGACCCAGGTGGCTGACGATCTGGTCGAAGGCGGGGTAAACGAACCCGTCGAACTGGATCTCGGCGATGACCCGACCCCCGGCGACGGCGATCCCGATGGCGGCGCCGACGATCCCGGACTCGTTGAGCGGGGTGTCGATGACCCGGTCACCGCCGAAACGAGCGTGCAATCCCTCGGTGATCCGGAACACGCCGCCGGCGACACCGACGTCTTCGCCCAGCAGCACGGTCTCGGGGCGGCGCTCCATCGCCTCGGCCATGGCGGCGTTGAGCGCCTCGGCCATGGTCCACCGCTCGGTTGGCCCGCCGGGGAGGGCGTCGTCACCGGCCGGCTCCGCCGTGTCCGCCACGGTCGACGGCGTCTCGCCGCGCAGCACCTCGAGCTGATTGAGCTGCTCGACCAGCCGGGCGGGAACCTTGGCGGCGGCGTGGCGGATGATGTCGTCGCGGCCGGGCAGCGGCCGGGCCTCGATCGTCTCCAGCGCCCGGTCGAAGTCGGCCTCCGCCTCGGCCGTCAACGCCGCTTCCTGCTCGTCGTCCCACAAGCCACGGGTCTCGAGGAAGACGCCGAAGCGGGCCACCGGGTCGCGCCGGCGCCACGCGGTCTCCTCGTCGGGATCCCGGTAGAGCCGGGCGTCGTCGGCTGTGGCGTGGGCGCCGAAGCGGTAGCACACCGCCTCGATGAGGGTCGGGCCCTCGCCGGCGGCGGCTCGCTCCACAGCTTCACGGGTGGCGGCGTACACGGCGAGCACGTCCATCCCGTCGACCAGGACCCCGGGCATCCCGTAGCCGGCGGCCTTCTCGGCGATCGTGGCCGAGGCGGTCTGCATGGCGTAGGGCACCGAGATGGCGTACAGGTTGTTCTCGCAGATGAACACGGTGGGGGTGCGCCACACCCCGGCGAAGTTGAGCCCGCTGTGGAAGTCGGTCTCCGAGGTGGCGCCGTCGCCGAAGTAGGCGGCGGTGACCACGTCGTCGCCGGCCAGCCGGGCGGCGTAGGCGTGGCCGACGGCGTGGGGCAGGTGGCTGGCGATGGGCACCGCGATCGACATCATCCGGTAGGCGTGGACGTCCCAGTCGGAGTTGGGGAGGCCGCGCCAGTAGGCCAGGATCACCTCCAGCGGCATGCCCCTGGCGATCTGCACGCCGTGCTCCCGGTAGGCGGGGTAGACGAAGTCACCGGGGCGGAGGGCGGCGGCGGATCCCACCTGGGCCGCCTCGTGGCCCTCGAGCATGGCGTATGTGCCCAGCCGTCCCTGGCGCTGCGCCGCCAGCGCCCTGCGGTCGAAGGCGCGGGAGCGGACCATCAGCCGGTGCAGGTCCACCAGCTCCTTGTCGGTGAGGTCGGGCAGGTCGCCGACGACGGAGCTGTCGGGGGAGATCACCTGGAGCATGGTCTCGTCGGTCATGACGGCGCCGCGCTCAGGCGGTGGCGACGTCCCAGGCCGCCATCACCCGCTCGTTCTCGCCCTCGGTGCCCACCGAGATGCGGATGGCGTTGCCCATCGGCCGGACGATGACTCCCTCGTGGAGCATGCGCTCGCCGATGCCGGCGGCGTCGTCGCCGGGGAGCACCAGGATGAAGTTGGCCTGGCTTGGCGGCACCTCGTAGCCGCGGTGGGTCAGCTCTGCGGTGAGCCACTCCCGGCCCAGCTCGTTCTCCTTGACCCGCTGCTCCAACCGGTCGACGTGGCGCAGCGCCTCGGTGGCGGCGGTCTGGCCCAGCGTGGTCACCGAGAACGGTGGCTGGGTGGCCAGGAACGCGGCCAAGGTGCGGGGTGCCCCGATGGCGTAGCCGACCCGGAGCCCGGCCAGCCCGAAGATCTTGGAGAACGTCCTGGTCACCACCACGTTGTCCCGCTCCAGGGCGAGCGGGATCGCCGTCGACCAGTCGGGGGCGGTGACGTACTCGCCATAGGCCTCGTCCACCATGACGAGGACGTCGGAGGGGATGGCGTCGACCAGCTCACCCAGCGCATCTCCGGCCACGTGGGTGCCGGTGGGGTTGTTGGGATTGCACACGTAGACGACCCGGGTGTCCTCCCGCACCGCCGCCGCCATCGCCGCAAGGTCGTGACGGTGCGCACGGTCGAGCGGCACCTTGATGGCGTCGGCACCGGCCAGCAATGTGGCGATGGGGTAGACAACGAAGGAGGGGTCGGCAAACACCGTGGTGGTCCCCGGTTCGGCGGCGGCCAGGGTGATCAGCGTGATCAGCTGGGTGCTCCCCGCCCCCACCCAGATGTGCTCCGGGTCGACCCCCTGGTAACCGGCGATGGCCTGGGTGAGGATGTGGGCGGTCATGTCGGGGTAGCGGTTGGTGGTCGAGGCGGCGGCGGCGATGGCCTCCTGGACCTCGGGCCATGGCGGCACCGGGCTCTCGTTGGAGGCCACTTTGACGATGTCGTCGAGCCCCAGCTCTCGCATCACCTCGTCGATCGGCTTGCCCGGGCTGTACACCGGGATCTTGGAGAGATCGTTCCGGATCCTGGGCACGGGAGTCCTCCTCGTACGGCGGCCCATCCAGCCCCAGGCCGTCTCGTTGATCAATCTGCGGTGTCATTTCTAACCGATCGTCGCTGGATCGGCCAGCGATGAAGCGGTGACTGAGCACTCTGTCCGGCCGCGAGATGGAAACGTCGACGTCCGCTGAGCAACGTGCTCACCACCACGCTTCTGTCGCGACGGGTTTCCGGTGGTCCCGACGACTAAACCTCGGAGCGATGGATGAACCGAGCCAGCACCACCCCGCCCAACCGCTGCTCGAACCGGTGGCGTTTCGCCGGTTCTACGAGGAGGCGCTGCCGGTGATCTACGGGTACTTCATGCGGCGCTGCGGCGGGCGGGTGGACGTGGCTGAGGACCTGACCCAACAGACGTTCGTCTCGGCGGTGGCGTCCCTGCGGTCCGGCCCGCCGGTGGAGGCGCCGCTGCCCTGGATGGTGGCGATCGCCCGACGCCGGCTGGTGGACCACTGGCGGGCTCAGGGCGCCATCCGTCGCCGCCTCGAAGCGGTGCGCACCCGATCGCCGGCCGGGGCCGAACCGGCCGATCCGGTCGAGGCGGCGTTCGGGGATCAGGCCATCGTCGCCGCCCTGGAGCGGGTGTCACCGCTGCACCGCACCGTCCTGGTGCTCCGCTACGTCGACGACCTCACCGTGCGCCGGGTCGCCGAGTTTCTGGGGAAGAGCGAGCGGGCCGTCGAGTCGCTGCTGGTGCGTGCTCGGACGGCGCTGGCCGACGCCTACCGGGAGGTCGAGGGTGGCTGACGTCACCGAAGACCGGCTGGTCGCCCTGCTCCGCACCCTCGAAGGTCCCGTCGACCCGCCGGCGGGGTTCGCCGACCGACTCTACGCCGAGCTGACCGGACGGCATGGCGACCGGCCGGATGCGGGGACGGCGGTCCATCCGCTCGAACCGTTGGTGGTCGACCGGGCACATCCCGTCGGTGAACCAAACCGTCGCCCCCGCCGCTGGGTTGCCGCCGCCGCCGGGTTCGGCGCCGTCGCCCTGTTCGCCCTGCTCACCTGGGCGATCCGTCCGGGCGGCGACACCCCGCCCGCCACCCCCACCACCGTTCCGGGCCCGCTGGTGACCTACATCGACCCGGGCGGGCGCTTCGAGGTCTCCTACCCGGCGGGCTGGATCCTGGCGGACGAGGATCTCACCCCGCAGGGCGGAGTCGGTCCCGAGCTGTTCGCCGTGGGCACTTTCCCGATGCGTCCCACCTTTGGCAACTGCTCCCCGCAGCCCGGCGGCGCCCTCGATGACATGGGTCCCGGGGACGCCTTCGTGTGGGTCGAGGAGCGCCCCGGCAACACCTCCAACGATCCACGCCCCGACTCGTTCGCACCGCTGCTCGACGGGGTCGACGAGAACACCGACACGTACCTGTGCATGGACCCGGCGGAGCGGGCCGAGCTCGGGGTGCTGCAATGGCTCTCCTTCACCGACGCCGGCAGCGACTTCTATGCGGTGGTCGCCGTAGGTCGGGACGCCCCCGCCTCCCTGATGGCCGCCGCCGCCGCCGTGCTCGACAGCTTCACCCCGGCCCCCTTCGACGACGGGATCCAGAGGACCATCACCATCCCCGACGGTCTCGACATCGCCGATCTGGGCTGGGACGGCGATCGGATCTGGGTGGTCGCCCACCAGCCGGTCGACGGCGGTCCCCCGCCCGAGGAGGCCCGGGTGATGGCGTTCGATCCCGGTTCGGCAGACCTGCTGGCCTCGGTGGTCCTCGACGGCTCGCCGGTGCTTGTTGCCGGCGACGCCGAGGCGGTGTGGGTGGCGCACTGGGGGACCGGGAACCTCACCCGGCTCGATCCGGCCACCGCCGAGGTGGAGGCAGAGGTGGAGCTGGAGCTGCCCTTCGATGTCGGCTTCGGCGACGACCGGCGCCGGTTCGTCCCTACCGGGCTGGTCGTCGACGACGGCGTCGTCTGGGTGCTCACCGCCCGCGGCGCCCTGGCCGAGGTCCGCGACGGCGGCGACCGGGTCGTGATCCACGAGCTACCCATCGGTGCCCAGCCCGAGTCGCTGCACGTCGCCGGGGGGACGGCCTGGGTGGGGGCGGGCGCCGGGGTCTATGCGGTGACCACCGGCGGCGAGGTTCGGGTGCTGGCCGAGGCACTGAACCATCCGGCGCAGCGCCTCGGTTTCGACGACCGCCTCATCGTCGGCGGCGACTACGCGGGGGAGACATCGGCGCTCACGGTCCTCGACCCGGCGACCGGGGAGGTGCTCGACACCATCGACCTACCCGCCGCCCTCGTCGTCATCGGCACCGTCGACGGGCGGTTCGGTGCCATCGACACTGCCGGTGTGCTGTACCTACCGGGGGAGGAGGGATCCATCGGTGCCTGGTTCACCGATCTCGCCGGGCCGGAACAGACGGTGCAGGTCGGTGATGAGCTGTGGACGGTCACCGCCAACGGTGGCGCGTTGCGTCGGGTCGGCGTGACCGGAGCCGCTCCCGAGCCGCTCCCCATCGCCATCCCCGAACAGGTTGCCCGGCGCCCGCCGTCCCCCGGGATGCTGGCATCGTCCGACTGGGAGCCGCTCGACCCGGGGCCGCTGGCACTTCGCTTCCTCGCTTCGCTGCAGGTGTGGACCGGCGAGGAGTTCGTGCTGTGGGCTCTGCAGCCGGAGGGCGACACCGCGGTCCTGGCCGACCCGGCGGCGTACAACCCCGCCACCGCCACCTGGCGGGAGATCGCCCCGGCCCCGTTCGAGCTCGGGGTTCACGACGTGTCCGGGCTGTGGGCAGGCGACGAGCTGGTGGTGTGGACCTCGGAGGCAGCGGCCGCCTGGGACCCGGAGAGCGACACCTGGCGGGTGATCCCCGACTGGCCGCTCCAGCCGACATCGGAGCGACGGGCGGTGTGGACCGGTGAGGAGATCATCGACATCGACGCCGACCTCGCCGTCGATCCCACCACCGGCGCCTCCCGGCCGATCGCTCCGGGACCGCCGTTCCTCGACGAGCGGGCCTCGGTGGTGTGGGGGGACGGGCGGCTGGTGGTCGTACCCCGCGGTGGGGCGTACGACGCGGTGACGGACACCTGGCTGAGCAGCCCGCCAAGCGGGCTCACGCCGCTGGCGACCGGGGGGGTGTGGACCGGCACCGAGGTGTTCGCCGCCGACTACCTGATGGAGGCCTCCGGCTACGACCCCGACGCCGCCACCTGGTCGCCGTACCCGACGCTCCCGCTGCGGTTCTACGAGTGCGGGCCACAAGCGCACGTGGTCGATGGCCGACCCCTGGTGGAACACTGCTCCGGCCTCGCCCTCTGGGAGCCCGGCGGCGGGTATTGGCTGCCGATCAGCCTGCCGAGCCTGTACGGCAACAACAACGTCCTGTCGACCGGCGACGCCGTCTACTCGACCCCGAATGGGCTCCATCGGCTGGCCGACCACGTTCTCGACACCGGGCCCCGCCGCCTCGCCGTGGGCGTCGGCATCCTCGACCTGCCCGAGGGATGGACCGTGGGCACAACCTCTGGCGCTGGCGCCGCAGATCCGTCGACGCCGCAGGCCATCACCGTCGATCTCGACGGGCCCGAGGGCGCCTCTTGCCTGGTGCGGGCGATCCACGGCGACGCCGTTGCTGCGATCCGGCCGTTCCTGGTACCCGGATACGACGTCACCGGGTTTGAGTACGTCGTCGGGGGCCAGCCGGTGGAGGCGGTGTCGGTCCCCACCGGCCTGGTCGACGACTTCGATCACCTGGTATGGGCGATGGGAGGCACCGACGTGATCGATGTGGGCTGCTCGGATCCGGTCGCCACCGCCGACATCGCCCGCAACCTGTGGTCGCCCTGGCAGTAGAGCCGACCTACCGTAACTTTGAGCGATTGACATCTCTATGCGGGTTCAATCGCTCAAAGTTTGGGGTGGAAGGAAGTTTCTGATGACCGACAGCCAGCGTGACCAGCCCGTCGACGAGCTCGATGCCCGGCTGATCGAGACCATGGCCGCCCATTCCCGCGCCGGGATCCTGGAGATCGCCCGGCTGCTCGGGGTGGCCCGCAACACCGTCTACGCCCGGCTGGAGAGGCTGGAGCGACGCGGGGTGATCATCGGGTTCGGGCCCGAGGTCGATCCGGCCGCCCTCGGGTTCGTGGTCACCGGGTTCACCACCATCGAGGTCACCCAGGGCCGCTTCTCCGAGGTGGTGGCGCGGCTGGAGGCGATCCCCCAGGTGCTCGAGGTGCACACCGTGGCCGGGGTGGGGGACCTGCTGTGCCGGGTGGTGGCCCGGTCCAACGAGGGGATCATGGAGATCGTCGAGCTGATCCTGCAGATCCCCGGGGTCGACCGCACCCGCACCGCGCTGGCACTGGCCCATCCCATCCGCGCCAGACCGCTCCCGTTGGTGCGCCTCGCCGTCGGGGAATGACCCTGCCGCACCCGCCGATGTGCAGCCATGGTGCAGGATCTTGGGACTGGATCGTGCGTGATCCTGTGACTGAACGATGTGGAATCTTGGGATCAAGCGGCGCGGCATCCTGGTATTGGCGGGCGTGTCCCAGGCATTGAGGTCGAGGCAACTGCGGATGCGCCAACACGGGCCGCCGAACTACTTGCGCACCGCCTCGGCGGGAGGGGTCCGGGCGGCACGGCGGGCCGGGTAGAGGCCGGCGATCGCCCCCACCAGCAAGGCGACCCCGATGCTGGCGGCGATCCCCGCCGGGGGGACGTCGAGGGTGAGCCCGCGGTTGGCGGCGAAGGCGATGGTGATGGCCGACCCGAGCAGGGTGCCGGCCACCCCGCCGATCAGGGCGAGCAGCATCGACTCGACCAGGAACTGCATCCGGATGTGACCTCGGGTGGCGCCGAGGGCTCGGCGCACCCCGATCTCGGTGCGCCGCTCCAGCACCGACATCACCATGATGTTGGCGATGGCCACCCCGGCCACCAGCAGGGCGACCGTCCCGAGCCCGATGAGCAGCCCGGTGAGCGCCTGGTCTGCCGCCCTTCTCGCCAGCAGGGCGTCGGCGGGGCGGGTGACCTCGACGGCGTCTGGTTGCTGCGGGTTGACGGTGGCCGGGATCACCTCGGCGACGTCGTTGAGCGAATCGGGGTCGGCGCGGACGTAGAGCGTGGTTGGGGACTGGGTGGTGTCGAACAGCTCGGCCGCCACCGGGTAGCCGATCAGCGCCCCCCGCTCGAGGTCGGGGTGGAGGGGCATCTCGTCGAGCACCCCGATCACGGTGAACCAGGTGCCCCCGATGAACACCCGGGGTCGGGGATCGAGGTCGGTGATCCCCAGCCGCTCGGCGGCGACTTCGCCCAGCACAACGGCGGGGACCTGCTCGGTGGCGGCGTCGATGAAGCGTCCGGAGGCGAGGTCCGAGCTCAGTTCGTCGACAAGGTCGGTCCGGGCGGCGAACACCCCGATCCCGCCGGTCTCCAGCTCCCCGATGAGGTGGTTGCGGCGCACCGTGGCATCGACCGAGGTCACCTGGGTGGCCGACTCCACCGGGCCGATCCTGGCCGCCATCACCCCGGCCTCCTCGGGCACCTCGGTGCCGCCGCCGAGGATCCCGGAGCCGGGGGTGACCCGGAGCAGGTTGGTGCCCAGCCGGTCGAGGGTGCGGATGAGGTCGGCCCGCCCCGAGGCCGAGATCCCGATGACGGCGACGATGGCGGCGATGCCGATGGCGATGCCCACCGCGGTCAGCACCGCTCGGGCGGGGTGGGCGGTGAGGCCGCGGGCGCCCAGCCCGACCAGGTCGGCGGTGCGGACGCTGCTTTTCAGATGTGGGCTCCTCAGGTCTGGGCTCCTCACGCCGGGGCCCCGTCGGAGACGACCCGCCCGTCGCGCAGGGTGACGATGCGGGGAAAGCGGGAGGCCACCTCGGCGTCGTGGGTGATCACCACGATGGTGGAGCCTGCGCCATTGAGCTCGACCAGCAGGTCGGCGATCTCGGCGGTGGTGGCGGTGTCGAGGTTCCCGGTCGGCTCGTCGGCGAAGACGATCCCGGGGTCGCCCACCAGCGCCCGGGCGATGGCCACCCGCTGCCGCTCGCCCCCGGAGAGCTGGTCGGGCCGGTGGTCGAGCCGGTGGCCGAGCCCGACCCGGGCCAAAGCCTCGGTGGCGGCGGCGAGACGCCTGCGGCGGGGCACCCCGCGGTAGATCAGCGCCTCGGCCACGTTGGCGGTGGCGTCGATCCCCTCGATCAGGAAGAAGTCCTGGAACACGAACCCGATGCGGTGCGAGCGCAGCCCGGACAGCTCGCCGTCCGACAGCGTGGCCAGATCGACGCCGTCGACCCTGACCGTTCCGCTGGTGGGCAGATCGAGGGCCCCCATCAGGTTGAGCAGGGTGGACTTGCCCGAACCCGACGGGCCCACCACCGCGGTCAGCTCGCCGGGCTCGATGATCAGATCGATGTCCGCCAGGGCGGTGACGCGTGGTGGACCGGGATAGACCTTGCCGGCGGTGTCGAGCGCGAGGACGGCGGTCATGATCAGCCGGCGACGACGACGCGCTGGCCCGGTTCCACCTCACCGACGATCTCGACCAGCCCGTCGGCGAAGGCGCCGATCTCGACCCCGACCAGCCGGGTGGTCGATTCCTCGGCGACCTCGACCGCGTAGCCGCCTTCGGCCAGGGCGAGCAACGCCTCCACCGGGACGGCGAGCACGTTCCGGGCGGTGCTCGATGCGACGTCGACGTCGACCGGGGCCTCGTCGAGGTCGATCACCAGGCTCTCGTCGGCGAGCTCGATGGTCACCTCCACCACCCGTCGCCCCTCGCCGTCGGCGCCGTCCGTGGTGATGACCAGCCGGCTCACCTGGCGTACGGTGCCGGTGGTGACGGCGTCGTCCGGAAGCGTGATCGACACCTCGTCGTCGGCGGTGAGCAGGTCCTGGCGATCGGCGTCGAGCAGCACCACCACCTCATGGTTGCGGGCGGATACGGCGTACACCGGGGCGCCGGGGGCGATGACCGCCCCGACCGCGGTGGCGGCGACACCGACCCGGATCGGACCGGACACGAACACGACGTCGCCCAGACCGACGATCCCGGTCTCCTCCCGTCCCAGCGACGCCTGCCAGGCCTCGACGGCGGTGGTGGTGGCGTCGTCGAAGGTGTCGTCGACGACGAGCCCGCCGTCTGCGGTGAACCCGAGCGCCTCCAGGTTGGTCTCGAGCTGGGCGACATCGGCGCCGTCGGTGACCGTCTCGTCGAGGATGCGCCACATCGGCCGGTCCCCGAACATGGTGATCACCGCCAGACCGTTGAGCTCGTACGCCGCCTCGCCCCGTGCGATCACGGCGCCGCCCTCGGGGAGACCGGTGATGGTCCCGGTCCCCGAGGCGTACAGGGTGCGGGGGGACCGGTAGCGGAGGGTGCCGTCGAGGGTCTCCCGCTCCACCAGGTCGGTGCGGACGACCTCCACCGTTGCCGGGGGAGACGACACCGGGTCGGCGGTGGCGGTGTCGTCACCGATTCGGTCGACGGCGACGAAGACGGCGATACCGGCCAGGATCAGGGCGAGGATCCCGAGCGGTATGGCGAGGCGTCGGTTCACTCGCCCAGTCCAGGTATGCCGACCTGGCGGCGGCACAGGTCGAGAGCGTCCTGGAATCCCAGGTCGGCGAAATCGGTGAATGCCGTGATCGGGAAGGGGATGGCGGCGGAGGCGTCCGGATCGGGGAAGTCGGTGATGCCCTGACGCCGCATGCACACCGCGAACTCCTGCAGCCCGTCCTGGAGCAGCGCCTGCAGCTCGGGATCATCGGCGAAGGAGAAGGCGCCGGCGTCGGTGAGGATGGGGAGGCATGCATCGGCCGCTCCCTGCACCTCGGGTGACTCGAGATCGATCCCGGCGATGTCCTCGGGCCGGATGATGGGTGCGCCCGAGGCGTCGAGCTGGACGTCGGGCACCTCGACGCCCCGGTCGCGCAGACAGGCGGTGAAGTCGAGCAGGGCGTCCTCGATGCCCTGGCGTCCTCCGTCTCCTCCCGCGCCGTCCCCACCGGAGAGCGAGGCCACGTCCTCGCCATCGGCGTCGTCACCGCCGCAGGCTGCCAGCAGGCTCAAGACGAGCACCAGCACCAGCGGGATGAGGATTCGGTTGGGAACGGCCACCACGGGCTCCCGGCTGGCGATCACCGGTACGGTACCGGGGCCCGGGGGCAACCCGTCGTGCGACCGCGGTGTCGCCCAACCGTCAGCGGACGGCGAATCCGCTCGCCCCGGCAAGCGGCTCCTGGCGCACCTCGATGCCGGTCACCTCGGCGTACCGCGGCCCGGTGCGGCACCAGGCCACGGCCCGAGCCACGGCGAGCTCGGGCCCCTCGAACACGGCCTCCACCGCGCCGTCGGCCCGGTTGGCCACCCATCCGGCCAACCCGAGCGACACGGCGTGGCGGCGGCACGACTCCCGGAACCAGACCCCCTGCACCCGGCCGGAGACCACGACCCGGTACCGCACCTGTGCGCCGTCCATGCCACCGGAGGGTAGGTGAGGCCGCCAGGACATCGTTCCGGTGGAACCGTCGACACATCGTTCCGCTAGTGGAGGTGGGTTGCCGCAGGGACATCGTTCCGTTGTTGGCTCGTTTGGCCGTGTTGATCAAGCGCTCAAGGCGGCTAAAGGAGGCGTGGAGCTTCGACCCCAACCTGGCCGGCGCTTCGGATGGATGCCGGCTGGGCGTCGGTGAGCGCCGCGCTTGTTCGCAGCGTCAGGGCGGGTGATCCCGGCCCGCGCCGAGCGCGACGGGCTAGCGCATCGACAGGATGCCGGTGGGCGCCTGGACGGTGATGGTCAGGCTGAGGCTGCCCCGCAGTCCGGTGAGGAGGTCGACCGTCTGCAGCGTGACCACATACGTTCCGGGGGTGCCGTAGCTCTTGGTGAAGGTCTGACTGCGGGTGGAGAGGCTCGACCCGTCGCCGAACGTCACCAGGCGGCGGTGGCTCCCGGTATGGGCATCGGTGAAGGTGATCACCTGCCCGACCGAGACGGTGGTGGCACTGGCGGTGAACTGGGCGACCGGTTCGGGATTGTCGACGGTCACCGACACCGCGGCCGACGTGGTGGCGTTTCCGGCGGAGTCGGTGGCCACGGCGGTGAGGGTGTGGGTGCCGTCGGCGACCGTGGTGGTGTCCCAGGCGTGGTCGTACGGCGCGGTGGTGAGGGTGGCGACGGTGGCCCCGTCCACCACGAGTTGGACCGAAGACACGGCAACGTCGTCGGTGGCGGTCATGGTCACGGTGATCGTGCCGGAGACGGTGGTCCCCCCGGCAGGGGCGTCGATCGACACGGTCGGTGCGGTGGTGTCCGCGATGAGCACGTCGACACCGTTGGAGGCGACGGACTGGTTGCCTGCGGCGTCCTTGGCATGCACGGTGTAGGTGTGGGTCACGGCGGCGGCGACGTCGACGTCGAGGTAGGTCAAGCCGGTGACGGTGGCGATGTCGGCGCCGTTCCGCTTGACGACGTACCCGGTGACGCCGACGTTGTCCGATGCCGCCCCCCAGGTGAGGGTGA
>JBPCMS010000041.1:0-30210 GCA_051002015.1 Acidimicrobiia bacterium
CGAACCGCACCGCAGCCGCCCGGTCGGGCCGGACCCTGGCGGCGAGCTCGCCCAGCACCTCCCATTCCGGTCTGGCCTGGTCGATGCGGGGCCCCTCGATCTCGGGGCTGAAGATCACCCGCCGCTCCGTGGACGTCTCGGTGCAGCCCCCGACCATCTCGTAGCGGGTGGTGGCGGGGAGCACCAGGACGATGTCGGCGGGGTCGGCGAGCATCTGGGTCGACACCACGATGTCCATGTGGACCCGAAGCGAGATCCGGCCCAACGCCTCGTCGACGTAGTCGGGCTCGGGGAGCACCTCGAGGAAGTTGCCCCCGACCGAGAACAGGACGTCGAGGTCGCCGGCGTGGGCGGCGTCGATCATCTCCGGTGCCGTCATCCCCGGCCGGTCGGGGACCGGGAACCCCCAGGTCGCCGACAGCTCTGCCGCCGAGGCCTGGTCGATGGGGGCGCCCCCGGGGAAGACGGTGGCGTAGGCCCCCATCTCGGCACCGCCCTGGACCCCGGAGTGGCCCCTGATCGGCATCAGCCCGCACTTGGGGCGGCCCACGAACCCCTTCGACAGCCCCAGGTTGATGATGGACCGCACCCCGTCCTCGCCGAACACGTGCTGGGTGACCCCCATGGACCACACCAGCACCGCCGTCTTCGCCTCGTGGAGCATCTGGGCGAGCGCCGCCATCTCGGAGCGAGGGAGACCGGCAGCCGCCTCCAGGTCCTCCCACGACTGCCCGGCGAGCGTCTCGGTCAACCTGTCGAACCCTGTGGTGTGGCGGTCGACGAAATCGTGGTCGACCCAGCCCTGCTCGATCATGTGCTTCAGGGTGCCGTTGAGGAAGCCGACGTCCCCACCCACCGTCACCTGGAAGAACCTGTCGGTGATCCTGGTGCCGAACAGGGCGCTCTCCACGTTGGACGGCACCCAGTAGCGCTCCATCCCCGGCTCGCGGTACGGGTTGACCATCGCCACCTTGGTGCCGGCCTTGCGGGCGTGGTGCAGGTACTTCATCCCCACCGGCTGGTTGCTGGCGACGTTGGACCCGATGAACACCACCAGATCGCTTCCGATCCAGTCACGGTACGAGCAGGTGGTGGCCCCGACGCCGATCGCCTCCTTGAGCCCGAAGGTGCTGGGGGAATGGCAGACGCGGGCGGCGTTGTCGACCGAGTTGGTCCCCATCGCCCGCACCGCCTTCTGGGCGACGTAGTAGTTCTCGTTGGGCATGCCCCTGCTGGTGAGGTAGAAGCCGAGCCGATCGGGGGTGCTGGCGGTGATCCGCCCGGCGATCAGGTCGAGCGCCTCGTCCCACCCGATCCGGGTGAACCCGGTGTCGCCGCGGCGGCGGATCATCGGGTGGGGAACTCGACCCAGTTCCCGTAGCTCCTTGCCCGATCGACGTCGCAGGGCGGCGACGTCATCCATCACCGAAGGGTCGAGGGCGGGCTGGGTGTTGAGCCGCAGCAGCCGCAACCTGATGTTGCACAGGTGGATCTCGTCGAGGGTCCAGTCCGTCATGCCCGCGGTGCCCAGCGAGCACCCGTCGCACACACCGTGGTCGAGGATGCGCCAGGCGTAGCGGAGCCGATCCTTGTTCTCCCAGGCCGCCCTGGTCAGCTCGAGGTAGTTGTTGGGGCGCTGCTCACCGATGCCGAACGGCTTCTTGCTGGCCCACAGGCTGGGGCTGATCCGTTTGTGCGGTGTGGCCACCCTGCTCCCCTCTCTGCTGCGCGGCGGGCACGTGCCGTCACCCCACGATACGCCCCCCTGCGACTTGCCCCGCCGGTCGGGGTCATGCCCCGCAAACTTTGAGCGGGTGACGCTGGTGGGTGGTGTGAGGCGCTCAAAGTTGGCCGGGCCGGAGTCATGCCCCGCAAACTTTGAGCGGGTGACGCTGCAGGGTGGTGTGAGGCGCTCAAAGTTGGTCGGGCCGGGGAGGTTGGCCGGGCCGGGCTGATCAACGATATGTCCAGTCCGGCTGCTTGCGCTGCTGGTTCGGGTCGTACTCGGCGACCCCGTCGGCAAGGTCGACCAGCTTGGGCAGCGGGTAGTCGGTGCGTTGGGACGGGCACCAGCCTTCGAGGTGGGCGGCGAAGTCGGCGGGGAGGTTGCGCAGCACGCTCGAAACCAGGTTGCGCTCCTGGACGGGGAGGTAGCAGCGGTTGCCGTCGGCGACCACCCGGAGCCTCTCCTCGATCAGGTCGAGGTCGTTATCGGATCCGGACCCGTCACGGATCCGCTCCAGCGCCCCGGTGATGTGCCCGGTCCCCAGCTTGCACGGCAGGCACTGCCCGCACGACTCGACGTACAGGAACCGGGACAGGGTGGCGGTCACCTCGACCATGCAGGCGGTGTCGTCGTAGACCATGAATCCCCCCGCCCCTAGTCCCGAGCCGATCTGCTCGAAGTCCTCATAGGTGAGCGGGATGTTGATGTCCTGGGCGGTGAGCACGGCGTTGGCCACCCCGGGGAACGCCGCCTTGAACGACCGGCCTTCCCCCATCCCACCCGCACGCTCGATCAGGTGGGCCAACCGGGTCCCCATCGGCACCTCGAACACGCCCGGCGTGGTGACGTCGCCGACGATGGTGGCGAGCACGGTTCCCGGGGAGCGTTCGGTTCCCAGCCGCCGGAAGGCATCGGCCCCGTTGGCCAGGATCCACGCCGCCTGGGCCAGGGTCTCGGCATTGTTGACCAGCGTGGGGTTGGCCCCGCCACCCGGGCCCTCCTCCGGCGACGGCTCGCTCGCCTCCCATCCGAGCTGGGGGGCGGTGGCGTACAGCCCATGGAGGTACGGGGGGAGCCAGCGGGGGAGCGGGTCGTTGCCCTCGATCACCTCGAGCATGGCCTTCTCCTCGCCGAACAGGTACTCGTCGGGGCCGGTCACCAGATGGACCTCGACGTCCCCCAGGAAGCGCTTCGCCGCCATGTCGGCCATCGCTTCGCTCAGCCGGGCGATCTCCCGGGTGAAGCTCGACTTGACCGCGACGTAGGCGTCGCCGGCGCCGATGGTGAGGGCGCCGATGACCAGACCCTCGAGCACGGCGTACGGGTTGGCGCGCAGCAGCGCCCGGTCCTTGAAGGTGCCCGGCTCACCCTCGGCGCCGTTGCAGACGGCGTAGCGGGTGCCCCCTCCGCCGCCCAGCAGCGAGCGCCATTTGGTGGCGATGGGGAAGCCGGCACCCCCCCGGCCCCGCAGCCCGGCCGCCGCCAGCTCGTCGATCGTCCCCCGCGGGCCGAGGGTGCGGGCCCGGTCGATCCCGGTGCCGCCGCCGGCGGCGACGTACCGCTCCAGCGTGAACGGAGGGTCGATCAGCAGCCTGGTGGTGGGACCGGTCACCGGAGAAGGGGGAGGGCGTGGCGGCGAAGCCCTGACATCGGGGACATGGGGTGATGGTACCGAGCCGGCCTCGGTACCGGGTGGGGCGCACCGGATACAGTGGCGCCCATGACCACCGCCGATCTCGGGTTCATCGGGCTGGCCGTGATGGGCCAGAACCTCGTCCTCAACCTGGCCGACCACGGCTACCGGGTCGCCGTCCACAACCGCACCGCCTCGGTCACCGAGGCGTTCATGGCCGGCGAGGGTGACCGCCCCGAGATCACCGCCGCCTCCTCGGTGGCCGAGCTGGTGGCGATGCTGGACCGTCCCCGCCGGGTGGTGCTGATGGTGAAGGCGGGAGCCCCGGTCGACGGCTTTATCGACCTGCTGATGCCGTTGCTCGATCCCGGTGACATCGTCATCGACGGGGGCAACTCGCTGTTCACCGACACCATCCGCCGCACCGCCGCGGTCGAGGCCGCCGGGTTCCGCTACATCGGGGCCGGGATCTCGGGGGGCGAGGAGGGTGCCCGGCACGGGCCGTCGATCATGCCGGGCGGCTCTCCGTCGGCCTGGCCCGAGGTGGCCGGGATGTTCACCGCCATCGCCGCCCGGACCCCCGACGGGGTGCCCTGCTGCGACTGGGTGGGGCCCGACGGCGCCGGCCACTACATCAAGATGGTCCACAACGGGATCGAGTACGGCGACATGCAGCTCATCGCCGAGGCCTACCACCTGCTCGGGGTGGGACTCGGGCTGTCGCACCCGGAGATGGCGGCGATCTTCCGCCAGTGGAGCACCGGGGTGCTCGACTCGTACCTCATCGACATCACCGCCGACATACTCGCCGTGAGCGACGACACCGGGCCAAGGGTGGAACAGATCCTGGACGCAGCCGGGCAGAAGGGCACCGGCAAATGGACGGTGATCTCGTCGATGGAGCTGGGCTCGGCAACCACCCTGGTGGCCGAAGCGGTGTACGCCCGGGTGGTGTCGTCGGACCCCGACCAGCGGGAGCACGCCGCCGCCATCCTCGCCGGTCCCGAGCCAGCGATCACCGACCGGGACGGCCTCGTCGCTGCCGTCCACGACGCCCTGTACGCCTCCAAGATCGTCAGCTACGCCCAGGGGTTCGCCCTCATCTCCGCCGCCGCCGCCGAGCACGGATGGGCCCTCGACCTGGGGCGGATCGCCCAGCTGTGGCGCAGCGGGTGCATCATCCGTGCCCGGTTCCTCGACGACATCACCGCAGCGTTCGGGCGCCACCCCGCCCTCCCCAGCCTGCTGGTGGACGGCTTCTTCGCCGACGCCCTCGCCCGCAGCCAGGACGGATGGCGTCGGGTGGTGTCTTCTGCCATCGCTGCCGGGATCCCCGTCCCCGCCTACGCCAGCGCCCTCGGGTTCTATGACGCCTACCGCAGTCGCCGGCTTCCCGCCAACCTGATCCAGGCGCAGCGCGACTACTTCGGTGCCCACACCTACGAGCGGGTCGACCAGCCCCGCGGCCGCGTCTTCCATACGATCTGGACCGGGGACGGGGCTCCCGAGGTGCCCGCCGGGTAGCCGAGTCCGGGACGCTCACTGGTGATCCGACCGATACCCCCCCCCGAGACGGTCAGTCGATGCCGAGGGCGGCCCTGGCTGTGGCGGTCTCGGTGGTCCCGATGATGATCTCGCCCCTGGCCCCGTGGTAGACGATGAGCACGGGAACCCCCGAGTCGGCCACCTTGCGGGCGACGACGGCGGCGCCGCCGGGGTAGCCCGGTTCCACCACGACGCATTCCCGGTCGTCGACCACGGTCGCCCCGTAGCGGGCGACGATGTCGACCACGGCGGCCACGTCCTCGTCGGCGACGGCGATGTGGCCCACCCTGCCCTCGGTCCTCTGGAAGAGGCAGCCGGCCGACAGGTTCACCCCGGCACCGACGATCGCCTCGGTGATGTCGGCCACTCGACCGACGGTCATGTCGAGAAGGATGGTGAGGTCACGCATTGCGGTTTCCTTTCGTTGGAGATCATCCGGCCGCCCCGGTCATGGGGAGCCGTCGGTCGGGAGCCTGTCCGGCCCAAGTATCCATGACCCAGCGGTGGGCAGGGTCGAAGCAGATCGACCAGCGCCGCTCGGGGCCTGCCATCACGTTGAGGTAGTACAGGTCGTAACCGGGGGCGGCGACGCATGGTCCGTGGTAGCCCCGGTGGACCAGGTAGACGTCGCCGTCACCGACGGTGACGGTTTCGTCGACAGCGCCGTCGGCGGTGTAGGTGCGGTGCAACCCGAACCCGCGCTCGCCCGCCACCCGGAAGTAGTAGATCTCCTCGAGGGCGGCCTCGTCGGCGGTCGCCTCGTCGTGCTTGTGGGGCGGGTACGACGACCAGTTGCCCGCCGGGGTCAGCACCTCGACCACGATCAGCCGCTGCGGTCCGGGGACGCCGGCGGGGAGCAGGTCGTTCACCTGCCTGGAGGCCGGGCCGGCGCCGCGCACTTCGATCCCGATGCCGGCGGCGGAGCGGTGGATCGGGTCCCCCGGTCGGTCGGCGGCGGCGGTGGCGACGGCGAACTCGCCACCGCTCCCTGTGGTGAGGGAGAACCGGGTGGCGGGGGGTAGGTACATGACGTCGGGGACGGCGGCGAACACCGAGGCCCGCCCGGTCAGCACGAACCGGCGCCCATCGTCCAGCTCCACCGTGCACGCCCCGGACAGCGGCACCACCGCAGCCTCGGTCCCGTCCAGGTCGATCCCGGTGCTCGATCCGGGGGCGGCGGCGATCACCCGGAGCCCGCAGTACTCCCAGCCGGCGCCGGCCGGGTCGAGCGAGACCGGGTCCCCATCGGCGGCGAGGGTTCCCGCAGGACGGAACCAGGTCATGGCCCGTGCACGATCTCGACGGCGGTGTCCACCCAGCGCTCCACATCCCCGTCTACGGGAAAGACCAGGCTCCTCCCGGCCACCAGCCCCCGCACCTGGGGGAAGGCCATCGCCCGGGCCCACGACCCGACCAGGCCCTCGACGTCCCCACCGGGGTCGCCGCCGAGCAGGAGCACGGGCAGGGTGGTGGCATCGAGCATCCGCCCCGGATCTGCTGCCGCGGGCAGCTTGAGCCAGGTGTAGGCGGAGGTGGCGCCCAGCGCCGACGCCACCGACACCGCCCTCACCAGGGCGTCGGGGTCGGTGGTGACCCGCACCATGCCGTCCCGATCACGGAAGGCGGGGAGCGGCTCGACCATGGCGATCAACCGCCGGCTGGCCAGGGCGGTGACGGCGGCGGCGCAGGACTCGATGGTGGCGAGGGTACCCGGGTCGGTCGGGTCGATCCGGAGCAGCATCTTCCCGCCTTCGAACCCGAGCCGCTCGATGGTGGCGGCGTCGTGCCCGGTGAACCGGTCGTCCAGCTCCCACACCGTGCCGGTCAGCCCGCCCCGGTTCATCGACCCGAGGACGACCCTGGTCTCCAGCTCACCGAGCAGCAGCAGGTCCTCGAGGATGTCCGGCGAGGCGAGCACCCCGTCGACTCCGGGGCGACGCAGCGCCCGGATGGTGTGGGTGAGCAGCCGGCGCCGGTCCGCCATCGCCCACGGGTCGTCACCGACCCCGAGGATGGACCGGGCGGGGTGGTCGACGGCGACGATCAGCAGCCGCTTGTCGCCCACCAGCAGCGGGCGACGCAGCCGGCGGGCGGCCCGGTCGGCCACGGCTTCCGGCGTCTCGGCCCGCAGCCGGAGCAGCTCGGTGAAGGCGGCATCGTCCAGAATGGTCATCGATGCGTGCCCCGGTGGTACTGGTGCTGGCGATGATCGTCGCCTGTGGCGGCGCCGGATCCGTGCAGCTCGACCCGGCGATGCCCGACGACGTCGAGATGCTGGCGGCCGATGTGGTCGCCCTGGTACGCCGGGCGATGCCCGCCCGCACCGCCTGTCTCGAGGGGCTGCGCATCGAGAGCGATCGCGACCTGGCCGACCGGGCCCGCTACCTGCCGGACGACCGCACCGTGGTGGTGCGGGTGCCGGCAACGGCACCGCGGCTCACGGCATCGCTGGTCCACGAGATCGGCCACCATCTCGACGCGGTGTGCGTGGACGACGAGACCAGGGCCGCCTTCGCCGCCGCCCAGGGCACCGACCTCGAGGCCGAGTGGGGCTCGACCGGGGCGGGGGAGGACACCCTGGCGGAGCTGTTCGCCGCCGCCGTGGTCGAGGTGGTCACCGGCGATCCCGATCTTCCCCGCCAGGCGGGGGTCACCGACGCCGCCGTCGAGTTGGTGGCGGGCTGGGGGCACGGGTCACCGACCCCCTGAGGCCATCAGGGCCCGCACCGCCGCCTCGTCGGGCATGGCGTCTGCGCAGGCGAGCTGACCGGCCACGTAGGCACCGGCGGCGTTGGCGAAGGCGATGGTGTCCTGCCATCCCCACCCCGACAGCAGCCCGTGGCAGACCGCCCCCCCGAAGGCGTCCCCTGCGCCCAGCCCGTTCACCACGTCGATGACCACGGGCGGCGCGGTGTGCGAACCGTCGGCAGTGTAGGCGGACACCCCGGCGGGTCCCTGCTTGACGATGGCCACCTCGACCCCGAGGTCGAGGATCCGTCCCGCCATCACCTCGGGCGATGCCTCGCCGACGGCGACGGCGCACTCCTCGAGGTTGCCGACGGTGATGGTGGCCCGGGCCAGTGCCTCCCGCTGCCGTACTCCCGCCTGCGCCGCCGAGCTCCAGAACACCGCTCGGTAGTCGAGGTCGTGGATGGTGGCCAGCCCGTCCCCGCCCTTCCTGGCGTCGAGGGCGTCGAGGGTCGTGGTGCGCGACGGCTCCTCGGAGAGACCGGTCCCCGTCGTCCACAGGATCCCCGCGGCGGCGATTACCTCGATGTCCAGCTCCTCGGTGCGCAGGTTGAGGTCGGGGGCCTTGGGCTGGCGGTAGAACAGGATGGGGAAGTGGTCGGGCGGGTGGATCTCGCAGAACACCACGGGGGTGCGCAGCTCGGGATCGGTGCCGACGAACCGGTCGTCGACCCCGAACCGGCGGAGCGCCTGCCGTACGTAGGTGCCGAACCCGTCGTCGCCCACCTTGGTGATCACCGCGGTGCGGTGGCCGTAGCGGGCGCAGGCGACGGCCACGTTGGTCGCCGTCCCGCCGAGGAACCTGGAGAAGGTCTCCACCTCCGCCAGCGGCACCCGGCTCCGGTCGGGGTACAGGTCGACCCCGACCCGCCCCATCGTCACCAGGTCGTGGCTCATTCGCCTTTCGGCGCCTCCGTGGCCTCGGCGGCCCGGGCGGTCTCCGTGGCCTCGGCGGCCTGGGCGTGGAAGGCCTCGGCCGCCTCCGCCAGCTCCTCGGCGGCACGGCCGGTGTCGGTGCGGGAGGCCGTCTCCAGCTCGTGGCTGAGCGCCTCGAGGTCGGCGCCGCCCGCCATCATCGACACCAGCTGCTCCAGGGGGACGTCCGCCTTGGCGTAGTCCCCGTACACGGTGCCGCGGCGCAGGATGACGAAGTGGTCGCCCACCGGGTAGGCGTGGTGCGGGTTGTGGGTGATGAAGATCACCCCGATGCCCCGCTGCTTGGCCTGGAGGATGTAGCGGAGCACCACCCCGGCCTGCTTCACCCCGAGCGCCGCCGTCGGCTCGTCGAGGATCAGGACCTTGGCCCCGAAGTAGACCGCCCGGGCGATGGCCACCGACTGGCGCTCGCCGCCCGACAGCGTCCCCACCGGCTGATCGGGGTCGCGGATGTCGATGCCCATCTTGGACATCTCCTCGCGGGTGACCTCCTTGGCATGGGTCACGTCGAAGCGCCGCAGCGGCGGCATCCCCTTGGTCGGCTCGGAGCCGAGGAAGAAGTTCCGCCAGATCGACATCAGCGGGATCATGGCCAGGTCCTGGTACACGGTGGCGATGCCCCGGTCGAGCGCCTGGCGGGGCGAGTCGAACTCGACCGGTTCGCCCTGGAACAGGTATTCGCCCTCGGTCGGTTTGTGCACCCCTGACAGCGTTTTGATCAGGGTCGACTTCCCGGCGCCGTTGTCGCCGAGCAGGCAGGTGACCTCGCCGGGTCTGACGAACATCGAGACGTCCTGGAGGGCGATGACCGACCCGAAGTACTTCGAGATGCTCCTGACCTCGAGGATCGGCGGGATGCTCATGGAGTCGTTGTGGATCATCACACTCACCGCTTCTGTGCCCGTTGCCGGATGTAGTTGTTGAAGATGACGGCGAGCACCAGGATCGCCCCCACGAAGACCTTGAACCAGTCGGCATCGACGCCGGTGATGGTGATGCCCTGCTGTACCAGGGCGAAGATGAGCGCCCCGACGGCGGCGCCCACCACCGATCCGTAGCCGCCGGTGAGGAGGACCCCTCCGACCACGGCGGCGATGATGGCGTTGAACTCCTGCTGCTCGCCCCGTAGCGAGTCGGCTCCGCCGAACTGGGTGACCTGGGTCAATGCCACCAGGAAAGCGGCGAAGGCGGTGAGCATGAACAGGGAGATCTTGAGCCCGTTGACCGGCACCCCCACGTTACGCGAGGCGGTGGGGTCGCCGCCGACCCCGTAGATCCCGTTCCCCCCCTTTGTGCGGGGCATCACCCAGGTCGCTAGCGCGGTGAGCCCGATCCACCACAGGATGGCGATGTCAAAGTTGGCCCCGAAGATCCCGATCTTCTGCCCGAGCAGGGCGTTGAGGGTCTCGTAGCCGGGGATGTCGGTGAAGCCGCCGAGCTGGGTGCGCGAGGTGCGGATCCGGGCCGCCGCCGTCGCCAGCCCCCGGAAGATGAAGAGACCGCCAAGCGTGATGATGAACGACGGTAACTTCGTGGTCACCACCAGGATCCCGTTGAAGAACCCGGCGACCAGGGTTATCGCCAGGGCGATCACGATGGCCGGCCCCAGCGCCAGACCGAACCCGCCCTGGCTCCCCGGGGTCACCATCAGCATGATGCCGATGCCGGCGAAGCCGATCAGCGAGCCGATCGACAGGTCGAACTCGCCGGCGATCATCAGCAGGGCGACGGCAACGGCAAGGATGCCGAGCGGTGCCGCCCGGTTCAGGATCGACGCCGTTGCCGCCATGCTGACGAAGTTGTTGTCCCAGGCCACGATGGCGAAGAACACCCACACCACCACCAGGGCGGCGATGGCGCCGATCTCGGGTCTGGTCATCAACCGGGCGAAGCCCCCGACCCGTCTCACCCGTTCGTCGGGTATGTCCGGCGGCCCAGGCGCCTGCTCGATGGTTTCCGATTCGGTGGTCACGGCGGTCCTCCCTCCGGTCGAGGTACCGGTGTGGGGAGCAGGAGCCCCCCACACCCGGTTCTCGTTGTCAGCGCAGCCCGGCCTCCGATGCGGAGACCACCGACGCCGCGGTCTCGGCGGTGACGATCTGCGGTCCGGTCAGGATCACCCGATCGACCGATCCCAGCGGGATGGCCCCGGTCTCGAGGTACTGGGTGAGGAGCACGATGGGCAGGTAGCCCTGCAGGTACTGCGCCTGGTCGATGGCGAACAGCATGGTCCCCTCGTCGATGGCGGTCAGCACCTCGGGGCCGAGGTCGAAGGTGGCCAGGGAGATGTCCGCCCCCGCCTCGGCCAGCGCCGCCATGGTGGGCAGGGCACCGGTCGGGCCCAGGGTGAGGATGCCGTTGACGTCGGCGTTGGCGGACAGGGCGCCGGAGATCGTCGCCTGGGCACCTGTCGGATCGGCCAGGTCGACCGGGATCACCTCGACCGTGCCCCCGAGGCCGTCGGTGAAGCCCTCGCAGCGCAGGTCGAGGGCGGCGTTGCCCACCTCCTGGTTGATGCACAGGGCGCTGGTGACGCCGGCCTCGGCCATCCGCTGCCCGGCGATGAGCCCCGCCTCGTACTCGGTCTGGCCGACGTGGACCAGCACCCCGAATTCGGCGAACACGTCGGAGCCGGAGTTCATCGAGATCACCGGGATCCCGGCGTCGACCGCCGCCTGGATGGCGGGCCCGAGGGCGTCCGGATCGGGGATGCTCACCACCAGCCCGTCAGGCTGGGAGGCGACGGCCGCCTCGATGAGCTGGGCCATCTCCACCGGGTCGAAGGTGCCCGAGGTGGGCGCCTGGTACTCGGTGGTGACCCCCATGTCGCGGCCGGCGGCGGCGACGCCGTTGGCGGCGACGCTCCAGAACGGGTCGGACGCCTGGCCGTGGGTCACCACCACGAAACGGAAGTCGCGCTGGGCGACCCCGTCGCCGCTGTCGGCAGTGGTCCCCGTGTCTCCGTCGGTGGTGGCATCCGTTGCACCGGGATCGTCCGCCGCGGTGCAGGCCGATGCACCCAGCATCAGCAGTGCCAGCAGGAACACCCAGAGTCTGTTTCGCATCTCGTTGTCTCCTCTTCCGTGTCTGTGGGGATTGGGGGCGGTCATGCCGCCTCCATTGCTTGCTGAAGGAACTCCACGCACACCCCGGCGTCTGCCACCGGTCCGGCGCCCGGTTCGGGCTCGGTGGGCACCACGGTGTCCTGCTCGAGCACGATCCAGCCGTCGAATCCGGCGCCGTCGAGGGCGGCGAGGATTGCCGTCAGGTCCAGGTCGCCGCGGCCCAGCGGCTGATACATCCGCTCCACCACCGCCTGGTGGTAGGTGATCTGGCGAGCGCGGGTGCGGGCGGCAACCGCGGTGTCGACATCCTTGAGGTGGACGTGGGTGATCCGCGCCGCGGCGGCGACGGCGATCTCCACCGGGTCGCCGCCTCCGACCATGACGTGGCCGGTGTCCAGGCACAGATCTACGGAGCTCGTCTCGAGCAGCCGGTGGATCTGTCGGGACGATTCGACCACGGTGCCGTAGTGGGGGTGGAGTGCCGTGGCCAGACCATACCGCGCCGCGATGTCGGTCGTCTCGTCGATGGCGGCAACGAGGTGGGCCCACGATGTCTCGTCGAGGTCGGCGGAGACGTCGTACCCACCCTCGCCGGTGGCGGCGGCGAGCACCACCATCCCGGCCCCGCCGGCGGCGAGGGTTGCGCACTGGCGTTCGAGCTCGACCCGCTCATGGTCCCAGGTCGCCTCCCGGTGCAGCACCACCGGGATGAAGCCGGCCACCAGTTGGAGCCGGTGACGGTCGAGCATGGCCCGGAGCTCGGCGGGGTCGGCGGGGAGGAAGCCGTCGGGTCCCAGTTCGGTGGCGGTGAGCCCGAGCGACGCCATCTCGGCGAGCACCCGGTCCGGGCTGAGCTGGTGGCCCCATCCGGGTACCTCGCACACCCCCCACGAGATCGGTGCCCCCGCCACCTTGTGCCCGGTCATGCGACCTCCTCGAGCATCACGGGGCGGTGCTCGGCCCTCGACCGGTCGCAGGCGATCGCCACCCGCAACGCCTGCAGGGCGTCGTCGACGGTGCACGGGCTGGGCCGCTCGCCCGCCGCCACCTCGACGAAGGCGGCCAGCTCCCGCTCGTATGCCGTGCGGAACCTGGCCTGGAAGTTGGGGTAGGGGTCGGCGGGGAGGCCGGGACCGCCCGGCTCCAGCGACCGCAGCGGCGTGCGGTGGTCCCAGCCGACGACGACGCTGTCGCCCGACCCGAACAACTCCATGCGGATGTCGTAGCCGTGCGGGTCGTGGCGGGTGCTCGACAGCAGCCCCTTGGCCCCCGAGCCCATGGTGAGGATGGCCACCCCGGTGTCGATGTCCCCGTACTCGGCGAACACCGGGAAGCCGAGCACGGCGCCGTCTGCGTAGACCTCCACCACCTCGTCGCCGGTGACGTAGCGGATGGCGTCGAAGTCGTGGACCCCGAAATCGCGGAAGAGACCGCCCGAGACCGGGATGTACGCCTCGTGGGGCGGCTCGGGGTCGTGGCCGACCATCCGGATCACGTAGATGGTTCCCAGCCCGCCGCTCACCACCAGCTCACGGGCCGCCTGGTACCCGGGGTCGAAGCGGCGCTGGAAGCCCATGTGGACCGTCGCCCCGGTGGCGTCGACGTGGTCGACCACCTTGCGGGTCGACTCGAGATCGAGCGAGATCGGCTTCTCGCAGAAAGTGGGCTTGCCGGCCGTGGTGGCGGAGATGATCAGCTCGGCGTGGGCGTCGGTGGCGGCGGCGATCACCACCGCCTCCGAAACGGCGATGGCGGCATCGACGGTGGGGGCGGCCTCGATCCCGAGCTCGGCGGCGACCCGGGCGGCGCGGTCGGCGTCGGCGTCGGCGACCGTGATCCGGGTGACCCCGGGGGTGCGGCGGAGGAGGTCGGCGTGGTACCGCCCGATCCGCCCGGTTCCGATCAACGCCAGGTGCACCGTCTCTCCTCGTGCGTTTGGAACGTTCCAACGCAATGCGGTACGTTACGGTCTGCACCGAGGACATGTCAAGCAGTTGCCATCCGGATCGGAGGAGCGAGCCATGGAGACGGTGAGGCTGACCATGGCGCAGGCGCTGGTCCGCTACCTGGTCGCCCAGCGGACCGAGCTCGACTCCGGTGAGATCGCCCCGCTGTTCCCGGGCGTGTTCGCCATCTTCGGGCACGGCAACGTCACCAGCCTCGGCGAGGCATTGCAGGCGGCGGGGGACGACCTGCCCACCTGGCGGGGCCAGCACGAGGGCACGATGGCCATGGCCGCGGTCGGGTTCGCCAAGGCTCGCCGCCGCCGCCAGGTGATGATCGCCACCTCCTCGATCGGGCCCGGCGCCCTGCAGATGGTGACCGCAGCCGGGATCGCCATGGCCAACCGGCTCCCCGTGCTGCTGCTGGCGGGGGACACGTTCACCAGCCGGCTCCCCGATCCCGTGCTCCAGCAGGCCGAGGTGTTCACCAACCCGACCACGACGGTCAACGATGCCTTCCGCCCCGTGGTGCGCTACTGGGACCGGATCACCCACCCCGCCCAGGTGCTGCAAACGATGCCCCAGGTGGTGTCGACCCTGCTCGACCCTGCCGGCTGTGGCCCGGTGTTCCTCGGGCTGCCCCAGGACGTCCAGGCCGAGGCCTACGACTACCCGGTGCGGTTCTTCGCCCAACGGGTCCACCGGATCCGCCGCCCCGGCCCCGACCCGGTCGAGGTGGCGATCGGCGCCGACATCATCCGGGCCGCCAAACGACCGCTGATCGTCGCCGGGGGCGGGGTGCGTTACTCGGGGGCCGAGACCCAGCTCGCCGCATTCGTCGCCACCCACCGCATCCCGGTGGCGGAGACGGTGGCGGGGAAGGGAAGCCTGGCCTGGGACCACGATCTGCAGGTGGGGCCGCTCGGGGTGACCGGGTCGTCAAGTGCCAACACCATGGCCGATGGGGCCGACGTGGTCGTCGCCGTCGGCACCAGGCTCCAGGACTTCACCACCGGGTCATGGTCGGTGTTCGGCGAGGACGACCTGCGCCTCGTCTCGGTCAACGTCAGCAGGTTCGACGCCGCCAAGCATCTGGCCCATCCGGTGATCGGGGATGCCGCCGTCAGCCTCGAGGCGCTGTCCGTTGCCCTGGCCGGCCACCACGCCCCCGAGGAATGGGCTGACCGGGGACGCGCCGAGACGGCACTGTGGAACCAGACGGTGAACGAGGTGACCGGGGCGGGGGCCGCCACCGGCACCGGGCTGCCCTCGTATGCCCAGGTGATCGGGGCGGTCAACCGGCTGGTCGACGAGCAGGACTACCTGGTGGCGGCGGCGGGGGGCTTCCCCGGCGAGCTCAACAAGACGTGGCGATCGACGGCGCCCGCCACCTTCGACTGCGAGTACGGCTTCTCCTGCATGGGCTACGAGATCGGGGGGGCGTGGGGGGCGGCGATGGCCCGCCGCCCCGGGTCGCCCGCCGCACCCGCCGCCCATCATGCCCCGCCGCAGGGCGAGGTGATCTCGATGTGCGGCGACGGTTCCTGGCTGATGGCCAACGCCGATGTCTACTCGTCGGTGCTGTCCGGCCACAAGATGATCGTGGTGCTGTGCGACAACGGCGGTTTCGCCGTGATCCAGCGGCTCCAGGAGTTCAAGGGCGGCGTCCCCTTCAACAACCGGTGGGACGAGGGCACCAGGAGATCCGCCCGGATCGAGGTCGACTACGCCGCCCAGGCGGAGGCGATGGGGGCGATCGTCTTCAGGGTCGAGGGTCTGGCCGAGCTGGAGGCCGCCTTCCTGGTGGCCAAGTCGGCGGCGCGTACCGCGGTGATCGTGCTCCGGACCGATCCGTACACCTGGACCGGGGGCGACGCCTGGTGGGACGTCGGAGTACCCGAGGTGAGCGACCGGGAGCAGGTGATGGTGGCCAGGGCGGCCCACGAGGCGGAGCGGAAGCGGCAGCGCAGAGGGGTGTGACCGATGGCCGAGCGCACCACCCGGCGGCGGGGGCCTACCATCGTCGACGTCGCCGCTCGGGCCGGGGTGTCGAAGTCGCTGGTCTCTCTGGTGATGCGGGGCGAGCCCAACGTCAGCGACACCAAGCGGGCGGCGGTGCTCGCCGCCGCCGCCGAGCTGGGCTACCGGCCCAACGCCATGGCGCAGGGCCTGGTGCGCAACCGCACCTTCGTGATCGGGGTGATGCTGTCCGATCTGCACAACCCGTTCTTCACCGCCGTGGTCGATGGGATCTCGGCGACGGCGCACGACGCCGACTACCAGGCGTTGATCAACACCGGCGACCGCTCCGCCGCGCGGGAGGTGGAGGCGGTGGAGACGCTGCTCCGGCTGCGCACCGACGGCATCGTCCTCGCCGGGACCGTGATCGATCCCTCCGTCATCGACCGGCTGGGTAGGGAGGTGCCGGTGGTGCTGGCGAGCCGGGAGAGCACCTCGAGGGTGGTGGACAGCGTGGTCACCGACGACGTCGCCGGGATCGGTCTCGCCGTCGACCACCTGGTCGGGCTCGGTCACCGGAGCGTCGCCCACATCACCGGCGGGCGGGGCGCCGGGGCCAAGAACCGGGCCAAGGGCTACCGCAGGGCGATGCGACGCCATGGCCTGGCCGACCAGATGCGGCTGGTTACCGGGTCGTACACCGAGACCGGGGGAGCAGAGGGGGTGGCGGCGCTGTGGGATGGCGGGGTGCCGCCCACCGGCATAGTCGCCCCCAACGACCTGGCCGCCCTCGGGGTGCTCCAGGCGCTGGAGACGCTCGGTCGGCGGGTGCCCGAGGACGTCTCGGTGGTCGGCTACGACGACAGCAGCCTGGCGGCACTGTCCCATGTCGCCCTCACCAGCGTGCGCCAGGACACCGCGGAGATCGGGGCGACCGCAGTCGAGCTGCTGATCGAACGGATGGACGGAGGGCGGACCGGCTCTCGCCACCTCATCCTCGACCCGGCGTTCACGGTGCGCTCCACCACCGCCCCCTCTCGAACCTTAGGTCGTGGCGTGTCGTGGTGACACGCGATCCGCTGATGTTCGAGGCGGGGGCGGGCCGAACCAACGCGCCGTTATCGGGGTACCACCGTGTACGAGCAGTTGTGGGCGCCGCTCGCCATGTGGGAGATGCGCTCGATGGTGGCCTCGGGGAGCACCGCCCTGATGAACTCGATCTCGCTGCCGCAGGCCTGGCCGTAGCGGAGGGCGATGCCCAGGATGGCGCAGTTGTGCTCGATGATGAGGTACGAGCCGTCGCCTACCGGGACCATCTCGGCCAGGTACCCGTCATCGTCGAGGATCCGAGCCAGCTCGGCGATCTTGGCCTCGAAGCCCTTCCCGGCGAGCCGCGCCCTGGCGCCGTCGATGCGGCGCTGGCGCCGCCGAGCGAAGATCTCGTCGACCAGCCCCGGCTCGGAATCGCCCACGTAGTCGAGCAGCTCGTTGGTGAGCTCGGCGTACGCCCGGGGGAACAGCGAGTCGCCGGCGGCGGTGAGCCGATAGCGGTGGCGGGGGCGACCCACCCCGTGCCTGGTCTCGTCGTAGGTGACCAGCCCGTCGCGGTGCAGGGCGGTAAGCTGCTGCCGGACCGCAGACGGGCTCAACCCGACCTGGCCGGCCAGGTGTTCCACGTCGACCTCCCCCTGCTTCTTGAGCAGGTTGACCAGCTCGCGCCGGGTGGGCGAGAGCGAGGCGAGCCCGGATTGGGTGCTGGTCATCACCGCCGATGATAGGTCGCAGGAACCGTTTCCCGAAATAACTCGGATAATACTTGTTATATTCGAGCCGATCGGATAGGCTCGGCACCACGAGATCAGGAGGAACGGTGAACGGTCCGAAGAAGCGGGTTGCCGTGGTCACGGGCGGCTCCCGCGGGCTCGGGCTGGCGTTGACCACGGCGCTGGTGACCGATGGCTGGACGGTGGTGGTCGACGGGCGTGACCCGGACGATCTGGCCGCCGCCATCGCCGGTATCCCGGGTCCGGGCGAGGCCATCCCCGTTCCCGGTGACGTCTCCGACCCGGCCCATCGCGCCCGCATCCGCCACCGGGTGGCCGCCCTGGGCCGTCTCGACGTCCTGGTCAACAACGCCTCCGTGCTCGGGCCCTCGCCGCAGCCGGCGCTGATGGACTACCCGCTCGACGTGCTCCGCACCGTCTACGAGGTCAACGTCGTCGCCCCGCTGGCCCTGGTGCAGACCCTGGCCCCCCTCCTCACCGATGGCGCCGCCGTGGTCAACATCACCTCGGACGCCGCCGTCGAGGGATACGAGGGATGGGGCGGCTACGGGTCGTCCAAGGCCGCCCTCGAGCAGCTGTCGCAGATCCTCGCCGCCGAGCACCCGCAGTGGCGGGTCTACTGGGTCGACCCCGGCGACATGAACACCCGGATGCACCAGGAGGCCTTCCCCGGCGAGGACATCTCCGACCGGCCCGACCCGGAGGCCAGCGTTCCCGGCGTGGTGGCCCTGATCACCGGATCACTGCCATCCGGCCGCTACCAGGCCAGGTCGGTGGCCGGATGACACCGATCCTCGACTTCGTGCTGCCCACCCGGCTCGAAGCGGTCGCCCCTCCCGAGCGCACCGGCACCCCCCGCGACGGGGTACGGATGATGGTGGGGTGGCGATCGTCGGGTCTGATCCTGGACCAGGTGTTCCGGGACGTCATCGACCACCTGGGCGCCGGCGACGCCCTGGTGATCAACACCTCGCGGACGCTCCCCGCCGCCGTGCCCGCCATCAGCAGCGACGGCGTCGCCGTGCTGCTTCACCTCTCGGCGCCGCTCGCCCCCGACCGGTGGACGGTCGAGGTCCGTACCCCGTTCCGCCACGGTTCCCAGCCGGGGCCGACTCTCGACCCGCAGACGCTGGCCATGCCGGGGGATGCCCGGGCGATGCTGCGCCACCACGTCGAGGGCGCCTCCCGGCTGTGGGTGGCCGACCTGGTCGGGCTGGGCGACCCCAACGACTACCTGGCGGTGCACGGCAGGCCGATCAGGTACGCCTACGCCGGCGGCGACTGGCCGTTGGGCGACTACCAGACGGTTTACGGGGTCGAGCCGGGCTCGGCCGAGATGACGTCGGCGGGCAGGCCCTTCACCACCGATCTGGTGGCGGCGCTGGTCGCCAAGGGCGTCGTGGTGGTGCCGATCGTGCTCCACACCGGGGTGGCCTCGCTGGAGACCGGCGATCGCCCCCAGCCGGAGTGGTTCCGGGTGACCCTATCGGCCGCCGCCACCATCAACGCGGTCAGGGGCCACGGGGGCCGGGTGGTGGCGGTGGGCACGTCGGTGGTGAGGGCGCTCGAGTCGTCCACGGACGGTACCGGCGGGGTGGTGGCCGCCACCGGCACCACCGACCACGTGGTCACCGCCGCCTCCGGGGTCGATGCCGTCGACGGGCTCATCACCGGATGGCACGAGCCGCACGCCTCGCATCTCGATCTGGTGGAGGCGGTCGCCGGACCCGATCTCACCACCCGGCTCTACCGCCATGCCCTCGACCAGGGCTACCTCTGGCACGAGTTCGGCGACAGCTGCCTGATCCTCCGGTGAGGAATGCCTGCCGAGCGCCGGTAGCCACCCAGCTGCGATAGCGTCGGTAGATGACCCACCGACCCCGCCTGCCCGCCGCCGTCGCCATGGTGGCGATCGCCCTGTCCGGATGCAGCGGGATCGGCGGCGGCGCCACCACGACGACGGCGGTGCCCGAGCCGACCCTGCCGACGACCACCACCTCCGCCGCCACCACCGCCACCACCGGCACGGCGCCAGCGACCACGAGCACCACGGCGGTGCCGACCACGACCAGGGCACCGCTCCCCGAAGGCGTCACCGAGCCACCCGACTGGCTGGGGACCCGGGTGCTCCCGGTGACCGAGGGCGGCTTCGGCGAGGTGCAACCCACCCCGCCCGAGCTGATTGACCGCCGCTTCGTCACCGAGGACCTGCTGCCACCGAGCGGTGATCGGTTCGTCGCCACCATCGACCCGGTCCCGGACGACGTCCTGGCCCGCTCCACCTGGTCGGAGGCGTGCCCGGTGAGCCTCGACCAGCTCCGCTATCTCACCGTGTCCTTCTGGGGGTTCGATGGGCGCCCCCACACCGGCGAGCTGCTGGTCAACACCTCCCAGGCCGAGTCGGTGGCTGGCGTCTTCGAGGCCATGTGGGACCTCCGCTTCCCGATCGAGCAGATGCGGGTGACCCGTCAGGACGAGCTCGACGCCCCGCCGACCGGCGATGGGAACAACACCGAGAGCTTCGTGTGCCGTCCCGCGACCGGGGGCACCTCGTGGTCCCAGCACGCCTTCGGGATGGCGATCGACGTCAATCCGTTCCACAACCCGTATCACCGGGGCGACGTGGTGCTTCCCGAGCTGGCCTCCGCCTACCTCGACCGCAGCCGCCTGCTGCCGGGGATGCTGTTCCGGGGAGACGGCGTGGTCGAGGCGTTCGGGGGCGCCGGCTGGGAGTGGGGTGGCGAGTGGAACACGCTCAAGGACTACCAGCACTTCTCCGAGAGCGGTAACTGAACGCGCCCGCGGTCTCAGCCTCAGGCGAGGGCGGTTTCGGCGAAGGCCGCCATCGAGGTGAACTGCCACCGCGGGGTCACGTCGCTGAGCGGGGGATGGGTGGCCCCGTGGCCGTCCCGGTCGAAGCGGCGATGGATCCACACCGAATCGATGCCGGCCGCCGACGCCGGCTCATGGTCGTGGTAGAGGCTCTCGGCGACGTGGAGCAGCCGGCTGGGGTCGATGCCGTCGGCGTGCACCGCGTCGAGCAGGGCGGCGAAGTTGGCCGGGTCGGGCTTGTAGGAGCCGATGTCCTCGGCGGTGAGGATCCGGTCGAACCTCACCCCCAACCTCCGGTTGCTGGCGGCAAACGATCGGCGGTCGACGTTGGACAGGATGATCAGCCGGTACCGCGCCGACAGCCGGGTCAGGGCGTCCGCCGCATCGGGGAAAGCGGGCCAGTCACCGACCGACGCTCCGAAGGCGTCGGCATCGGCGGCGCTCACCTCGGCGCCGTGCTCCGCCCCGATCCGGCGGGCGACCTCGGCCAGGATCTCGGGGTAGGGGTCGCCGGGGTGCTCACCCTCGACCAGGGTCTCGATGGCGCCGAATGCGGCCACCAGGGCATCGTCATCGAGCCCGAGGCCACTGCGGTCCGCCCACGGCCGCAGCGCCGAGGCGATTCCGGTCTCCCAGTCGATCAGCGTCCCGTAGCAATCGAAGCTCAGCGCCCAGTAGTCCTCGAACTCTCGCAACGGTCCTCCTCACGTACCGGGGGACAGTCTGGCCGCTCCGCCCCGGGCGGGGCTACCTGATAGCTACCCTCCCCGCTGTGGACGAAGAACAACGCATCGCCCTCTTCCTCGATTACGAGAACCTGGCGATCGGCGCCAGGGACAATCTGGGCGCCGGCTTCGACTTCAAGCCGATCGCAGACGCCCTGGCGGAACGGGGCCGGGTGGTGGTACGCCGCGCCTACGCCGACTGGTCCTACTTCGACGAGGACCGCAGGATGCTCACCCGCGGACACGTCGAGCTGATCGAGATCCCGCAACGGATGGGGGCGGGCCGTAAGAACGCCGCCGACATCAAGCTGGCGGTCGACGCCGTCGAGCTCGCTTACGAGCGGGACTACCTGACCACGTTCGTCATCGGCACCGGCGACTCCGACTTCACCCCGCTGGTCCACAAGCTGCGCGAGATGAACAAGCGGGTGATCGGGGTGGGCATCAAGGAGTCGACCTCGGCGCTGCTCCCCCCCGCCTGCGACGAGTTCCTCTTCTACGACACCCTCGAGGGCGTCGAGGTGTCCGAGCGGGGGCGGGGGAGACGCCGCCGCCCCAAGCTGGGGACGGTGCCCGCGGTCGAGCCGGGTACGAGCGAGGTCGAGCAGCCATCGCAACCGACCACGGCGGCCCCGGATGTCGAGGACCTGGCCATCATCATCGCCCAGACCGTGGCCGGGTTGGGGAGCGCCACCGACGGCCACGTGCTGGCGTCCAGCCTGAAGCGGACCCTGCTCCGCAAGGACCCCACCTTCAACGAGGCCGACTACGGGTTCCGGGCGTTCGGTGAGCTGCTCACCCATCTCGCCGACCGGGGCGTGATCGAGCTGACCGATGGACCGGCCAAGGGTGACCCGGAGGTCTCGCTCCCGGCCCGCACCGGGGGCGAGGACCAAGCCTTCACCCTGCTCCGCACCGTGGTGTCCGACCTCGAGGGACGCACCGGGTCGCCGCTGCTCTCCGGGCTCAAGAACCAGGTGCGCAAGCGCCAGCCCAACTTCAGCGAGAAGAAGTTCGGGTACCGGGGCTTTCTCCAGTTCGTCAAGGCGGCGCAGACCCAGGGGCTGGTCACCCTGGTGTGGGACGACGAGGCCGACGACTACTACGTAGGGGTCGGCACCCGAGGCTGAGCCCCCGGCTCCGCTCGTAGGATGCCGCCGGTGAACGACCGGGCCCTCTTCGACACCAGCGACGGCCGGTTCCTCCCCAGCGGCCTCACCCGCGGAGGCTGGGCGGACGACGCCCAGCACGGCAGCCCCCCCGCCGGGTTGCTGGCGAGGGCCATCGAGCTGGTCCCCACCGCCTCGCCGATGCAGGTGGTCCGGTTCACCATCGACCTGTTCCGTCCCGTGCCCCTCCTGCCCCTCACCGTCGCCACCCGGGTGCTGCGCCACGGGCTGCGCATCCAGGTGGTCGACGCCGTGCTGCGCCACGAGGACACCGAGGTGGGTCGGGCCACGGGGCTCAAGATCCGTCTCGCCGACACCCCGCTTCCCGAGCGGGTGGAGGAACCATGGGACCTGCCCCCAGGCCCCGAGACCGGGGTCGAGGTGACATGGGACGGGTTCGGCGCGAGCACCGGACTGGCCCGCTTCCACCTCGACGCCGTCGACATCCGCTCCCTCGACGACAGCTTCATGAGCCTCGGTCCCGGCCGCGCCTGGTTCCGGCTGCGCTACCCGCTGTTGGCGGGGGAGAACCCCAGCCCGTTCGTCCGGCTGGCCACCATCGCCGACCTCTCCAACGGCAACAGCACCGCCCTCGACCCGCGTCGATGGCTGTTCGTCAACCCGGACAGCACCCTGTACATGCACCGCCCCCCGATCGGCGAGTGGGTGGGGATGACCTCGGCGGCGCACCAGCATGCCAGTGGGATCGGGTTCGCCGACACCGCCGTTTTCGACCAGACCGGGCGGATCGGCCGGATCGGCCAGGCGCAGGTGATCGAACCGCACCGTTGACGGTCTGGGGGCGACCGGGCGGTCGGTCTATGAGGACGCCGTTGCCCGGTCGCCGGCGCGGCGGAGCATCAGGTCGGCGACGACCAGCAGCGTCGCCGCCGCGGTGAGGGCGGGGGCGATCACCGCCACCTCGTAGCGGTCGACCAGCAGACCGATCGCCCCCGGTACGGCGATGGCGCCCAGGCTGGCGGCGGCGATCTGGTAGCCGACCAGCGTGGCAGTGCCGGCGGCGCCGACCCGCCGCGGGGTGAGCATCATTTGCAGGGGGAAGATGGGGCCGAGGGCGAACCCGGTGACCACGGTGGCGGCGACCGCGATCCACCCCGTCGGCGCCCACCACAGCGCAGCCACCCCGGCCAGGGCGACCACGGTCCCCGCCGTCGACAGCGCCACCGGCCTCAGGCGATGCCCGTACCCGCCGAGCAGCAGACGGGTGGCGGTCATGCCGCCGTAGAGCCCGGTGACGGCGAGCCCTCCCACAGAGTCGCTCATGTTCCTGCCCTCGGTGAGCAGGGTGAACGCCCACTGTCCCAACCCGATCTCGACGGCGGCATACAGGGCGAACACCAGCACCGCCCACCACGCCACCGGGGGGAGCCGTCTGCGCCCGGTGTCCTGGCGTGGCGGCGAGGAGGTCCAGCCGTCCTCGTTGGAGACGAACAGCACCGCCACCACCACCTGGAAGGCGGCGAGGAGCCAGAAACACCAGCGCCAGCTCCGGTCGGCGTTGAGCAGCCCGGTCATCAGGAGTGGACCGAGCGTGGCCCCGATGCCGTACCCGGCGTGGATGGCGCCCATCGCCCGCGACCCGTGGCGGAGGGCGACGTGGGTGTTGATCCCGGCGTCGAAGTAGCCGCTGGCGAACCCGAGCATGGCGGCGGCGCCGAGCAGTAGGCCGATGGTGGGGGTGGCGGCGTACCCGGCCAATGCCACGGAGGCGACCCAGACGGCGACGGTGAGCAGGCGGCCGGTGCCGAGCGAGGTCGCCGCCGCTCCGCTGGTCGCCGTGGATACCAGGTACGCCCCGACGAAGACGCCGATGACCAGCCCGAGCATGCCGACGGGAACGCCGAGCTCATCGGACACCGACGGCCAGGCGACGCCGAACGCGGCCTTGGGCATACCGAGGGCGACGAAGCCGAGCACGGCGATCCAGAGGGTGCGGCGCCCGGAGCGCCGATCGGGGACGGTGTGCACGGCGCAACGGTATCCGTCGCCGGGACCGGTCCGGCCGCCCCGGGGGGCACACCCGGTCCGGGACCCGACCGGTGGTCACAGAACGGGTCGATCGGCGGATCGCGCTAACCCCATGCGGGACCGTAGGATGCTGCCCTATGTTTCGTAACGAAGGTAGGGGGCGGCACCGCCGCGGCCCCGAACCGCTCCGGAAGCCGACCGTGGCCGACCTCGGCCAACTCCGCAGCCTGTTCCGGTTCGCCAAGCCGTATCGCAAGGCGTTCCTGCTCGGTCTGGTGGGCGTCATCGTCGCCACCGCCGCCGGGCTGGTGTTCCCCAGGGTCATGGGACAGCTCGTCGACAACATGCAGCAGGGCTCCAACGATACCTCCGCCCTGAACCGCACCGCCCTGATCCTGGTGGCGGTGTTCCTGGTCCAGGCGCTGTTCAGCTTCGTGCGGATCTACTACCTGTCGCTGGTCGGTGAGGGCATCGTCGCCGACCTCCGGTCGAACACCTACAAACACCTGATGACGCTGCCGGTGATGTTCTTCGACAGCCGCAAGACCGGTGAGATCACCTCACGGCTCACCAGCGACGTGGCCGTTGTCCAGTCGACGGTGTCCACCTCGTTCGCCAACTCCCTGGCCCAGGGGGTGACCCTGATCGGTGGGGTGACCATGCTGGTGATCACCAGCCCCCGGCTCACGCTCACCGTGGTGCTCATCCTGCCGCTGGCCGTCATCGCCGCCCGCATCTTCGGTCGCAAGCTGCGCCGGATCTCGACCGAGTTCCAGGACAAGTTGGCCGAGGCGACGGCGGATGCCGAGGAGACCATCTCGGCGGTACGGGTGATCAAGTGGTTCAGCGCCGAGGAGACCGAGGTGCGCCGATACACCAACGCCGTCCAGGCGGCCTACCGGGTCGCCCTGAGGCGGGCTCGGCTGCGCGGGCTGCTCAGCCCCATGGTCACCTTCGTCGCCATGGGGACGCTGGCCCTGATCCTGTGGCAGGGCGGCCACCTGGTGATCTCCGGGAGCATGCGGCTGGGTAACCTCGTCGCCTTCCTGCTCTACACCGTGACCGTCGCCGGCGCCATCGCCGCCCTTTCCGGCATGTACGCAGAGCTGATGGAGGCGCTGGGCGCTTCGCGGCGGATCTTCGAGCTGCTCGAGGCGGAGAGCGAGGTCCACGAGTTGACCAACCCAGTCCCCCTCGACAGGGTGGAGGGCACGGTCGTGTTCGAGAACGTCGGGTTCCGCTACGGGGACCGCGACGTCGAAGTCCTCATCGACGTCGATCTCGAGGTCAAGCCGGGCGAGGTCGTCGCCCTGGTCGGGCCTTCGGGGGCGGGCAAGACGACCCTGGTCCAGCTCATCCCCAGGTTCTTCGACATCACCGAGGGCAGGGTGCTGATCGACGGCACCGACGTGCGCGACGTCCGGCTGCGCGAACTCCGGTCGCACATGGCGGCCGTGCCCCAGGAGACCCAGCTGTTCTCGGGCTCGATCACCGAGAACCTGCGGGTGGGGAAACCGGACGCCACGGACGAGGAGCTGGTCACCGCCGCCCAGGCGGCCAACGCCCACGACTTCATCACCGCCTTCCCCGATGGCTACGAGACCATCGTCGGGGAGCGGGGCATCAAGCTGTCCGGTGGTCAGCGGCAGCGGGTCGCCATCGCCAGGGCGATCCTCAAGGACCCGCGCATCCTGATCCTGGACGAGGCCACCAGCTCGCTCGACACCGAATCGGAAGCAGTGGTCCAGGAGGCGCTCGACGGCCTGATGAAGGGCCGCACCACGCTGGTGATCGCCCACCGCCTGTCGACGGTGCGCAATGCCGACCGGATCCTGGCGCTCGACGGGGGCCGGATCGTCGAGGAAGGCACCCATGACGATCTGATCGAGCGGGGCGGGCTGTATGCCGACCTGTACTCGCGCCAGCTCATCGACAACAACGACGACCAGCACAACGCCCCCGACGAGGCTCCCCACCCGGTCTGAGCCGGGGGCGATCAGCCGGCGACGAGCTGGATCTCGCTCCCGATGGTGGCGTACAGCTCCTCCATCGAATCGGCGAACGCCCGGACTCCCTCGGTCTGGAGCTGGCGGGTGACCTGGTCGTAGCTCACCCCGACCCGGGCAAGGGCGTCGATGACATCCGCAGCCTCGTCCACGCCCTCGGTGAGCGTGGTGGCCACCGTGCCGTGGTCGTTGAAGGCGATCATCGTCTGTGGCGGCATGGTGTTGACCGTGTTGGGCCCGATCAGCTCGTCCACATACATGGTGTCCGGGTACTCCGGGTTCTTGGTCGAGGTCGACGCCCACAACACCCGCTGCGGTCGGGCGCCTCTGGCGGCCATGGCGGCGAACCGCTCACCCTCGAACAGCTCCTGGTAGCGGCGGTAGGCGAGCCGGGCGTTGGCGACCGCGGTGCGGCCGCGCAGCGCTCGCGCCGCCTCCGAGCCCGTCTTCTCCAGGGCGGCATCCGTCGTGGTGTCGACCCTGCTCACGAAAAAGGAGGCGACCGAGGCCACCCCCGACGGATCCTCGAGGCGCTCCACACCGCGGATGTAGGCGTTGGCCACCGCCTCGTAGTCGGCCAGCGAGAACATGAGGGTGATGTTGATGTTCAGCCCCTCGCCGACGAGCCGCTCGACGGCGGGGATGCCCTCGTCGGTTGCCGGCACCTTGACCATCACGTTGGGGCGGTTTACCCGGGTCCACAACCTGCGGGCGGCCACGATCGTCCCCTCGGTGTCGTAGGCGAGATCGGGCGCCACCTCGATGCTGACGAAGCCGTCGGCGCCGCCCGCATCGTCGTACACCGGCCGGAGCACGTCGCACGCCGCCTGGATGTCGGTGACGGCCAGGTCCTCGAAGACGGCAGGCGGCGCCATCTCGCCGCCCCCGGCGATGATCGCCGCGATCTGAGCGTCGTAGTCGTCAGAGCCGCTCACCGCCTTCTCGAAGATGGTCGGGTTGGAGGTGACGCCCCTGATGCCCTCGTCGACCCGGTGGCCCAGCTCACCGGGGGGATTGAGCATCGCCCGGCTGATCGAGTCCAGCCACACCGACTGACCCAGCTCATGCAGTTGTCGGACCTTGTTCATGGGGCCGTCCTTTCGCGCGTCCACCGCGCCCACGGTACCGCCCCGCCGTCAGAACCGGTCGAGGATCGCCTGGAGCCTTGCCCTGGCGTCTCCCCCGAGATCGGAGCGGCCAAGGGCGTATGCCAGGTTGGCCTCGAGGAACCCGATCTTGGTCCCGCAGTCGAATCGGGTGCCGCCGAGACGCATCCCGTGGAAGGCCTGGCTCTCCACCAGCCGGGCCATGGCGTCGGTGAGCTGGATCTCTCCCCCTGCGCCCCGGTCGCCCCTGCCCAGGATGTCCATGATCTCGGGCTGGAGGATGTAGCGGCCGACGATGGCCAGGTTGGACGGCGCCTCCTCCGGGCTGGGCTTCTCCACCAGCCCGGTGATCTCGGCGACGCGGCCGTCGTCCGCACCCGGGGTGATCACCCCGTAGCGGGAGGTGGCGGCGGGATCGATCTCCATCAGCGAGATGACGTTGCCGCCCTGCTCGTGGTACACCTCCATCATGTCGACCAGGGTGGGGGGATCGGACATGATCAGATCGTCGGCGAGGAGCACGGCGAACGGTTCGTTGCCGATGAAGCGGCGGGCGCACCACACGGCATGCCCCAGACCGAGCGGGTCGCCCTGGCGGACATATGCGATCCGTCCCGGGGCGGGTCGGGACCGCCGCACCAGATCGAGCGCCTCGCCGTTCGGGTCCCGGCGCCTGAGCTCACGCTCCAGCTCGGCGTTACGGTCGAAGTGGTCCTCGATGGCCGACTTGCCCCTGCCGGTGACGAAGATGAACTCCTCGATACCGGCCGCTCTCGCCTCCTCGACGGCGTACTCGATCAGCGGGGTGTCCACCACCGGCAGCATCTCCTTGGGGAGCGCCTTGGTGGCGGGGAGGAACCTGGTCCCGAGGCCCCCCACGGGGAAGACGGCGGTTCGAACCGGCTGATGCATGCGTTCCCCACTCTGCCCTTCGGCGTTCGATCGCCGGTCGGCGGATCCTAGCTCAGACCGTTTCCAGCTCCCGGGCCACTCGCTCGGCATGCCCCTTCGCCTTCACGTTGTACCAGGCGTGCTCGACGACGCCGCCCGCGTCGACCACAACGGTCGAGCGGATGATCCCCTGGTACTCCCGCCCGTAGTTGACCTTGGTGCCCCAGGCGCCGTAGGCGTCGGCCATGGTGTGGTCGACGTCCGAGAGCAGCGGGAACGGAAGCCGGTGCTCCTCCTTGAAACGGGCCAGCTTCTCCACCGGGTCGGGGCTGACCCCGATGATCTGGTACCCGGCGGCGGCGAATCCCTGGTGGCGGTCGCGAAAGTCACACGACTCGGTGGTGCATCCCGGGGTGAACGCCTTGGGGTAGAAGAAGATCACGAAGGGCCGTCCGGCGTAATGGGCGAGCGTCACCTCGGCCCCGTTGTGGTCCGGTCTGCTGAAGGATGGGGCGTAACCGCCCTGTTCGAGTTGCATCTTGGTTCCTGGTGGTCGGCGCCGGTGCAGGGTACCGGGCCCCTCAGCCCGAGGATCCGGCGGGAGCGGCCTCGGCCCCGAGGCGAACCTGCCGGGCACGGGCCGATGCTCCGGCCGGGCCGGGATCAGGCGGAGCGGAGGCGGCCGGCCTGCTCGATCCAGTCGGCCACCATCTCCTCCCGGGCGGACACGGCGGCGGCGATCGATCCGGGTTCGGCGTCGGCGAGCTGAGCGAAGGAGGTGATCCCTTCGGCGCCGAGCCTGGCGGCGTATACCGGCCCGATCCCGACGATGGCGGTGAGGTCGTCCGCGGCGGAGAAGGGCGACGCCGCCGGGTGGGGCGCAGTGGTGGCAGGGTCCGCCGTCGGGGTGGGAGCTCCGTGGATGCGGGCCGGTGCCGGATCGATGACCGGCGGGGGGAGCAGGCGATCGCGCAGCAGGTAGACGACCAGTCCCATCACCCCGACGGTGCCGGCGGCGCGCAGCAGGTGTTTCATCGGTGGGTCAGTCTATCGGACGAGCGGGACCGGGCCGGGCGGTCAGGGCTTGCAGGCCCACTGGTCCCAGGGCGAGGTGCTGGCCGCCGACAGCCAGGCGGCGACGGCGATGTTGGCCTCGCCATCGAAGACGTCGGCGCCCGCCCATCCGGCGCTGGTGCTCGACGTCGTCCAGGTGCTCGGGAGGAACTGGAATAGACCAGACGCCCCCGAGACCGGGTTCAGGGCGTCGGGGTCGCCGCCGCTCTCGCAGTCCATCACCGAAAGGGCGTCCTCCACCAGGTCGGCGGGCCAATACACCTCGACCAGAGGACGCCACTGCTCGACACCATCGGAGTGGGTGGGGGGTGGCGGGGGCGGCGCCGTGGTCGTGGTGGTGGTGGTCGGCGGCGGGGGTGGCGGGGGCGGCACCGTGGTTGTGGTGGGCGCCGCAGTCGTGGTGGGCGCCTGCTCGGGTGCGGCGGCGGCCGTGGTGGTGGGGGCGGCGGTGGTGGAGGTGGTCGCCGTCGCCTCGGTGGTGGTGCCGTGCTCCGGGCCGATGGTGGCCCGAGCGAGTGCGGCCCGGCGGCCGGCCCGCTCCTCGCGTGGCGTCGGCGCCGCCAGCCGCTGCTCGACGGCGGCCGAGGTGATCTGGGAGGCGATGGCGGTGGCGGCGATGCGACCCGATGCCGAGAGCGGCAGCACCACACCGTCGGGGGTCGTCGAGGAGGCGGGGGGCGCCACGGAGAAGGCGGCGAATCCGAGCACGGAAAGCAGCAGGATGATCAACACGCCCATCAGGGCAAATGGCGACCTGGATCGCATCGGCGACGTCACTCCGCTCTGTCGAGGCGCCGCTGGGGGGCGGGCCGGCCATCAGCGCATGGCCATGACCGGCAAGGCTAGGGGGGTGCGTTTGCCCCGGGCAAACCGAGACCACCTAGAACCTGGATGGTCGGGGTCCGGCCGGAGCGGTGCTCCCCGTCAGGCGATGGCCACCCCCGAGGTCGACACCCGTGGATCGCCTGCCGCCGAGACGGTTCCATCGGCGACGGAGAGGGCCGCCACCGGTCCCCAACCCACCTGCCACCGCCCCACCCTGGAGAGGCGGTGACCGCGGGCGGCGAGCCCGGTGACGA
>JBPCMS010000042.1:0-27937 GCA_051002015.1 Acidimicrobiia bacterium
ACCTATCTCGTCTTCTTCCTCACCGACCCGCCCGGTGGGGAATGTCCGCAGGTGGGTCACTGGCCCGCCCGGGTTCCACAGCGGGCGTCGTGGGTGACCGTGGGCGGGGTCGCCGCCGAGGTGGCGGCGACCGCCCCAAGTGATGCCGACCGTCGGGTCGACCCGCTGCCGGCACCGCCGCCGCCACGGGACGTCGTCGACGAGCCGACGGTGCGGGGACCATTGGGCTGGCTGCTTGGGACCCGGTCGGGTGACAAGGGCGGCGACGCCAACCTGGGGGTTTGGGCGCGTACCGAAGCGGGGTTCGAGTGGATGGAGCGCTTTCTCACCGTCGACCGGCTGCGCAGCCTCGTTCCCGAGACGACCGGCCTCGAGGTGGAGCGGCACGGGTTTCCTCGATTGCGGGCGGTCAACTTCGTGATCGCCGGTTATCTCGGGGAGGGCGCCGCCTCATCGACGCTGAGTGATCCTCAGGCCAAGGCGCTGGGCGAGTACCTGAGGGCACGAGTGGTGGATCTACCCGCCCGCCTGGTCGGGTCATGATGTCAGGCGCTGCGGCTGAGACCGGCTTCCTTGAGCACCTTGGCGGGGACACCGAACTCGCGCCAAGCCTCGTACGAGACACCCTTGCGCTCCGAGTACGCGCCCACCTGCTCGATGAAGTTACGCTCGAGCTCGGCCATGTTCGACGCTTCGTGCACCTTGGAGAGGCGCTCTTGGAGATCGATCCGCGACTGGAGGAGAGCTACCCTCTTCAGTGGCTGGGACTCCTTCTGGAGCTTGGCCCCGACCGCGGCCAACCGGCGCTGCAGGCTGTCGGCGGTGACGGGACGGCCGGGTCGGCGCTCACCGAGAGCGGCCAGATAGGACTTGATGGCACGAGACTCGCGCCGACCCTGCGCCAGGGCTTCCTTGTGCTCGTCGGACATTGCCATGATTTACACCCTTCCAATCGACTTCGTTGCCAACAACGTGACGCCAATCTAGGACTGGACTGAAGCATATGTCATTTCGAGTGGACCTGAGAGGGCTGGTCAAACAACCGCTGTATGCACTGTACGAGCGGCGCATGCTGCACCACCTCCAGCGCGATGCCCTGCCGCACCACATCGGTGTCATTCACGACGGTCATCGGCGTTATGCGCGCACCGAGAGGCTTCGAGACTATGCGGCGAGCTATCGGGTGGGCATGGCCAAGTTCATCGAGTTCCTGCGCTGGACCGACGAGCTCGGTATCCCGGCCGTGACATGCTGGCTGCTCTCAAAGGAGAATATGCAACGGCCGGCGACCGAGCTCGAACCGTATTACGAGGTGCTGAGCGAGCTCTTCGACCAACTACCCGAGGCGGTGAAGGGACAGTCGGTCCGGGTCAGGTTCATCGGAAGCTTGGATCTGCTTCCCGCTCCGTTGGTTGATGCCGCCAAGCGGCTGCAGGGCGCATGCCCGGTGGGGGACAGGAAGGTGACCATCGCCCTCGCCTACGGAGGACGCCAGGAGATCGTCGACGCGGTGAAGGATCTGGTGGGGGAGCTGGCAGACGAGGGGATATCGCCCGGGAAGATCGCCGGGCACATCGACGCCGAAGCCCTCGCCGCCCACATGTACGCCGCCGACCTGCCCGATCCGGACCTGGTGATTCGGACCTCGGGCGAAGCGCGGCTCTCCGGCTTCCTGCTGTGGCAGTCGGCATACTCCGAATACTCGTTCGTCGACGTCTACTGGCCGGCATTCCGTAGGGTGGACTTCCTGCGAGCTCTGCGCGACTTCACCAAACGGAACCGGCGGTTCGGGCGGTAGCCCGAGCCCCGGCTAGTGTGGACGTCGAGACCCAGGAGAGGGAGGCGGAGCCATGGTCACCAAGTCGCTGGTCGTCAAGCTCACCGCCAAGGAGGGGTTGGAGGAGGAGGTCGCCCAGTTCCTGACCGGGGCGCTCGAACTCGCCAATGCCGAGCCCGGTACGGAGGTGTGGATGGCACTACGGACCGGGTCGTCGACGTTCTGGATCGTCGATGCCTTCCCCGGGGATGCCGAGCGTCAGGCGCACCTCGACGGCCCCATCGCCGAGGCGCTGTTCGCCAACGCCGATCGCCTCCTTGCCGAGGCGCCCGAGGTCAGCCCCTCGGACGTGCTTGCCATCAAGTGAGCGAATCGACGGGCTGACGCCCCCTGGAGCGACGCCGCGCCCTCCCCGCCAACGTCGGGGCTGACGGCCGGCCGACAACCACTTGGTGATCGAGCGGCCGCGACGAGTTCCATCGCGATCTGCTCGACAGCTCGGTCCGATCGTTCAGCGGGAGCGCTCGTCTGCGGCGAGGTGCTCCTGGTCGTTGAAGGCGCGCAGGCTCCACACGTGGCCGCCGGCCAGCGGGACGTTGCGCACCCTGGCGATGGAGGCATGGCCCAACACGAACCGCTCCCACTCCCACGGGGTGGGCTCGACCCCGAGGAGAACGGTGAGCGCCACCGAGTTGGTCCCTCCGTGAGCAACCAGCACGATGGTGCCGTCGCCACCGTCGCTCCGCCACAGGTGGCGGTGGTCCGGATCCGGGGTCACCCCACGCTCGGCCAGGATCCCGGTGAGGGCGCCGTCGATGCGCCGGTGGAAGTCGCGGAAGCTCTCCCCGCCGTCGATGCCGTCCCACCACTGGTCGGGAGCACGGAGCCTCGACTCGGCGAAGATGCGCTGCACCCGGTCTTCGGGCTCCCCCTCCCACTGGGGCAGCCGCATCTCGGTCAGGTCGTCGATGGTGACGGCGTCGATGCCGGTCGCCTCGATCAGCGGTGCTGCCGTCTCCTGGGAGCGCACCGCCGGTGACACCAGGATCTCGGTGATCCCGCGCAGCCGCCGGGCCAACCGGGCCGCCGTCTTCTTGGCCTGGATGGCGCCGAGCCCGGTCAGCGAGGGGTCGTGGCGGCTCTGCCCGTCCACACTCCACGCCGGCTGGCCGTGTCTGACGAGGATGATCTCCACCGGGTCGAGGCTACCGCCCCTCGGTGACCGTGATCCGGCCATGGCTCCACCATCCGGGGGTCGGGTACCCTTGCCGCCATGCCCGGACCGCCCCTCGAGGGGTTGATCGACCACCTGCGGAGTCACGCCCTGCGCACCGACGGGCCGTTCACCCTCCGCTCCGGCGAGATCTCCGACTGGTACCTCGACGCCAGACAGACGACCTTCGACGGCGCCGGAGCCCGGCTCGTTGGTGCCGCCGTCGCCGCCATCCTCCCCAGCGGGACGACGGCGGTCGGCGGGCTCTCCATGGGAGCCGATCCCGTTGCACTAGCCATCGCCATGACCAAGCCCTCCCTCAAGGCGTTCTCGATCAGGGCGGTCGCCAAGGACCACGGTGTCGGCGGGCGTCTCGTCGGCCCGGTGTCGCCCGGCGACCGCGCCGTGGTGGTGGAGGACACCACCACCACAGGCTCCGCCATGGCGGAGGCCGTCGACGTCCTGGTGGCTGCCGGGATCGACGTTCTCGGGGCGGTGACGGTGGTTGACCGCAGCCAAGGCAGGGCGGCGGAACGTCTCGCCGGGCGCGGTATCGGGCTGACCGCGCTCGTCACCCCCGCCGACCTCGGGGTGGTGTGATGGAGCCCGTGATCGTTCGCAAGTCGCTGCTGCGCCAGCTTCTCCTGATACTGGCGGGTGCCCTGCTCATCCTCGCCGCCGTCGACATCATGGTGCTGCACCGGGTCTCCACCCCACCCGAGGTCGACTCGGCCACCGGGGAGATCAACCCGACCGGGCTCAGCCAGCAGCGCAGCGACCGGCTGTGGGGAACGATCCTGATCGTCGCCGGTGGGGTGCTGGTCTCCATCGGGGGTGCCGGAGCGGCGGGACGGGTCCCGGCCGTCGTGATCGGCGAGGACGGGCTGCGGCTGCGCGTCGCCGGGTTCAGGCGCTCGATCGTCATCCCGTGGGGTGAGGTGCGGTGGGTCCACTCGGGTAGCGACGGGGACGACGAGCAGGTGCCCACCGGGGTTCTGCTGGTCCACGTCACCGATCCTTCCCGCTACCCACGGCAGCCGTGGGGGGCCGACTGGGACGGTGCCACGCTGATGGTCGACGCCGGGAGCTGGGACATGATGCCATCTGACGTGGTCATCCACGCCAACGTGGTGCTCGCCAACTGGCGCCGCCGCCACGAGGGCGCAGCCGCCGACATCGCCTCCGGGGCGTCGGAGCATGATGATCCCGGCCGGATCACCGGCACCGGGGACGGTGCCGGATGAGCGGGAAGTCGACGCTCCCGATCGGTGCCCACACCGACGGGGGCGATCCGTTGGAGGAGATGAAGGAACGAAACGCCGACCTCGTCCAGATCTTCCTGGGCGATCCCCAGTCGTGGAAGACACCACCGCCCCGTGACGACGCCGCAGCGCTGCTGGGGTCGGGCGCCAGGATCTATGTCCACGCCCCGTACCTGATGAACCCGGCGTCGGGCAACAACCGGATCCGCATCCCCAGCCGCAAGACGATGGCGGGGGCGGCGGCTGCGGCGGAGGCCATCGGCGCCGCAGGGCTCATCGTCCACGGCGGCCACGTCGAGGACGACGAGGACCTCGCGGTCGGCTTCGAACGGTGGCGAAAGGCGCTCGACACGTTCGAGAGCACCGTTCCGATCCTCATCGAGAACACCGCAGGCGGCGGCAACGCCGTGGCCAGGGAGCTGGCCAACTACGGGCCGCTGTGGGAGCAGATCGGCGATTACAACGTCGGGGTGGTCCTCGACACCTGCCATGCGTGGGCGGGGGGCGCCGACCTGGCCACCGCCGTCGAGACCTTGACGGCATCGACCGGCCGTCTCGACCTCATCCACTGCAACGACTCGCGCGACCCCCACAACAGCAGGCGGGACCGCCACACCGCCCTCGGCTCCGGGATGATCCCGCCCGAGCAGTTGACCGAGGTGGTTGCCGCCGCCGGGAGACCGGTGGTGGTGGAGACCCCGGGCGGTGCCGCCGACCACATCGCCGACATCACCTGGCTGCGGGAGCGGCTCGCCACCGGCTGATCGACACCGCCCGCCCGGTGGGAGGGGCCGGGCTCAGCCGGCGAGGAAGCCAGTCAGGTCGACGCCGGTGGCATCGTCATCGGCGACGAAGGCCGCGACGTTGCTCGCGGCAACCGTGTCGCGGTACTGCACGGGTGGGCTCTTCATGAAGTACGACGAGGGGGCGAGCAGCGGCCCGCCGATCCCGCGGTCCCTGGCCAGCTTGATGCAGCGGACGGCGTCGATGACCACGCCCGCCGAGTTGGGGGAGTCCCACACCTCGAGCTTGAGCTCGGCGTTGAGGGGGACGTCACCGAACCCCCTGCCCTCGACCCTGATGTACGCCCACTTGCGGTCGGTCAGCCACGGGACGTGATCGGACGGGCCGATGTGGATGTCGTCGCTGCTGATCCCGCCGTCGATCTGCGAGGTGACCGACCGGGTCTTGGAGAGCTTCTTCGATTCGAGCCGCGACCGCTCCAGCATGTTCTTGAAGTCCATGTTGCCGCCGAAGTTGAGCTGGTAGGTGTGGTCGATCGCCAGCCCCCTGTCCTCGAAGAGCCGGGCCAGGGTGCGGTGGATGATGGTCGCCCCCACCTGGGACTTGATGTCGTCGCCGATGATGGGCACCCGGGCATCGACGAAGCGCTGCGCCCAGACCGGGTCGGAGGCGATGAACACCGGGATGCAGTTGACGAACCCGACCCCTGCCTCGAGGGCGGCCTCGGCGTAGAAGCGGGTGGCCTGCTCGGACCCGACCGGGAGATACGACACCAGCACGTCCGCTCCGCTGGCGCCCAGGGCGGCGGCGACGTCCACCGGGTCGACCGCCGACTCCTCGACCGACTGGCGGTAGTAGTGGCCGAGCCCGTCGAGCGTCGGCCCCCGTTGCACCTCCACCCCCAGCTCAGGGACGTCGGCGAAGCGGATGGTGTCGTTGCGGCCGGCCCACATCGCCTTGGCCACGTCCTGGCCCACCTTGGTCGCGTCGACGTCGAAGGCGGCCACGACCCGGAGACCGCCGACGTGGTACCCGCCGAGGTCGACGTGCATCAGACCGGGGACAACGGCGGCCGGATCGGCATCGGCGTAGAAGTGGATGCCCTGGATCAACGAGTTGGCGCAGTTGCCGAGCCCGGCGATGGCGATCCTGACCGTGGTCATGGGGTGGTGGTCCTTTCGGGGTCCGGCATCGGCTCGGGTCGAGCCCCCGGGTCTGCGGTTGCGGTGGTGAGGGTTCGTTCGGCGGTGACGCGGTGCGTCCGGGCCAGCGTGATCAGCTCGTCCATCCATGAGACGTCGGCCTCCACGGTGCGCACGTTGTGCCGGACCAGCGCCAGGGTGTAGGCGTCGCTTCCGGTGGTGGCGGCGCGGCGCAGAGCGTTGCGGCTCTCGGCGAGCCGGGCCACGAGCTGGCTGCGGCGCCGCTTGAGGATGCCCAGCCTACGGTCGGGGTCGACGAACTCGAAGAAGGCGAGCCTCATGGCGAACCGTCGGTCCTCCTCGGCCTCCTCCCGGTCGTCGAGCAGAAGGTTGTCGAGCGCCGCCCCGCCGGCATCGGTGAGCCGGTAGGCCTTGCGACGACCGGCGGGCCGCATCGCCTCGATCCAGCCCCGCCGCTCCAGCCGGCGCAACGCCGGGTAGAGCGCCCCGAACGAGACCCGGAGGAAGCCGAGCTCGGTGAGTTGGCGCTTCAGGTCGTACCCGTGGCGGGGTCCGCGGCGGAGGAGGCCGAGAACGGCGAGGTCCAGCATGACGGCGACATCTTATCGCGATTCGATACACATGTAGCGAATCGATACAACTCAGACCGAGACATGGCCTATCTCCAAGACATTCCTACGATTCCGCCATGCCACGGATCCCGTCGATTCCCGATGCGGTGAAGCGCGCCCTGCTGTGGGCGGGCTCGGTCGTCGGCATCCTCGTGGTCCTCGTAATCGGGGCCTGGATCCTCGACTCGTGGGTCGTCCACGAGGGGATGGTGCTGCGCAACGTGGCCCTGCTGGGCGATCCCGTCGGAGGTCTCGGTCCCGCCGACCTCGATGCCCGGTTGACGGCGATGGCCAACGACGTGGCAGACGACACCCTCACCATCGACCTGCCCGACCGGGTGATCGAGGCGACGAACGCCACCGCGGGCGTTGGGCTCGACGTGGATACGACGGGCGCCGGGATCATGGCGGCGGGTAGATCGGGCGGTCTCGTCGACCAGTTCCGTTCGTGGGCCACCTCGTTCTTCGAGCCGAGGGAGGTCGGGCCGAGCTACCGGGGCGACGACGCCTTGCTCGAGACATGGCTGGGTGATCTCCCCGAGGCACGACCGCGCCAACCGGTCGAACCAACCTTCACCGGCGCCACGGGCAAGATCGTGGTCTCACCGGGTGTGGAGGGGCGCTACCTCGATGCGGCCACCGTGGAGGCGGCGGCGGCAGACGCCTTCACCTCGCAGGTGTCCCCGTTCACGGTTGCGGTCGACTGGACTCCGATCCCCACCAAGGTCACCCCCGAGCGGCTGGCTCGGGCCGTGGCCAGGGCCGAGCGCCTCGCCGACTCCCGGCTCACCGTCTCGGTAGGGGAGCATGTCACCAGGCTGGGCCAGCAGACCATCCGCCGCTGGATCGTCGCCGAGCGCCGCGGCGCCTCGCTGGTGCCGGTGTTCGATCCCGAGATCGTGCAGCGGTCGCTGGAACGCATCCTCGCCCCGTTCGCAGACGAGGGCGAGGCCCCCACCTTCTCCATCGTGGCCGGCGAGGTGGCGGTCGAGTTCGGGATCCCCCCGATGCGCTGCTGCGCCGAGGGCGTGTCCGACCTGGTGTTCGAGGCGATCGAGGCGGGCACCGGGGAGACGCTGGCGCTGCCCCTGGTCGAGGTCGAGGACGAGGCGACCCAGGCGGGCAAGCTCGGGATCGTGGAACTGATCTCCGAGTTCACCACCAGCCATGCCTGCTGCGAGGGCCGGGTGCAGAACATCCATCGCATCGCCGACCTGATCCGGGGAGTCGTGATCCTGCCCGGCGAGAGCTTCTCGATCAACGACCACGTGGGGGAGCGGACCGCGGCCAAGGGTTTCGTGCCTGCCGGCACCATCCAGCAGGGCCGGTTCGAGGACGGTATCGGCGGCGGCATCAGCCAGTTCGCCACCACCATGTTCAACGCCGCCTTCTTCGCCGGGCTCGACTTCGTCACCTACCAGTCCCACTCGATCTACATCAGCCGCTACCCGTACGGCCGCGAGGCGACCCTGTCCTATCCGGCCCCCGACCTCGAGGTGACCAACACCACGCCGTACGGGATCCTGGTGTGGCCGACGTATACCGACACCTCGATCACCGTCCAGATGTGGTCGACCGAGTACTGGGACGTGGAGCAGACCGGGCAGAACTCCTTCCTCATCGACCAGTGCACGCGTGTCGAGACGTTCCGGTCGAGCACGAGCCCAACCGGCTTCACCGTCGACGACATGGTTTTCGCCACCTACCGTCCGGCCGAGGGCCTCGACTGTGCCGGGAACCCCACCCCCGAGGTGCAGTAGGTCGGTGCCGCCCGGGTAGCGGGGGCGGCCCCCGGGGTCCCCACTCCCACCGGTGAGCCACAGACCGTTGGTTGCGTCGGTTTACGGCTCACCGGTCGTCGGGTTGAGGGGTCGACCCGGGTGAACCTGAACAAGAGGATGACGTCGCGACCTCCCTCATGGCGGGAGCCGGGGCCCGTTGGCTAGCTTGGCGGTGTGGAGTTTCTGCCAACGGGTCCTTCATACGACGGAGCACCGCTCGATCCGGGGAGTCTGGGGGACGATCCGATCGCGGCGGCGCGCCGCTGGCTGGAGGAGGCATATGTCGCCCAGGTGCCCCAGCCGAACGCCATGAACCTGGCGACGGCCAGCGAGGGGGGCCGTCCGTCGCTGCGGACGATGCTGCTCAAGGCGATCGACGACGGGTTCGTGTTCTTCACCAACTACGGCTCACGCAAGGGCGACGAGATCGACGCCAACCCATGGGCGGCGGCCTCGCTGACCTGGGTCACCCTGCATCGCCAGGTGAGGGCGGCGGGGAGGGTGGAGCGCACCACGGTGGCCGAGTCCGACGAGTACTTTGCCACGCGACCGCGCCGGGCGCAGCTGGCGGCGGCCGCTTCGGCGCAGAGCCGTGTGCTCGGCGACCGGCAGGAGCTGATCGACCGTGTTGCCGAGCTCGATGAGGCCTATCCCGACGAGGTGCCCCGCCCCGCCCACTGGGGAGGCTACCGATTGTTGCCGACCCGCATGGAGTTCTGGCAGGGTCGTCTCGACCGGATGCACGACCGGGTGGAGTTCGTCCGCCACGGCGACGCCTGGCTGAGCCGCCTGCTCTGGCCGTGACCCCGCCCGGTTCGAGCGGCCTCCGGGTCGGTCAGTACCCCCCGCTCAGCTTGCGGTGGTCCCATGAGCTGATCCGCCTCGGCTCGACCACCACCGCGGTGTTCTTGGGGGCGAACCGACCGAAGGCCGCCTCGAGCGAAGCCCGGTCCGGGAACGGGACCGGCTCCCCGCCGGCGAAGGCGTAGCGGGCGGCGAGCAGGCCGTAGAGGTCGAGGACGTACTCGGGATCGTCCACCAGCCTGGCATCCCCCTGGATCATCACCCCGCGCAGTTCCTCGTAGCTCTCGCCCTCCTCGACCAGCACGCCGATCTGCGGGTTGCGCCTCAGGTTGACGATCTTCTGCGACTTGGTGAACGAGCGGAACACGATCCTCCCCTGGTCGAGGGCGTACCACATGGGGGAGAGGTGCGGGTAGCCCCGCCGGTCGATGCTGGACACGATCAGCGTGTGCGGAGCGGAGAGGAACGCGATCCGCTCCTTGTCGGTCATCGTGATGTCCTTCTTCGCCATGTGCCCTCCCGGGTTCCGCCGCGGCAGCCACGGTATCCTGACGTGACCGGGCACGGGCGACCGCGATGCGGCGGCCGAGGCGCAACCGGCAGGACCGAGCGTTCAGGACCGGAGCGGTCGGCGACCGAGTGACAAGGCGACAAAGCGGACAAGCCGACAAGCCGACAAGCCATCAGCAGCGACATCCCCCAACCGCACCGGTGGGGAGAAGGGAACCGCCATGGTCGACAAGATCACCGCACCAGGGGTCATCGCCCGCAAGGGCGGCGACAAGATCAAGATGGTCACCGCCTACGACACCCCGTCGGCCCGCATCGCCGATCGGGCGGGGGCCGACATCATCCTGGTGGGGGACTCGATGGGCAACGTGGTGCTCGGCCGCGCCGACACGCTGTCCGTCACCGTCGACGACATGATCCACCACACCGCCGCCGTCGCCGCCGCTTCGCCGCGGGCGATGGTGCTGGGGGACATGCCGTGGCTGTCGTACCACGCATCCACCGAGGAGACCGTCACCAACGCCGGGAGGCTGGTGCGCGCCGGGGGTGCCGAGGCGGTCAAGGTCGAGGGGGGCCGCAAGCGGATCAGGATGATCCGAGCCATCCTCGATGCGGAGATCCCGGTCATGGGCCATCTCGGACTCACCCCGCAGTCGGTGCACGCCATGGGCGGCTACCGGGTCCAGGGCAGGGACACCGCCATGGCCCATGAGCTCATCAGCGACGCCGTGGCCCTCGCCGACACCGGCGTGTTCGCCGTGGTGCTCGAGGGGGTCCCCGACACGGTGGCGGCGCTGATCACCCGAGAGGTGGCGGTGCCCACCATCGGGATCGGAGCCGGCCCCTCGTGCGACGGCCAGGTCCTCGTCTTCCACGACGTCCTCGGTCTCCACGACGGGCATCTGCCCAAGTTCGTGCGCCAGTACGCCCGTCTCGCCGACACCGCGGTGGAGGCGCTCTCGCAGTTCTTCGGGGACGTCGACTCGGGGGCGTTCCCCGCCGAAGCCGAGACCTACCACATGTCCGAGGAGGCGGCCCGGATGCTGTTAGAGCTGGAGCAGGCCGGAGACGTATGGGGGCGGATCCCTGGGGATCATCTGCTCGCCGACGACGCCATGGATCGCTGAGCACGCACCGTGCCCGTCTTCGAGACCAGGGTGGAGCGGACCGGCTGACCGGGCTCGCGCCGCCGCCGTCTACACTCGCGTCCTGCTCCAAGAACCCCTGCTTCCGGAGATGCCGGGAGCCTTCCGTTCCGGATGTCCACAGGAGGTGTGAGCTTGCGTTCCTATGAGTTGATGATCATCCACAGACCCGAGATGGCCGAGACCGACGTCGCCGGCCAGGTCGGGGAGGTCGAGAAGGCCATCACCGAGTCCGGCTCGGTGATCTCCAAGGACCTCTGGGGAAAGCGCCGGTTCGCCTACGACATCGACCACCTGCACGAGGGCTACTACTCGGTGGTGACCTTCGAGGCCGGGCTCGAGCTGGTCGAGCGGCTCGACCGGGCGCTCCATCTGTCCGATGCCGTGATCAGGCACAAGATCGTCCGCAAGGACGCCGCCTGAGACCCCTGGTTTCTGTCACACGCTCCATCCATAGTGATGGTGTACCCGAGATCGACGAGAGAGATGTGAGATGACGACGAATGCAGTGACGCTGGTCGGCAACCTGGTGGACGATCCCGAGCTCCGCTTCACCCCCAACGGCGTGGCGATGGTGAAGGTCCGCTTCGCGGTCAATCGCCGCTTCCGCGACCGCAACGACGAGTGGCAGGAGGAGACCAGCTTCTTCGGCGGCACCTGCTGGCGAGACATGGCCGAGAACGTGGCCGAATCCCTCACCAAGGGGATGCGGGTGATCGTGACCGGGTCCCTCGAGCAGCGGCAGTGGGAGACCCAGGAGGGTGAAAAGCGCTCCATGGTCGAGGTTCGCATCGACGAGATCGGGCCTTCCATCCGCTGGGCGACCGCCTCCGTCACCAAGACCCCACGCGGCGACAACTGGTCCGACTCCGGTCGCTCGACGACGCCGCCCGCTCCCACGGTCCGCGACGACTACGGACCAGACGAAGCCCCGTTCTGATCGATCCAGGAGAATTCCGAGATGCCACCAGTCAAGCGAGCGCCGCGACGGAGACGTCCCACGGCCGCCGACAGCCGCAGGAGACGCAAGGTCTGCCAGTTCTGCCACAAGAAAGCGGAGACGATCGACTACAAGAACGTCGCCATGCTCCGCAGGTTCATGTCGGACAAGGGGAAGATCCGTACCCGCCGGGTCACCGGCAACTGCGGTATCCACCAGCGCGCTGTCGCCAGGGCGATCAAGAACGCCCGCGAGATGGCGCTGCTGCCGTATGTGCAGACGAGGGTCTGACCATGAAGCTCATCCTCATCGAAGACGTGCGGGATCTCGGCGCCAAGGGTGACGTCGTGGATGTCGCCGACGGGTACGCCCGCAACTTCCTGGTCCCCAAGCGCAAGGCGATCAAGGCGACCAGGGGCGCCGTTGCCCAAGCGGAGGCGGTTCGGGTCACCAGGGCCGAGGCGGCGGCGCGGGTCCGCGGCGAGGCCGAGCAGCTCGCCCAGCTCCTGCTGGGGACGCGGGTGGTGGTGGCCGCCAGGGCAGGCGACGAGGGACGACTCTTCGGTTCGGTGGCCGAGCACGACATCGTCGAGGCGATCAAGCGCTTCACCGGCGTCGAAGTCGAACGCAAGATCGTGGCGATTCCCAAGCCGATCAAGGAGATCGGTCTCCACGAGGTGAGCCTGCGCCCCCACCCCGAGGTCGAGTTCAACCTGACCCTCGACGTCATCCCCGCCTGACCTTCCCCGCCTTCCTTTCCCCTCCCATTGGGAGGGCTCGGCGAGGCTTTGCGAGCCGGGGTGGGATACCGAGGACGCCCGGTCGCCGACGGTTGGCCCTCCCCATTCCTTTTCCCCTCCCATTGGGAGGGGTGGCGAGGCTCTGCGAGCCGGGGTGGGATACGAGGCCCCGGTGGGATGCCGAGTCCCCGGCGTCGCGGTCACCCCACCTCCGCCCTTCCCCGGTGAACTTGAGCGGATCGCGTGTCATGGCGACACGTCAGAGCCTTAGGTTGGCGGCACCTCCGCCCCGGCCTCCGGCCGACATTTCTTTCGCGCCCATGGGCATCGGGGGTGTTCCCGTTTCCGCGCTCTGCTCCCGGGCCATAGACTCGCCGGACTTCTCCGACGGTCGCAGGCGGCCGAAAACTGTCACACCCAGCTGATATCAGTGGGTGGGACTGACCGGGGGTGCCCGGTCGAACGCACGAGGACGCACGGACATGACGGAGGGCTACCGGTGACAGCGGTGACCGATCGCGACCTGGGGCGTGGGGCGAGGGTCGCCCCGCACAGCATGGAGGCCGAGGAGTCGGTCCTGGGGGCGGTGCTGATCTCGGTTGAGGCGGCCGACGTTGCCCTCGAGCGCCTCCAACCAGACGACTTCTACAAGCCGGCGCACCAGTCGATATTCGCCGCCATCTCGACCCTGTTCGACGCCAGGGAACCCATCGACGCCGTCACCGTCACCGAGGGTCTGCGCCGCGTCGGAAGCCTCGATCAGGTCGGTGGCATCGCATACGTCGCCGCCCTCTCCGATGCCGTCCCCACCTCGGCCAACGTCGGACACTACGTCGGGATCGTCGAGGAGCATGCCCTGAGGCGGCGGCTAATGAGAGCCGCCGGTCAGATCGGGACCGTGGCCACCGCCGTCGACCAGCCCATCGAGGAGGTCATCGAGACCGCCGAGCAGACCATCTTCGCCGTGTCCGACAAGAGGATCGGCGACGGGCTGGCTCCCATCGAGCCGCTCATCTTCCCCGCCATCGAGCGGGCCGAGGAGCTGTACGGCAGGGGCGAGGAGATCACAGGGGTCTCCACCGGGTACATCGACCTCGACGCCATCCTCGCCGGGCTCCACCCCAAGAACCTGTTGGTGGTGGCCGCCAGGCCCGGCATGGGCAAGACGGCGTTGGCGCTGTGCATCGCCAAGAACGTCGCCCTGCACGACATACCGGTGGCGGTGTTCTCGCTCGAGATGAGCCGGGAGGAGGTCGTCACCAGGCTGCTGTGCGCCCAGGGGTCCGTGGATTCCGCACGGCTGCGGTCGGGTCGGCTCACCGACAACGATTTCACCCGGCTGTCGCACGCCGCCTCCACCCTGTTCCAGAAGCCGATCTACGTCGACGACTCCCCGGGGTTGACGGTCACCGAGATCCGGGCCAAATGCCGCCGGCTGGCGCGGCGCCCTGGGCTGGGACTGGTGGTGGTCGATTACCTGCAGCTGATGAACATGCCGGGCGGTGGCGAGAACCGCCAGCAGGAGATCGCCACCATCAGCCGTCACCTCAAGAACCTGGCGCGTGAGCTCGACGTCCCGGTGATCGCCGTGTCGCAGCTCAACCGGTCGATGGAGTCCAGACAGGACAAGCGCCCGATGCTGAGCGACCTGCGCGAATCCGGCGCCATCGAGCAGGATGCCGACGTGGTGCTGTTCATCTATCGCCACGACTACTACCACCCCGAAGAGAAGGAGAGCGCCGGCATCGCCGAGATCAACGTCGCCAAGCACCGCCAGGGCGCCACCAACAGGTTCACCATGCTGTTCCGGGCGGAGTACACCAGCTTCGCCGACATGACCAGACGCACCGAGGCGCCGGTATGACCAGTGAGCAGAGGTGATGAGCCCCGGATGGCGGCGCTGCGTCCCTTGGCGTCGCCCCCGCCAGCCCGTAGGCTCGTTGTTCCCCGACCGCCCAGGAAGCGCCGTGACACCGAGTTGCGACCATGTCGATACCGTTGCCGCCATCGTGCCGTCGTCCCCGGGCTGCGAGGACTGCCTCGCCGGCGGTCGGCGCGACTGGCACCACCTCAGGCTGTGTCGGGCGTGCGGACACGTCGGGTGCTGCAACAACTCACCGGGCCGGCACGCCACCGCCCATTTCGAGGCCACCGGGCATCCTGTCATCTAGTCGTACGAGCCGGGGGAGGATTGGCTGTGGTGCTACCTCGACGAGATCTACCTCGATCCGCCCGAGCCGGGGCCATCGCCTTCGCACCCGTGAACACCCGCCCTCCGCTGCGATAGGGTCGAGCCATGCCCGATATAGCACCGTACGGTTCCTGGCCTTCACCCATAACCGCCGCCAAGCTGGTCGAGGGGGTCGTCTCCATCGGCGAGATCCGGCCCGACGGCGACGACGTGTGGTGGAGCGAATCCCGGCCCGAGGAGAACGGCCGCAACCAGCTGGTCAGGCTACGCCCAGGCGTCGGGCCCACCGACCTGTTCGCCCCGCCCATGATCGACCATGACGGATGGAACGCCCGCACCCAGGTCCACGAGTACGGCGGGGGCGCCTGGGCGGTGCACGGAGGCACCGTGGTGTTCGCCAACTGGCGCGACCAGCGGCTGTACCGGGTCGAGGCCGGGTCCGACCCCGTCCCCCTGACCCCGGCGCCGGCGGTGCCGAGGGGGCTGCGATTCGCCGAGCCCTCGTGGCTGGACGACCGATGGCTGGTGGCGATCTGCGAGGACCACCTGGCCGAGACCGTCGCCGAGCACGGCGAGGCGATGAACGAGATCGTGGCCATCCCCCTCGACGGCTCGGCGGTCGACGAGCCGGCCCGCATCATCACGCTGGTCACCGGACCCGACTTCGTCGGCTTTCCGGTCACCCACGGGGATCGCCTCGCCTGGGTGCAATGGGACCACCCCAACATGCCGTGGGACACGACCTCGGTGTGGATGGCCGATGTGAGGCGCGGTCCCGACGGGGGCCCGACCGGCGTCGACGGTGTACGCCGGGTTGCGGGCGAGCCGAACGAATCGGTCGTCCAGCCGATCTTCACCGCATCGGGCGACCTGGTGTTCGCCGGAGACGCCACCGGCTGGTGGAACCCGCAGCGGGTCACCCCCGGGGGCGCCGAGCCCGTCCTGACCGAGCCGATCGGAGCCGAGATCGGCGGCCCGGCGTGGGTGCACGGGCTGCGTTGGCTGGCGCCTCTCGGCGACGGACGGATCGCCTGCTCGGTGACCAGCGACGGCCTCGACCGGCTGGGCGTCATCGACACCGGGGTGCTCATCGAGGTCGACACCCCGTTCGTCTCCGTCCCCCAGATCGTCGCCGGGCCTGGGGAGGATGAGGTGCTGGTGGTGGCGGGCACGCCCCAGCAAGCCATCACCCCCTACCGGATCAGGCTCGCCTCGGGATCCGTGGAGCGGCTCACCCCGGTCGACGACCACGGTCTCGACGAGGCGCTGGTCTCGCTCGCCCAACCCATCAGCTATCCCTCGAGCGGGGGCCGCACCGCCCACGCCCTCTTCTACCCGCCGGTGAACCCAGACGTCGCCGCCCCAGACGGCGAACTGCCGCCGTTGGTGGTGTTCATCCATGGCGGGCCGACCTCGTGTGCCTCCGCCGCCTTCTCGCTGAGCCGTCAGTTCTGGACCAGCCGCGGCTTCGCCCTGGTGGACGTCAACTACGGGGGATCCACCGGGTTCGGGACCGCATACCGCCGGATCCTCGACGGGGCCTGGGGGGTGGTAGATGTCGAGGACTGCATCGCCGCCGCCCGGTATCTGGCCGAGCAGGGGAGGGTCGATCCGCAGCGTCTGGCGATCCGGGGTGGGAGCGCCGGCGGCTTCACCACGTTGGCCGCCCTTACCTTCCACGATGTCTTCGACGCCGGCGCCAGCCACTTCGGGGTGGCCGACCTCGAGGCGCTCACCGTCGAGACCCACAAGTTCGAGAGCCGCTACCTCGACAGCTTGGTGGGGCCATACCCCGAGACCGTCGAGGTCTACCGGGAGCGTTCGCCCATCCACCACGTCGACCGTTGCAGCACGCCGCTGATCGTGTTTCAGGGGCTCGAGGACGAGGTGGTCCCCCCCAACCAGGCGGAGATGATCATCAACGCTCTGGCCGCCAAGGGCGTACCCCACGCCTACCTCCCCTTCGCCGGGGAGCAGCACGGGTTCCGGATCGCCGCCAACATCGTGCGCGCCGTCGAGGCCGAGCTGTGGTTCTACGGGCGGGTGTTCGGCTTCACCCCGGCAGACGTGATCGCCCCGGTCGACGGCGCCGTCGGGCTCTGACCGCAACCCGGCCCTGCCGCAGGGACGCCGGGCCGAGCACGATGCCGAGCGTGAGCGCCGTCAGTCGACGGCGAGGAAGGCGGCAACCCGATCGTCCTCGAGGAAGACGGCGGCCCGCATGGTGACGACCTCGGGGTGGGGAGTGAAGCCGTCCGCGGCGAAGAGCTCGGCGATGAGGGTGGTCACGGCCGGTGCCTCGCCCTGCGTGGCGCGACGGATGTGCATCGGCCGACGTCACCGACGGCACCGGGCGTGTTGAACCGGGCGAAGGTCGCGCGGTAGGGTGCGGCGGTGGTCTCGTCCCGAACAGACTTGGCCCTCTGACTATGAACCGGACCTTTGAAGGGAGAACACGCACCATGCGCAAACTGCGATGGTTGGTCGCGGTGACGGTGATCATGCTCGTTGCCGCGGCGTGCGGAGGAGACGACGACACCGCTGACACGACCGGCGACGCCGGTGGCATCGCCGACTTCACGCTGGCTGGCGCTCCGCGGGCGGCGGAGGCCGATGCCCTCAATGGGTTCCTCCAGGTGTACAACGAGGCGACCGGGAGCAGCATCGATTATGTCGGCACCGCCGATTTCGAGACCCAGCTCCGGGTGAGGGTCGAGGGCGGGGACCCGCCCGATGTCGCCTTCACCCCGCAGCCGGCGTCGATCTGTGAGTTCGCCGACACCGGTCAGCTTGCATCGCTGGAGGACATGGGATTCGATATCGCCGAGATGGAAGCCAACCACTCGAAGTTCTGGATGGATCTCGGTGTGTGTGAGGACGGAAACCACTACGGGATCCCGTGGTTCCCCAACTTCAAGTCGGTGGTCTTCTACCACGCTGCGGCGTTCGAGGCCGGTGGGTACGAGATCCCCGAGACCTACGAGGACATGGTGGCATTGTCGGCGCGGATGGTCGCCGACGGGCAGACCCCGTGGTGCTTCGGCTTCGAGAGCGGCGGTGCCACCGGCTGGCCCGGCACCGACTGGATCGAGGACATCCTGCTCCGCCAGGAAGGCTCGGAGTTCTACACCCAGTGGTACACCCACGAGGTGCCGTTCAACGATCCTGCGGTGGTGGAGGCGATCGAGACGTTCGGGGAGATCCTGCAGGGTGAGGGCTTCGTGCTCGGCGGCGCCGCCAACGTGTCCGGGATCAATTTCCAGGACTCGCCGCTGCCGCTGTTCGATGATCCCCCCGGGTGCCTGATGCTGAAGCAGGGCTCGTTCCTGACCAACTTCTTCCCCGCCGACGCCCCCGAGGATCTGATCGAGACCTTCCCGTTCCCGACCATCGAAGGCAACGGTGGCGCCATGGGCGGCGGTGACACCCTCATCGTGTTCAACGACTCCGCGGCCAACGTCCAAGCCATCAGGGACTGGATCACCCCCGAGTGGCAGTGTGTGCTGGCCTCACCGGGCGGCGGGACGGCAAGCGAGCACGGCGGTCACGGTGTCGCCGGCATCGAGCGGCTGCCCGGTCACAAGGATGTCGACCCGGAGTGCTACGAGACGGAGGCGTCCAAGCAGTTCGCCGAGGTCATCACCGAGGCGCTGGCGGCGAACACCTTCGCCTTCGACGCCTCCGACCTGATGCCGTCCGCGGTGGGTCAGGGATCATTCTGGGTCGGCATGGTCGACTTCGCCCAGGGTACGTCGGCACAGGACGTCGCCGACGCCGTCGAAGCGAGCTGGCCGGCGGGCTGACAGGTGAAGGGGAGGGGGACGGCCCTGCGGCCTTCCCCCTCCCCGAACTAGGGTTGGCCGAACGGACGGAGCACGGAGCACGGAGCAAGGAGCAAGGAGGTCCGATGGCGAACGTGACACCACCCCTCCTCGATGAGTCGATCGAGAAGCCGCAGAGGCCCATCGAGGAGGTGGGTGGACCCGCAGGCGGTCTCCTCGTCCAGTTGATGCGCTTCGGGGTGGCGCTGGTGATCCCGGTCGTCATCGTCGTGTTCTTCCTCGCCTTCTCCTTCCTCAAGAGCGAGGACGCCAACAAGCTGGTTCAGGTCGGGGTCGCCCTGGTCGCCGGTGTCCTCGGGGTCTGGGTGCTCTACTGGGCGATGGACAAGGTCGTTGACCTGCTTCCCGGCACCGCGGCGACGGCGGTGCGCCCGTTCGCCTTCGTCGGTCCGGCCATGGTGCTGGTAACGGTCTACCTCGTCTACCCGACGGTGCAGACCACGATCTTCAGCTTCCAGGACGCCGACTCGGAATCGTTCGTCGGGTTCGACAACTACGTACGGATCTTCACCGAGAGCCAATACCTCGTCGCCATCCGCAACAGCCTGCTGTGGGTGCTGATCGTCCCGGCGGTGGCGGTGATCATCGGTCTCGCCTTCGCCACGCTGGCCGACAAGCTGGGGAGCCGGAGCGAGTCCGCCGCCAAGTCGCTGATCTTCCTCCCGATGGCGATCTCGTTCGTCGGCGCCAGCGCGGTGTGGGTGTTCATGTACTCATTCCGGCCCGAGGGCTTCGGCGAGCAGATCGGTTTGCTCAACGCCATCTGGAGCGGGCTCGGCGGCCAACCGGTCGATTGGCTGGGGGCCCAACCATGGAACAACCTGTTCCTGATGGTGATCCTCATCTGGCTGCAGACCGGGTTCTGCATGGTGATCCTGTCGTCGGCGATCAAGTCGGTTCCGGATGAGCTGCTCGAGGCGGCCCGGATCGACGGCGCCACAGAGTGGCAGGTCTTCACCAGGGTCACCTTGCCCTCGGTCGCCTCGACGATCACCGTGGTGTGGACGACGACGGTGATCACGGTGTGGAAGGTGTTCGACATCGTGTACGTGATGACCGGGGGTTTCGACGGCACCCAGGTGGTCGCCCAGCAGATGGTCCAGGAGTTCTTCACCAACCGCAACAACGGGGTCGGGGCGGCGCTGGCGGTGCTGCTGTTCGTCGCCGTGGTGCCGGTTCTGATCATCAACGTGAAACGGTTCCGGGCACAGGAGGCGATGCGATGACCTCGACAACCGCCGAGCCTACGGTTGCCACCACCCCACGGGCGAAGCGCCAGCGGGGTACCTCACGGTGGCCGGCCCGCCTCGTCGTCGCCGCCATCGCCGGGTTGTGGACGATCCCCACGATTGGACTGCTCATCAACTCGTTCCGGCCGGCCGCCAACATCCGGCAGGAGGGGTGGTGGTCGGTGTTCCCCAACGTGGTGACCGCGGCGAACTGGACCCTCGACAACTACCGATCGGTGTTCGGAGCCTCGACCGGGTTCAGCAACGCCTTCATCAACAGCGTGGCGGTGACGATCCCGGCGGTGGTGATCCCGGTCACCATCGCCGCCTTCGCCGCCTACGCCTTCGCCTGGATGAAGTTCCCGGGACGGACGTTCCTGTTCATCGTGGTGGTGGCGCTGATGGTGGTGCCGCTGCAGATGGCACTGATTCCGATCCTCAAGCTCTACACCACCTTCGAGGTGACAGGGACGTTCCCCGCGGTCTGGCTCGCCCACGCCGGGTTCGGTCTGCCCCTCGCCATCTACCTGTTACGGAACTACATGGGGTCGTTGCCGGGGGCCGTGATCGAGTCGGCCAAGATCGACGGGGCCGATCACTTCACGATCTTCCGCATGCTGATCGTCCCGCTCTCGGTGCCGGTGCTGGCCTCGTTCGCCATCTTCCAGTTCCTCTGGGTGTGGAACGACTACCTGGTCGCCCTGGTGTTCCTGGGCACCGAGTCGTCCAGCCAGGTGCTGACCGTGGCGCTGGCCAACCTGGTCGGCAACCGTGGTGAGGGGACGCTCAACGTGCTGCCCGCCGCCGCCTTCGTGGTGATGGCGGTTCCCATGGTCGTCTTCTTCGCCCTGCAACGGTTCTTCGTCCGTGGCCTGACCGCGGGATCGGTGAAGGGCTGAGCGTCGAGGGGGGAGTCACCGCCGAGGAGGAGCACGCCGCCGAGCGGGACCGGCGGCGGACGTGGCTGGCCATCGCCCTGGGGATGATCCTGCTTCTCTTCAGCTACTTCACGTTCGCCGCCGCCTTCACCTCGGTGCCGGGCGGGGGGATCCGGATCGACCAGGGGCTGCTCGCCATCTCGCTGGCGCTGGCGCCCCTAGTATTTGTGGTCTTCGCCTTCGTCTCGCGGCATCGTCGGGCGCCGAGCCAGGTGCTCAAGGCCATGGGCCTGTACCTGATCATCGGGTTGCCGGTCGGGCTGGTCACCCCGGCGCTGGGCTCAGCGGCCGGGTTCGGGGCGGGCGCCATCGTCACCCTGGCCCCACCCGACCTGTACGGCGCCACCAAGCGGCGGATCTGGTCGGTGGTCGCCGGTGTGCTCTACACGCTGGCGGTGATGGCCATCAGCGTCCCCGCCGGCCTGTTCACCGGTGCCATGCTGCCCGTGATGGCGGTCGGGTTCGCCGACGAGTACAGCGCCTGGAGGGAGACCAGGGCGCCGTCCTAAAAGGTTCGGAGCCGGCTCACGACTCGTCCGTCGGAACGGGTTCCTCGGCGCGGATGTCGTCGTCGCCCGGTGCATGCTCGGCGAGCTGGCTGTCGCGCTCCACCTTCATCGAGAACGAGATCGATCCAGTGAGGACGATCCCGATCACCACCAGCGACAGCCAGGTGGGAATGTGGTACCAGTTGGCGATGAGCATCTTCACCCCGACGAAGGCGAGGATGATGGCCAGCCCCTGCTGCAGGTAGGTGAACCGGTTGTGCATGTCGGCCAGGAGGAAGTAGAGGGCGCGCAGACCGAGGATGGCGAAGGCGTTGGACGAGAACACGATGAACTGCTCGCGGCTGACGGCGAGCACGGCGGGCACGCTGTCGACGGCGAAGATCACATCGGTGGCCTCGACCAGCAGCAGCACGGCGAACAGCGGGGTGGCGAGGCGCTTGCCGTCGATCGTCGTGAAGAGGTGGGGACCGTCGAGCCTGTCGGTGCTGGGGATGACCCGGTTGACGAGCTTGAGGAACCTGCTGTTGTCGGGGTCGACGTGCTCGTTGTCGGTGAACATCATTCGACCTGCGGTGAACAGGAGGAAGGCGCCGAAGACGTAGAGCACCCAATCGAAACGCTCGATCAGCGCCACCCCGACGAAGATGAAGACGGCCCGCAACACCAGCGCCCCGAAGATCCCCCAGAAGAGCACGCGGTGCTGGTACCTCGAGGGCACCCTGAAGTAGCTCATGATCAGTGCCCATACGAACACGTTGTCGACGCTGAGGCTCTTCTCGATCAGATAGCCGGAGAGGTACTCGCCGGTCGCCGCCAGACCGAACCACCACCACACCACCAGGGAGAAGAGCAGACCGATCGAGATCCAGACAGTGGACTCGACCGCCGCCTCCTTGGTCTTGATCTCGTGGGCCTCCTTGTGGAAGACGAGCAGGTCGACCAGCAACAGCACCACGATCAGCCCCAGCAGCACGCCCCACTGCCACAGGTGGACGTCGAGGACGACGAAGTTGGTGCGGGGGCTCTCCTCCGCCGCAGTCAGCAGCAACGTCATCGGGCTGCGGTGGGCCGGAGGGGGCAACGGCTGTGCACCGCCAACCGAGCGGGGGCGTGGGGCGACATGCGGCAGAAGGTTACCAGTAGCTCCGGGGTGCGCCCTCGGACGCCGGGTGGTTCCTGACCCGGGTTCAGGGTCCCCGGCCTCGGATCAGGGGCATATCCGCATATCCATCGTTGCTCGGAGTGGACTCGTCGTGGCGGGTGTGGGCGGCGCTCACCGGCGCCTGCCGACGCCTCGCCTCCTCGATCGAGACGACGCCCGCCGGCTCAGACCCCCGGGGTTGGGTCGGTCGATCTCGCCTGGCCGCCGAGCAGCTCGACCATCTTGGCCGTGTTGTCGCCGATCCGGAAGAGCATGGCGATGACCTCGAGCCAGACCCGGAGGAAGATCAGGTAGAGAAGCGCCACCACCGGCACCACGACCAACCCGATGAAGATGCCCGAGCCGCCTTGACTGATATAGCTGATGATCCCGGCGAGGGCGGCGAGCCCGATGAGGATGGTACCGATCATGAAGATGATCTTGATGAACTTCAACGCCACGAAGGACTTGAAGTCGAAGTCGAATAGGTCCTTGAAGAAGCTGCCGGTCTCCATGCGCCTGTCACTCCCCTGTTGCGGCCTGCGTTCGAGCGGGAGGATAGAGGGAAAGGGTGGTGGAATGCTCGTAAGAAGGCGGTCGAGGGTCCGCCGGGGTGGTCAGCCCTGGAGGCGGAGGCGACCGGGCGCCAGGGTGCGCATCCGGATCGTCGCCGACCCGAGATGCCCCGGGGTGACCACAGCGTGGCCGTCTGGGCCGGACGGGACGTGCCCGGCGTCAGGGCGACGCCGTGAAGTCCTCGTGCACCCGGCTCGGGGTGGGACCGCTCTGGCCCTGGTACTTGGACCCCGCCTCGGCCGACCCGTAGGGGTGCTCGGCGGCGGTGCTCAGCTCGTAGAAGGACACCTGGCCGATCTTCATCCCCGGGTAGATGGCGATGGGCAGGTTGGCGACGTTGGACAGCTCGAGGGTGACCTGGCCAACGAACCCCGGGTCGATGAAGCCGGCGGTGGAGTGGATCAGCAGGCCGAGCCTGCCCAGGCTCGACTTGCCCTCGAGCCGGGCGACCACGTCGTTGCCCAGCCCGACCGATTCCAGGGTGGCGCCGAGCACGAACTCGCCGGGATGGAGGATGAACGGCTCGGCGTCCGAGGCCTCGACGGCGCTGGTCAGGTCCGGCTGGCTGGCCTTGGGGTCGATCAGCGGATAGCGATGGTTCTCGAACACCCGGAACACCGACCCGCAGCGCAGGTCGATGCTCGACGGCTGGACCATGGCCGGATCAAAGGGATCGATGACGATGCGGCCGGACGCGATCGATTCATGGATGGTGCGGTCGGAGAAGATCATCGGCGGGCAATGGTAATCAACGGTCTGGGCGGAGCGGATGAGGGGAATCGAACCCCCACTCCGAGCTTGGGAAGCTCGTGTTCTACCATTGAACTACATCCGCCAGGGACCCTCATTGTACCGAGACGGGCAGCCGATGTCCCCTCGCGGGCCGGTCGGGTGGCCGGTGGGGGACCGGTCGGGTGACCGATCAGGCGGCGAGCAGGCTGAGCCCGCCCCACAGGGCGATGACCACCCCGACCCCGAGCAGCCACCAGGCGCGGAAGCGCCGGAACGTCCCCTCCACCTTCGCCGGCCGGCGTCCCCTGGCGTCGGCGATGATGGCGGCGGCGTTCCCCACCACCATGGCGCCACCGATGGCGAGGATGAACTGGGCAAGCAGGGTGTCGAGCCCGAGCAGGTCGGTGATGTCCATCCGCCCGCAAGCTAATCCGCCCGAATGTGTGCCGAACCTGAGGTTCCTGGGTGTCGCCACGACACGCGATCCGCTGATGTTGAACCTGAGGTTCCTGCGTGTCGCCACGACACGCGATCCGCTCAAGTTCGGTGGGCGCTCCCGAGAAGGCCCACTTTTTAGCAGGCGGCTAGCGTTCGGCGACGTCCACCCAGCGGGCGCCGGCGGCGGAGACCAGGTGCTCCAGGCCGACGGCGAACACCGAGCTCGGGGTGCCCGCCGCCGCCCACACCGGGTCGTAGCGGCGCAGCGTGGTGTCGGCGAGCACGGGCAGCGGCTCGGGATGACCGACCGGCGGCGTGCCTCCGGCGGCGTATCCGGTGTATTCCCGAGCCTCCTCGAGGGTGGCGCGGCGCACCGCCGTCGTCCCGCCCGCCTGGGCCAGCTTGGCCGGATCGACCCGGTGGTCGCCGGACATCAGCACCAGCAGCGGACCATGGTCCGCCACGAACACCAGCGACTTGACGATCGCCCCCACCGGGCACCCGATCGCGGCGGCGGCATCGACCGCCGTCTTGGTGCCGTCCGGGTAGATCACCGGCTTGACCTCGATGCCGACCGCGGCGGCGGCGTCGACGAACCGCGCCACGGCGGGGGGCAGCTCCATCGATGCAGGGACCGTCGGCTACGGCTTCTCGATCGGGGCCCGAACCAGGTTGCCCCACTCGGTCCACGAGCCGTCGTAGTTACGGACGTCGTCGAACCCGAGCAACTGGCTGAGCACGAACCAGGTGTGCGATGACCGCTCGCCGATCCGGCAGTAGGCGATGATCTCGTCGCTCGGCGACAGCCCCTGCTCGTCGAGGTAGATCGCCCGCAGCTCAACTAGCGAGCGGAAGGTACCGTCGTCGTTGGCGGCCCGCTTCCAGGGCACGCTGGAGGCGCCGGGAATGTGCCCGCCGCGCAGCGCACCCTCCTGCGGGTAGTTGGGCATGTGGAGTAGCTCGCCCCGGTACTCCTCGGGCGACCTTACGTCGACCAAGGGCCGGCCCTCCCCGACGTGTTCGGTGACGTCATCACGGAAGGCACGGATGGGCTCGTCGACCCGCTCCACGACGGGGTAGGCGGTGGCGGTCCTGGTCACCGGGTCGGTGGTCAGCTCCCTGCCTTCCTCCTGCCATTTCTGGCGGCCGCCGTCGAGCAGCCTGACGTCCTCGTGGCCGAACAGCCGGAACACCCACAGGGCGTAAGCGGCCCACCAGTTGAAGTTGTCGCCGTAGAAGACCACGGTGTCGTCCCGCGAGATCCCCTTCTCCGACAGCAGGGCGGCGAAGGACGCCGCATCGAGATAGTCGCGGATGATCTGATCCTGGAGGTCGGTGTGCCAATCGATCTTGACCGCACCGGGGATGTGCCCCGTCTCGTACAACAGCACGTCCTCGTCGGATTCGACCACCACCAGCCCCGGATCACCGAGGTGGCCGGCCAGCCAGGCGGTCGTCACCAACCGCTCCGGATTGGCGTAACCGGTCGAAGCAACGGCTGGGTCTGAAGCTACGGGTGCCATCGATGCGCTCCTTGTCGCCTATCCTCTTGGGTGAATAGCACTACCACCATAGTGTTTACAGAGGAGGCGGCGTGTCGGTTCCGGAACGGATGGAGCGACTGGTGGACCTGTTCGCCTCCAGCCCCAAGCACATCAAGATCGCCGCCATGGTCGACTATGCCGACAGGCTCTCCAACCCCCCGGCCGAGCTGATCGAACACGGCGACCTGGAGCGGGTCCACGAGTGCCAGACCCCGTTCTACGTCTCCACCGAGGTCGATCCCGAGGGACGGGTCACCCTCTGGTTCCAGGTACCCCGCGAATCCCCCACCATGCGGGGATACGCCGGCATTCTGGCCGAGGGCCTCAACGGGTCGACGGTCGACGAGATCCTCGCCGTCCCCGACACGTTCTACCTGGGGATGGGGATCGACGAGGTGGTGAGCCCGCTGCGGCTGCGCGGGATGGCCGCCATCCTGGCCCGGATCAAGGACCAGCTCCGGCGGTCGGAGGCGGCCTGACCGCCACCACCCCGCCGAGGGAGGGGCGCTAGCCGGCCGACTTGGCCACCCCGACCACACCGTCGTCCGAGGCGAGCCAGTGGACCGCGATGTCATGGTCGTCGGCGGGGAGGCGGTCGGCGACCAGCGCCGCCGGCGTCACCCCGACGAACACGGTGCCCGCCCGCATCCGCGAGAGCAGTTCGTCGTAGTAGCCCAACCCCCGTCCCAGCCGGGTGCCGAACAGGTCGAAGGCGAGACCGGGGACAAGCACGATGTCGACGTGGTGGGGGTCGACATACGGGGCGCTGTCCCGGGGCTGCCGGAAACCGAGCCGGTTGTACTCCAGGGGATGGGTCAGCTCATGGATGGTCAGCGGCCCCTCGTCGGGGGTTCGGGTGAACACCCAATGCACCGGAAGCCCCGAGGTGACCAGCGGCTCGAGGTCGATCTCCTGCTCCATGGGCAGATAGGTGAGCACCGTGCTGGCGTGGCGGAGTGGGGGGAAGGTGCGCAGCGACGCCCGGATGACCTCGGACAGATACGGCCAGTCGAGCGAGGCCCGCTTCCCATGGGCCCAGGCACGCCACGCCGCCTTGTCGGCGCCGGGCCCGAACGGAACGTCCTCAGCCACCGAGCAGCTTCCCGAGCTTGGCGAACTCGTCGGCAGAGGAATGCGGGACCGTGTACCCGTCCTCGTCCCGGATGGCGGCGACGTTGGCGGCGACCTCGTCGACCGTCATCGGGCCCTCGCCCGGGGGTTGCAACCAGCCGGGGGTGAGGCCGATGAAGAACCGGCTGACCGAACCGCCACCCACCGACCAGATCTCGCCGCTGAGGGTGCACGCCTCGGAGGCGAGATAGGCGACGGCGGGCGACACCTGGGCCGGATCGAACAGATCGGCGCTGTTGCCGAGCAACTCCATCGTCATCCTGGTCTTGGCGATCGGCGCCACCGCGTTCACGTTGATCCCGTACCGCTCACCCTCCAGCTTGAGGACGTTCATGAGCCCGACCAGACCCAGCTTGGCGGCGCCGTAGTTGGTCTGGCCGAAGTTGCCGAGGATCCCCGACGCGCTCGAGGTCACCACGATCCGGCCGTAGCCCTGCTCTTTCATGTGGACGAAGGCGGGCCTGGTCACGTAGAAGGCGCCGTTCAGGTGGACATCGAGCACCGCATCGAGGTCGGGCCACAATAGGTTGGCGAAGGTCTTGTCGCGCAGGATCCCGGCGTTGTTGATCACCACATCGATCCGGCCGTACTCGGTGAGGGCCCGTTCCACGATCGATGCGGCCGCCTCGGGATCGGAGACGGAGGCATGATCGGCGACGGCGACCCCGCCTGCGGCCCTGATCTCGTCGACCACGGCGGCTGCGCTGGTGCCCGACCCGGTGCCGTGGACGTCACCGCCCAGGTCGTTGACGATGACGGCGGCGCCCAGCGAGGCGAGCAGCAGGGCATGTTCCCGACCCAGCCCGCCTCCGGCACCGGTGACGATGGCGACGCGATCGGTGAAGTCCACCATGGACCGAGAGCTCCTCTCAACGAGTGCGGCACGATAGCCGGGGGCGTACCCGATTCACCCCGGTACCATCGCCCCATGAAAGGGAACGAGGCGTCGGGCCCGATCCGGACGCTGCCGCCCATC
>JBPCMS010000043.1:0-28559 GCA_051002015.1 Acidimicrobiia bacterium
GGCGCCGGTGCCACCGGTGGCGTAGGCGAGCCCGGCCTCGAGACCGGACAGGTACTGATCGCCGTAGCCCTGGAGGGGCCCGGAGGTCGAGCTGATGATGCCGACCCGGATCGGGTCGCCCGAGGCAGCGGTGGTATCCGCAGGAACCTCGGTGGTCTCGGTGCCGGCCGCGGTGGTGGTGCCATCCCCGTCGGGGACGGCGGTGGTGGTGGTGGTGGAGCCGCTGTCGCCTCCACAGGCGGCGGCGACGATCACGATCATCGTCACCAACAGCGCGATTCTGGCGCGGGTCACTGTGCTCTCCTTCTGGGTGCGCTCTCAAATGAACATGAGAGGTGATTCAGGTGTCAAGTATCCACATGAATGGCCGTTCTGTCAACCTCTTTGGCACAGAACGCGAAGATTGGTGACCGCGGCCGAGCCGAGCGGTCACCGGAAGGGTGAGGCGGACGATGCCGACCATCGAGACCAGCGGCGGAGAGCTGCACTACACGGAACGAGGGGACGGGCCGGTGGCCCTGTTCGTCCACGGGTTCCCGCTCGATTCGACGCTGTGGATCGAGCAGGTGGAGCGGCTGGCGGGGGAGTGGCGCGGCGTGACCGTCGACCTCGCCGGGTTCGGACGGTCGTCGACGGTGGTCGCCGACGTCCTCACCATGGAGCGCCACGCCGACGACCTGGCGGGAGTGGTCGACCGGATCGGCGTCGATCTGGTCGATCTGGTCGGGTTGTCGATGGGGGGGTACGTCGCCCTCGCCTTCGCCGAGCGCCATGCCAACCGGCTCCGCACCCTGGCTCTGGTCGACACCAAGGCCACCGCCGACGACGAGGCGGCGAAGGCGGGGCGTGACGCCGCCGCCACCCGGCTGCTCGAGGAGGGGCGCCAGGCGTTCGCCGCCGGCATGGTTGGTGGGCTGCTCGGCCCCGACGCCGGTCCGTGGCTACGGGCCCGGGTGCGGCAGATGATCGAGTCGACCCGGTACGAGACCATCGTGGCCGCCCTGGCGGGGATGCGGGACCGGCCCGACCGCAGCGATGTGCTGGCGGCGACCTCGGTGCCGGTAGGGGTCATCGTCGGTGCGGACGATGCCCTCACCCCCCCCGCCGCCGCCGAGGCGATGGCCGCCATGCGCCCGGACATCACCCTCGACGTGATCCCCGGAGCCGGCCACCTGGCGCCGATCGAGGCGCTCGATGCGGTGGCGGCTGCGCTGGCCGCCGTGTTCGACCGGGGTGGGCCGGAGGCCGCCGCCGCCGGTGTTCAGCTACGCCAGTAACCCCACGCCGCCCCGATCTGGTCGACCATGGCGTCGGGAGACGGCCCGAGCACGCTGCCACCAAGGGCGAAGGCCTCGGCCTGGAGATCGATCCGCGCCCGCTCCACCGCGACCAGGACGCGGTGACGGGATCGCTCGTCGGGGATCAGGGTGTGGTCGGTGGCGAGCACCCGTCCCAGCTCGGCTCGGTCGTGGTCGTCGCCGAGCAAGCTGCCGAGGCTGTCGAGCCGCCGCGCCAGCGCCCCGAGCAGATCCTCCCATGCCGGCTCCAGCACCTCGACCTGGTGGCGCAGGTACTTCACCCGCTTGCGCCACTGATGGAGATGATGCGCCGTCGGCAGACTCCTCGCCGTCTCCATCTCGGCCCGGGTCCTGCGGGCGGTGCGGAGCAGACCGGGGCGGATCGAGTCGAAGCGGTCGGGGAACGCCCCGTCGCCGACCACGGGGAACCGGGCCACCCGGGCGCGGAAGCAGAGCAAGGTGGTCAGGGTGTCGATGTGCAGGCGGCGGTCGGCGGTCAACGCCCGGCGGGTGTCGGCGGCGCGTTCCTCGAGCAGCCCGATCAGCCGGCGGCCGACGAACTCGCCGACCGCCTCTGTCTCCACGGCGAGTTCCTCCGCCACGGTGACCAGCACCGCCCCGTCGCGCACCGCCGACCAGCGCCGCGCCGTGTCCCGCAGCACCACGTTCTCCTCGCGATACCGGAACCGGCCCACCTCTCCCCGCACCAGGCGCAGCATCGCCCTGACCCGCTTCAGCGCCTTGCGCATCTCGTGGACGGTCCGGTCGGGGTCGGGCTGGTGGCGGATCAGGTCGATGCACCGGTCGATCTGGTCGATCACGATCCGCTGCACGCCGAGCGCCAGCGGCTCTCCGTCGCCCAGCCGGAACTCGTCGGGCCGGTCGTGGTGAACGACCGGCAGCGGCCTGGTGACGGTTCCACCGGCTTCGGTCATGGGGGCGCCTCGACGTTGGGGCAGGCGACGCTACCAGGGTGCACGGCCGGAGAGTGGTTGCCCGGGGGTGGCGATCTCCGTAACGTCCTCCCGCCGGGGAGGTGGAGGGTCAGGGCGCAGTGAAGAACGACAGGCGCACCATCTTCGGCTGGGCCATGTACGACTGGGCCAACTCGGCGTACATCACCATCGCCGGGGCGATCATCGCCTCGTTCTTCACCGGGGAGATCGTCCCCGACGAGGGCTTCGGGGGGATGTCGGGGGAGACGCTGTGGGCGTACGTGGTCTCCGCCGGCTCCCTCGTCCTGTTCCTGGCGATGCCGGTGCTGGGCGCCGTCGCCGACTTCACCGGGGCGGCGCGGGCCTTCCTCCGCTTCTTTGCGCTGGTCGGAGCGATCTTCACCCTGGCGGTTCCCTTCGTCCCCTCGGGGGCGGTGCTGCTCTTCCTCGGTGTGTTCCTGGTGACCCAGGTCGGCTTCACCGCCGCCAACGTCTTCTACGACGCCTTCCTCCCGCACATCGCCACCGACGACACCATCGACCGGGTGTCGTCGCGGGGTTATGCCTTCGGCTACGTCGGGGGTGGTCTGTACCTGCTGCTGGCGCTGGTCCTGATCCTGCTCAGCGGTGACGACGGGATGACCGGTCTCACCACCGAGGGAGCCGCCAGGGTCGCCATCTTCGGGAGCGGGCTGTGGTGGATCGGGTTCACCCTGTACGCCCTGCGCCGGCTCCCCGAACCGGCCCCGCCGGAGGTCTGCCCGCCCGAGCTGGTCGGGGAGCCGACCCTGGTCGCCTACGCCAAGGTGGGGTTCGGCCGGACCATCGCCACCGCCCGCAAGCTGGTTCGGTTCCGGCACCTGATGATGTTCGTGCTCGCCTTCATCTTCTACAACGACGGCACCCAGACCGTGATCAACGTCTCGGGCGCATACGCCGAGGACACGCTCGGGCTGGCCACCGAGCAGATCGCCATCGCCTTCCTCATCGTCCAGTTCATCGCCTTCTTCGGCGCCCTCGCCTTCGGTGTCCTCGCCGACCGGATCGGGACCAAGCCGGCGATCATGGTGGCGCTGGTGGGTTGGTCGGGCATCGCCATCGGCGGCTACCTCCTCCCCGCAGAGCAATCGACCCCGCTGTACCTGCTCGCCGTGTTCATCGGCTTCGTGCTGGGTGGGGTCCAGGCGCTGAGCCGCAGCCTGTACGGGTCGATGATCCCCGAGGAGGCGTCGGCCGAGTTCTACGGGTTCTTCTCGGTGTTCTCCAAGTTCTCGGCGATCTTCGGCCCGCTGCTGTTCGCCGTGGTGTCCGACGCCGCCGGCTCTGGGCGTCCCGCCATCTTGTCGATCATCGCTTTCTTCGTGATCGGGCTGGTGCTGCTCGCCATGGTCGACGTCGACAAGGCCCGCGCCTCCCGGGAGGACTGGCACATCGAGGGCGTACACGTCTGAGTGCGGTACCGTCGGCGGATGACACGGCACCGGCCGGCCGCTCTCGCCGCCGCAGCCCTGGTGGCGGCGGCCTGCTCGGGCGACCCCGCCGTTGTGACCACCACCTCGACCACCCCGGCTCCGACGACGACCCCCGCTCCGCCGACGACGGGCGGTGAGGCCGCCTCCACGACCGGCGGTGTAGTACCCACCACCGGCGGAGCCCCATCGACGGCGACGACGGCTACACCGGATCCGGGGGAGCTCATCCTGGTCCCGGTGGTCGAGGGCCTGGTCCAACCGGTGCTGGCCATCCCCGCCCCCGGCGACGACCGGCTGTTCGTGGTCGACCAGATCGGCCGGGTCGTCACCGCCGACGGCGACGTGGTGCTCGACATCACCGACCGGGTGCTGTTCCAGGGGGAGCAGGGGCTGCTCGGGCTCTCCTTCGCCACCGACTTCGCCCAGAGCGGGCGGCTGTTCGTCAACTACATCAACCGCTCGGGTGACACCAAGGTGTCCGAGTTCGTCGCCGGTGACCCGGGCTCCGAGCGGATGATCCTGGAGATCGACCAGCCGGCGGCGAACCACAACGGCGGCATGATCGCGTTCGGGCCCGACGGCTACCTGTGGATCGGGATGGGTGACGGGGGCGGCTCCGGCGACCGGTTCGGCAACGGCCAGGACCCGGCGTCGCTGCTGGGTGGCATGCTGCGGATCGACGTCGACGGCGACCCCTACGCCGTGCCCGACGACAACCCCGGTCTGGAGGGATGGGCGCCGGAGAAGTGGGCGATGGGGCTGCGCAACCCGTGGCGGTTCTCCTTCGACGGCGACGAGCTGTGGATCGCCGACGTCGGCCAGAACGACTGGGAGGAGGTCAACATCGTCGACGTCGCCGCCGGGGGTGGGATCAACTTCGGCTGGCCGGTGCTGGAGGGGAGCCACTGCTTCGATGTCGAACCCTGCGATGGGTCGGGGATGGTGCAGCCCATCACCGAGTACCCCCACGACGAGGGCTGCTCGATCACGGGCGGATACGTCTATCGGGGCTCCGCCATCCCCGGGCTCGACGGCCACTACTTCTACGGCGACTACTGCGGCGGATGGGTGCGCAGCCTGGTGCGGGATGGGACGGCGGTCACCGAGACCGAGTGGTTCCCGCCGGGCTTGGTCGACGGCCTCACCGGCTTCGGGGTCGACGCCGCCAGCGAGCTGTACGTCACCAGCACCGACGGCACGGTGTACCGGATCGAGCGCGGCTGAGGCGGGTTCGCGCACTGCCGGGTTTGGGTGGGTCGGGGTCTCGGGACCGAACTTTGAGCGCCTCACCTGGCTGGATTCGTCACCGGTGGGTATAGGCTCGCCGACAATGGGCGATCGCATCGTGGTAGTCGGTTCCATCAACCGGGACATCGTCCTCGGCGTCGAGCGACTCCCCACCCCCGGGGAGACGGTGCTGGGGCGCAGCCTCGGCGTGCACAACGGGGGCAAGGGCGCCAACCAGGCGGTGGCGGCCGCCCGTCTGGGACGGCCGGTGGCGATGGTGGGCCGGGTCGGCGACGATCGGGCCGGCGTCGCCTCGCTCGAAGGGATGGCCGCCGAGCGGGTCGACACCCACGCGGTGCGTATCGATCGCAAGACACCGACCGGCTCGGCCACGATCCTGGTGGACGACAAGGGCGAGAACAGCATCGTGGTCGTCCCGGGGGCCAACGGGCGGCTCGGCGCCAAGGACGTCGCCGCCGTCGACGAGCTCATCGGGGCGGCGGCGGTGACCATGCTCCAGCTCGAGGTCCCGATGGAGGCGGTTGCCGAGGCGGTCCGCCTGAGCAGGGGAACGGTGGTTCTCAACGCCGCCCCCGCCCAGCCCATCCCGGTCGAAGTGCTCGCCGCCGTCGACGTCCTGGTGGTCAACCGTTCCGAGCTGGCCGGGCTCTGCTTCGATCTCGAGGCGGAGACCACCCGGGAGATCGCCTCCCAGGCGGGGCGCCTGGGCGCCTCGGGGAGCGTCGTGGTCACGGTAGGCCCGGACGGGGCCATGATCGTCAACGGATCCGAGATCGTTCACGTCCCGTCGGTCAACGTGCCGGTCAGGGACACCACGGGCGCCGGGGACGCCTTCTGCGGAGCCCTGGCGGACGCCCTCGCTCGGGGCGAGTCGCTGGAGGAGGCGACGGCGTGGGCGGTGCTGGTGGGGGCGGTGGCGGTGACCAAGGTGGGTGCCCAGGCGGCGCTGCCCTCCCGGGCCCATGTCGAGGCGATGCGGAAACGGTGAGACGGATCGTCATCGACACCGACCCTGGCCAGGACGACGCCGTCGCCCTGCTCACCGCCCTGGCCTCGCCCGAGCTCGACGTGGCCGCCATCACCACGGTCGCCGGGAACGTCCCGCTGCGCCGCACCACCGCCAACGCCCTGGCGATGGTCGAGCTGGCGGGCCGCACCGACGTCCCGGTGTTCGCCGGGTGCGAGCGTCCCATGGTGCGCCGACTGGTCACCGCCGAGCACGTCCACGGACCAACGGGGATCGACGGGGCCGATCTGCCCAACCCCGCCCTCGCCGCCGCTCCCGGTCATGCGGTCGATGCCCTCATCGAGCTGCTGCTCGGGGCGGAGGCCACCACGGTGTGCCTGCTCGGCCCCCAGACCAACCTGGCGATGGCGATGGTTCGGGAGCCCTCCGTCGTGGGCCACATCGACGAGATCGTGCTCATGGGCGGCGGCTGCTTCGAGGGGGGAAACACCACCCCGGCCGCAGAGTTCAACATCCATGTCGATCCGCACGCCGCCCATGTCGTGTTCACCAGCGGGATCCCGATCACGATGATGCCGCTCGACGTCACCCATCAGGCGCTCACCACCGTCGCCCGCGTCGCCCGGTTTCGGGCGCTGGGCACGGCGGCGGGGGATGCGGTGACAGGGATGCTCGACTTCTTCGACCGGCACGACCAGGCCAAGTACGGCACCGACGGCGCCCCGCTCCACGACCCGTGCGTGATCGCCTACCTGCTCCTCCCCGACCTGTTCACCGGGCGGCGCTGCCACGTCGCCATCGAGCACCGATCCGAGCTCACCATGGGCATGACCGTGATCGACTGGTGGGGGGTCACCGGCAACCAGCCCAACGCCATGGTGATGCGCTGGATCGATGCGGACGCCTACTTCGCCCTGCTCCTCGAGCGGATCTCCCGCATCTGACCCGGTCCGGGTCCGGGGTGACCCGAATCTGTCACACCCCTTCGGTACCATCGGGCCAATGGCCGAGTTGTTCGTCGAGGCGTGGGCGCCCGAGTACGGAAATCCATACGAAGCAGACGTCGATCTCGCCGATCCGGACAAGATCGACGACACCGTCGAGGTCGAGGGCGTCTGGGAGCCGATCCTCGGGGTGGACGACGGGGTGGCGACGGTCGCCTTCGTCGACGGGGTGCGCCGGGTGGACGCCAGGCTGACCATCGACGAGCCCACCGGACCGATCCCCGGCATATGCGGCACCTACGCCGTCGGGGTCGCCTGTTGGCATCGCCAGGTGCCCCGCACCGACATCGAGCGGGTGCGGGTCGAACGACTCGCCGTGTTCGGCCACGGGGCGGTGGCGCCGGTGCCGGTCGCCGGTCCCCAGATCGCCTACCGGTCCGAGTCGGTGCCCGGCACCGATCCCGAGGAGTTGGTCTCGCGCTTCCACGGAGCGATGCGCAGGGCCGAGGCCGTGCTCTCCGAGACCCTGGCCCAGGAGGGCTGCTTCGTGGTGGCGGACGGCCCCATCAACGACCTGTCCGCCACCGAGAAGGTGGGGTTCATCAAGACCCAACGCGCCCCGTACCTGAGCGCCGAACGCATCCCGGTGGTCGCCGCCCTGCGCCGCGGCCAGCGCACCCCGCTGTTCCTCATCGGCAGGGACGGGCCGTACCCCCGCTACTCCTGGTACCAGCGTCTGGCCGATCTGCCCGGGGGACATTCCTGGACCGGGGTGGTGCGGGCCGAGGTGTCGAGCCATCTCGACCTGGCCACCGCTCGCCGCATCGCCGATCGCACCACCGCGGTGCTCCCGTTGGTTGCCTCCGAGCCGCAGGTCGAGCCGAGGGCTCCGCAGAACCTGGTCCCCATCGCCGCCCTCGAGCGCCGGCTGCGGCGACACATGGGTGACCCTCTGCTCATCAACCGCGCGCTACGGTCGGCGGTGGCGAGACAGCGGCGAGCCGTGGGGGTGTCGCCATGAGCGAGGATCGATCCGTGGACGAGGTGCCGGCGAACCGTGCGGGCCCGGGCGCAGGGGTGGGGAGGGTGCTCGGCACCGAGCACACCACCACCAGCGGGTTCCGGGTGGTCCTCAACCACGACGACTACCTGCAGCTCGACGACCTGGTGGTGGTCCGCACCGAGGTGCCCAAGGTCGGCGAGGTGCGCAGCTACGGGGTGGTCACCGAGAGCGAGGCCATCTACGAGGGCGCCCAGTACGAGTCGGACACCCACCGCATCGCCGACGAGGGCATCCTCCCTGCCGCCAAGGTCCGCTCCGCCCGGGTGGCGGTGACCAGGGTCGACCCCGAGATCTGGGTATCGCCCGACCCGGGCGAGGTGGTGGAGCGGGCCGCCGGCGAGGAGCGGCGCAAGGCGCTGTACGTCGACGAGATGGGGCGACCGCTCCCCATCGGCATGGGCCGCGACGGCGAGCCGGTGTATGTCGACCTCGATTTCTTCGACGGTCGCAAGGGCGGGCACATGTCGATCTCGGGGATCTCGGGGGTCGCCACCAAGACCTCGTTCGCCCTCTTCTTCCTCAGGCTGCTCAGCGGGCGCCCCGACATCCTCGGCGAGGGCGCCGCCAACCTGCGGGTCCTGGTGTTCAACGTCAAGGGTGAGGACCTGTTGTGGCTGGACAAGCCCAACCGTTTCTTCGACGCCGAGGCGGCCCACATCTGGGAACGGCTCGAGGTCCCCGCCCACCCCTTCCCTTCGGTCTCGTTCTGGGCGCCGCCCCGTCCCGCCTCGGGCGACGTGGTGGTGCCGGACACCGGTGGCCGCCAGGAGGGGGTCGCCGCCTTCACCTGGACCCCGCGCGAGTTCATCGACGAGGGGTTGCTCCGGTTCCTGTTCACCGACTCCGACGACACCCGTAACCAGATTCCGTTCATCGAGGAACGGGTGCGGGCCCAACTGAGCCGTTTCGCCGTCGATGTCGAAGGCTCGCCGGGGGCCGTGGTGCTGCGCGACCCATCCGAGGGTCATCGTCCCGGCGAGCGGGTCGTTCCCCATCGGGGCGAGTCGGTCATCACCGACCTTCGCTCGATGGTCGACGCCATCTCACAGTTCGTCGACCCCGAGGACGGTTCCGAGCCCGACCAGAAATGGGCCGGCCGGGTCCAGATGGGGACGGTGTCTGCCTTCGTCCGCCGCCTCCACGCCGCCGTCAGCCGGGTCGGCCATCTGGTTCGGGCCGGAGAGAGCCGCCGCATCGACCGGACCCGCCACCAGGTGACCGTGGTCGCCATCCAGTCGCTCCACGACCTCGGCCAGCGCTTCGTGGTGGGGGCACTGCTCGCCGAGACCTTCATCGAGAAGGAGACGACGGGGCAGCGGCTCCCGCTGTCGGTGGTCGTCCTCGACGAGCTCAACAAGTACGCCCCACGCGACGGCACCAGCTCGCTCAAGGACATGCTCATCGACATCGCCCAGCGGGGCAGGTCCCTCGGCGTGCTGCTGGTCGGCGCCCAGCAGACGGCGTCGCGGGTGGCGCAGGAGGTGATGGAGAACGCCTCGATCAAGGTGGCGGGCCGGCTCGACGCCGCCGAGGCCGAACGCGCCGAGTACGGATGGATGCTGCCGTCAACCCGGGCCAGGGCCCGCCTCCTCAAGCCGGGGACGATGGTGCTCAGCCAGCCTTCGATCCCGGTGCCGCTGGTGGTCGAGTTCCCCTTCCCGCCGTGGGCCACCCGCAAGGAGGAGGTCGACGAGAGCGGCCAAGACCCGTTCGCCGGGTTGTGAGGGTTCTCCACACCTCCGACTGGCACGTCGGCAAGCGCATCGGCCGCTACGACCGGTCGGACGACCACCGCGCCGTCATCGACGAGGTGGTGCGGATCGCCGACGACGAGGACGTCGATCTCGTCCTCCACTCCGGCGACCTGTTCGACCGCCCCCGTCCGCCGGACGAGGCGCTGGAAATCGGGCTGGACGGGCTGGTCCGGCTCTCCGCCGGGGGTGAACGCCCGGTGGTGGTGATCGCCGGCAACCACGACTCGCCCGGCTTCTTCGAGGTGCTGGCCCCGTTCCTGCGCCGCAGCGGCATCCATCTGGTGGGGGAGATCCGGAGACCCCAGGAAGGCGGTGTGCTCGACATCGCCACCAGGGCGGGCCGGGCGGTGGTGAGCTGCTTCCCGTTCCTGCGCGAGGGCCGCGCCTTCCACGCCTGGGAGCCGGTCGACGAGCATTACAAGAGGTACGCCGATCGCCTCCGCTCCATCTCCGAGGCCTACAGCACCTACGCCTCGAGCATCGCCGGCACCGACGCGGTCACCTTCCTGGTGGCGCACTTCCTGGTGGGCGGGGCCAAGGTCCACGGCCACGGGGCTCCCCGCGGCGAGCGCGAGCTGCACATGGGCGAGGCGTACGCCGCCACCGCAGACGCCATCCCGCCCGGTCCCCAGTACGTAGCCCTCGGCCACATCCACGCTCCGCAACGGGTACCCGGGGCCAGGGTTCCCGCCGAGTACGCCGGGTCGCTGCTCGAGCTCGACTTCGGAGAGGCGGGGGAACAGAAGCGGGTGGTGGTGGTCGACGTCGTGCCCGGGCTTCCTGCCAAGGTGCGGTCGGTGCCGCTCACCGCAGGCCGCCGCCTGGTGCGGGCCCGCGGCGAGTGGGGCGCCCTGCTGGTGCGCCCCGACCTCCGTGAGGCCTATCTCGACCTCACCGTGGAGACGGCGGGCCCCGACCCCGGTCTGGCCGGCCGGGCGCTCGCCGAGTTCGACCACATGGTCAAGATCCGGGCCGACTACCCCCGGGTCGAGGATGAGCGTCCCCACCACGGTCACCGATCGCTCGACGAGATCTACGCCGCCTACTGCCTGGAGACCGATCGCGTCGCCCCGGCGGACGAGCTGCTGGCGACCTTCCGCCAGGTCATGGACGAGGCCGGTCGTGCGCCCGCTTGAGCTTCGCCTCCGCAACTTCCGCTCCTACTTCGGCCCGGAGGCGGTGTTCGACCTGCACCACCGGTCGCTGGTCGGGGTGGTCGGGCCCATCGGCAGCGGCAAATCGTCGCTGCTCGACGCGGTGGCGTTCGCCCTGTACGGCCGGACCCCGGCCGGGGGCACCGCCACCAGGGCGCTGATCCACCAGCGGGCCGAGGCAGGGGCCGTCCAACTCCGCTTCGCGGTCGAGGGCGAGGTCTGGGAGGTGGTGCGCTCGCTGCGCAGGCAGGGACAGAGCCAGCACGCCCTGTACCGGTACGCCGGCGACTCGGACGGGGATGAGCCCGTCGAGAAGATCACCATGGAGGGTGCGGTCAACGACCGGATCCGGGAGCTGCTCGGGCTCGACTTCGATGCGTTCTGCCGGTCGGTGATGCTGGCGCAGGGCCGCTTCGCCGAGTTCCTCACCGCCGGAGCGGCCACCCGCGACGGGGTGCTCAAGGGCGTGTTCGGTCACGACCGCATCGACCAGATGCGCGAGGTCGCCCGCACCCACGCCACCGGGCTCGCCACCGAGCTGGCCCGGATCGAGGGACAACTGGTCCAGATCGACGGGCTCAAAGGTCGGCTTGCCGGCAAGGTGGCCCACCTCGAGGAGGTCGACGCCCGGTTGGAGACGCTGATCAAGGCCGAGCCGAGGATGACCGACCTGGATGTCGGGATCGGCGAGGCCACCACCCGGGCCGAGCAGGCCCGCAGCCGCCTCGCCGCCCTTTCCCCGCTGGGCGTGCAGCTCCCCGATCCCGCCGCCGTCGCCGCATTGGTCGACGAGGCGTCGGCAGCGCACGCGGGCCGCATCGGGCTCGCCGCCGCCATGGACCAGGCCGATGCCGCCAGGGGGGCGGCGGAGGCGGCGCTGGTCGAGCTGGAGCGGAGCGGCGAACGCGACCTCATCGACCGCGCCTCGAGACGCCACGCCGAGCTCGCCCTGCAGATCAGGGCGATGGAGACCGCCGCCGGCGAGCTCGACACCCTGGTGGGCCAGATCGATACCGAGCACCGCAGGCGAGCGGAGACCGCCGCCGGGCTCGAGGCCTACCGGGCGGGAGAGCGGGCGGCGGACGAGGCACTCGCCGCCGCCGTCGCCGCCCTCGACCGGGCCCGGACCGCCCGTCACGACGCTTCCCACCGCAACATGGCGGCCGAACTCCGCGGCGGGCTCGCCGCCGGTGACGCCTGCCCGGTGTGTCTCCGGGCCATCGACGAGCTGCCGGCGGCGGAACCCCCGACCGATCTCGAGACGGCCGAGGCCGCCCTCACCGCCGCCGAGGCCGAACGGAGGGCGGCGGAACGATCGTGCAAGGACGCCGCCGCCCGCACCGCCCGCCTCGAGACGGAGCTGGAGGCGCTCGACCGGCGCCGCACCGAGCTGGGAGGCGCACGATCCACCAGGGAGGGCGACCTCGAGTCGGGACGGTCGGAGGTCGCCCGCACCAAGCACGAGCTGGTCGAGCTTCTCGGCGAAGGAAACCCCGAAGCGGTCATCGCCCAGCGGCGGAGCCGCATCACGGGTCTGGAGAAGGCGGCGGACGAGGCGAGGCACCGGTTCGAGACGGCTCGCACCGAGCACGGCGAGGCCATCGCCGCCGAGCAGGGGGTCGCCCGCCGCAGCAGCGAGATGCACCGGGCGCTCGACCGGGTGGCGATCGGGCTCGGTATCGAGGTCGGCGGGGACGGCTCCGACGACACGAACGAGCTTGCCCGAGCGGTGGAACGGGTGCGGAAGGCATGGTCGGATGAGACCGCCTCCGTCGACGCAACCGCCGAGCAGGCGGAGACCGATCTCACCTCCTCCCGCACCCTGCACGGGGAGCTGATGAAACAGCTCGGCGTCGAAGGTGACTTCGCCGTGGCCCTGGCCACGGCCCGGGCCAGGTCCGAGCACCTCGCCGACGACATCTCCGATGACCGCGCCCAGATCGAGGCCGCCGCCGGTCTGGCGGAGCAGAGGACGCAGCTCGCCACAGCCAGGAAGCGCTTCGACAGGATCGTCCATGACCTCACCGATGCCCGCTTCGTCCGGTTCCTGCTCGACGACGAGCGGGCCCGTCTCGCCGCGTTGGGCAGCGAGCACTTCATGCGGCTCACCTCGGGCCGGTACCGGTTCACCGAGGACGGCGACTTCTCCATCGTCGATCTCACCACCGCCGATGCGGTCCGCAAGGCCTCCAGCCTGTCGGGTGGGGAGACCTTCCTGGCGTCGCTGGCCCTCGCCCTGGCGCTGGCCGAGATGGTCACCCGCACCGGTGGCAGGCTCGATGCCTTCTTCCTCGACGAGGGCTTCGGGTCGCTCGACCCCGAACACCTCGACCTGGCCATGGACGGGATCAGGGCGCTGGTGGCCGACGGCGGCTCACGCCTGGTGGTGGTGGTCAGCCACGTCCCCGAGCTGAAGGAGAGCATCGAGGACCTGATCCAGCTCGACCGCCACCCACTCACCGGCGACACCAGGGTGATCCGCGCCTGACGGTGTACCGGAGCCTCGATGGCCCCGGGCGGCGATCGGATCGAGACCCTCCATCGAACCGGAGGGCAGCTCCCTACTTGAGCAGGAGCTGCTCGATCCTGCGCGAGGCGACCAGGGCACCGACCAGCCCCATCCCCCCCAGCACCCCGACGTGGCCCAGCAGGCTCCAGTCGAGGACGCCAAGGGTGAGGCCGCGGATCAGGTCGGTCCCGTGGTAGAGCGGTGAGAACCGGGCGACCGTCTGCAGCCACTCCGGGTAGACCGAGATCGGGTAGAACGTGGCCGAGAACAGGAACAGCGGCAGGGTCACCAGCGCGACCAGGTCGAAGTCCTGCCAGGACTTCATGTAGGTGGTGGCCGCCATGCCAACGGCGGCGAAGGCGAAGCCGATCAGCAGAGCGGCGGGGAGGGCGAGAAACCCCCACAGCGACGGCATCAGCCCCATCGCCACCATCACGATGAGGAAGCAGACGGCGTAGATGGCGCCCCGCATCAGCGACCAGGTGATCTCCCCGGTGGCGACATCACCGGGTCCGAGCGGGGTGGCCAGCACGGCGTCGTAGGTCTTGGCCCAGCGCAGCTTGAAGAAGATGTTCATCGTCGACTCGTACACCGCGCCGTTCATCGCAGACGAGGCGAGCATGGCGGGGGCGACGAACTCGGCGTACGAGACCATGCGCCCCCCACCCATGTCGATGTCGCCCACCAGCACCCCGATCCCGACGCCGACGGCGAACAGGTAGAACACCGGTTCGAAGAACCCGGAGAAGATGATCACCCACGCCCGGCGGTACACCATCAGGTTGCGCTCGACCAGCCGCAGGGCCCGCCGGCTCCCAAGCGCCGCAGGCGGGACCACCCGGCTCAGCAGGGTTCCGGAGGTCACTTCTCCAGCCTCCTCCGAAAGTTGTACAGGGCGACGGCGGAGCCGACCACCACCCACAGCAGCAGGTAGCCGACATGGGTGGTGACCGCCCACTGCGGCTCGATACCGAGGGCGGCGGCCCTGGTCAACTCGACGCCGTGCCACAGCGGCGTGGCGTATGCGACCGGCACGATCCAGCCGGGGAGCTGGGTGATGGGGAAGAACGTCCCCGAGAACAGGAACATCGGGATGATCCCGAACCGGAACAGCGAGCTGAGCCCGAACTCGCTCTCCAGCGACGAGGTGAAGGCGGTGACCGCACCGGCGAACGCCATGCCCACCAGGGCGGCGGGGATGCACGCCGCCAGGGCCCTGGGGACCGTGGCCGCATCGAACAGCACCATCGCGGCGGCGAAGGCGACGACGGTCATCAGGACCCTGACCAGCACCCAGGCGAGGTGGCCCGCCACCAGGTTGGTGACCCCGACCGGGGTGGCCAGGGCGGCGTGGTAGGTCTTGGTCCACTTGAGCCCGGCCATCACCGGGTACGAGGCGTCGGCGGTTCCGGTCTGCATCGCCGCCGCCGCCAGCAGCCCAGGGGCGAGGTAGGCGAGGTAGGGGACCCCGGGGATGGGGGTGGGCCCCGAGCCGCCATCCACCAGGCTGCCCAGACCAGCGCCCATGGCCGCCAGGTACAGCACCGGGTTGAGGAACGTCGAGATGAGGCTCCCCCGCCAGGTGCGCCGGTAGACCCGGGCATGGCTCTCGATGACGCGCAGGGTGGTGGTGGCCGCCATGGTGATCGGTGATCAGTCGATCAGGCTGCGACCGGTGAGCCGCAGGAAGACGTCCTCGAGAGGGCTCCGCCGCACCACCACCGCCTCGGGCTCGAGCCCGCGGGCATGGACATCCGCCACGGTGCCGTCCCCGTCGTCCGTGTACAGCAGCACCCGGTCGGCAAGTACCTCGGACCGCTTCGCCAGCCCGTCGAGCCGATCGACGACGGTCTCTTGGACCCCGACCGGGAACCGCAGCTCGACCACCTCGCGGGTCGAGTGCTCGGCGATCAGCCGCCTCGGGCTCCCCTCGGCCACGATGGCGCCCCGGTCCATCACCACCAGCCGGTCGCAGAGCTGCTCGGCCTCGTCCATGTAGTGGGTGGTGATGATCAGGGTGACGCCCTGCTGCTTGAGCCGGTAGAGCCGGTCCCACAGGACGTGACGTGCCTGCGGGTCGAGACCGGTGGTCGGCTCGTCGAGGATGAGCAGCTCCGGCTGGTTGATCAGCGACCGGGCGATGGTGAGCCGCCGCTTCATCCCGCCGGAGAGCGAGTCGACCTTGGCATGGCGGCGCTCGGTGAGCTGAGCGAAATCGAGCAGCTCGTCGATGCGGGGGCGGAGCACCCGCCGGGGGAGATCGAAGTAGCGGCCATAGATGAGCAGGTTCTCGTCGACGGGTAGCTCTCCGTCGAGGTTGTCGTCCTGGGGCACCACTCCCAGCCGGGCCCGGATCGCCGGGCCTTGGGTCGCCGGGTCCATATCGAGGACGCGCAGGTGCCCCGCCGTGACGGGTGACACGGCGCCGATCATCCGCATCGTCGACGACTTGCCGGCCCCGTTCGGCCCCAGGAAACCAAAGGCCTCGCCCCGGCGCACCTCGAAATCGATGGCGTCCACGGCTACGAAGTCGTCGAAGTGCTTGGTGAGGCCCTTCGCTTCGACCAGAGCGGTCATCGGCGACACACTACAACGGGGGTGTGACGCCAAACGCCTGCCCGGGCCTGCTGGTACGGTCCCGGCCGAGATGGGTCCCCTCAACGGCATCACGGTGATCGAGCTCGAGGCGATCGGGCCGGTGCCGATGTGCGGGATGCTGCTCGGCGACCTCGGCGCCGAGGTCATCAGGGTCGACCGCCCGGGCGGTTCCGGCGATCCGCTCCGCACCCTGATGGGTCGCAACCGGCGCTCGGTGGCGGTCGACCTCAAGCATCCGGAGGGCGCCGGGGTGGTGCTCCGGCTGGCGGCCGGGGCGGACGTTCTCATCGAGGGGATGCGACCCGGTGTGGCCGAGCGGCTCGGGGTCGGCCCCGACCGGTGCCTCGCCGCCAACCGGCGGCTGGTGTTCGGGCGGATGACGGGATGGGGACAGCGGGGCCCGCTGGCATCCACCGCAGGCCACGACATCGTCTACATCGCCGTTGCCGGCGCCCTCCACGGCATCGGGTCAGGGGTCGCCCCGCCACCACCGCCGCTCAACCTGGTCGGCGACTTCGGGGGCGGCGCCCTCTATCTGACCGTCGGGGTGCTCGCCGCCCTGCTGGAGCGGGACCGGTCGGGGACGGGGCAGGTGGTTGATGCGGCGATGATCGACGGCGTCTCCTCCCTGCTCACCATGTTCCACGAGCTGTCCGCCATGGGTCTGTGGAGCGAGCAACGCGGCAGCAACCTGCTCGACGGCGGCGCACCGTTCTACACCACCTACCCCACCGCCGACGGGCGGTTCGTTGCGGTGGGGGCGTTGGAGCCACCCTTCTTCGCAGCCCTGGTCGAGGGATTGGGGCTCGAGGGCGAGATCCCGGCCCAGCACGACCGCTCGGGCTGGCCCGAGATGCGGCGCCGGTTCGCCGAGCGGTTCGCCTCTCGCACCCGGGCCGACTGGGAGGAGGTCTTCGCCGGCAGCGACGCCTGCGTTGCCCCGGTGCTCACCATGCGAGAGGCGAAGGACCATCCCCAGGTGGCGGGCCGGGGCGGTTACGTCGAGGTGGGTGGGGTGCACCAGCCGGCACCGGCACCGCGCTTCTCCCGATCGGTTCCGACCCGGCCGACACCGGCCGTCGACCCCGGAGCGGACACCGACGAGGTGCTGGCCCGGTTCGGGTTCTCCGCAGACGAGATCGTGGCCCTGCGCACCGCAGGGGTGGTGGCCTGAGCGCACCCCCGAGCGGCTTCGCCTCGTCGAACTTCAGCGGATTAGGCATCGCCAGGCGTAACGCCGAACCTGAGGTTCGCCGCAAAGGGTCGCCGCTCGACCAACATCAGCGGATCGCGTGTCGTGGCGACACGCAGGAACCTTAGGTTCGCTGCACCCCGGTCGCCGCTCACCCCCGAAAGCCGGACGGGGAATCAGGGGAAGACATCGGCAGTAGCCAGGAACGGGGCGGTGGCGTCCTTGGTGGAGAGCACCGGCTCGCCATCCAGCGGCCATTCGATCCCGATGTCGGGATCGTCCCAACGGATCGAGCGGTCGCTGGGACCGTCGAAGAGAGCGGTGGTCTTGTAGAGGAGGTCGGCGTCGGTGAGGGCGACGAAGCCGTGGGCGAACCCGGGCGGGACCCAGAGCTGGAGCCGGTTGGCGGCGCTGAGCTCGACCCCGGTCCACCGACCGAAGCTCGAGGACGACCGCCGGATGTCGACGGCGACGTCGAACACCGACCCGGCCGCCACCCTGACCAGCTTTCCCTGGGCATGGGGAGGGAGCTGGTAGTGCAGCCCGCGCAGCACCCCGGCAGACGATCCGGAGTGGTTGTCCTGGACGAAGGCGGCGTCGACCCCGGTTTCCTCGGCGAAGACCTTGGCGTTCCACGACTCGAAGAAGAACCCGCGGTCGTCGGCGTGGACGGCGGGGTGCAGCAGCAGCACCCCGGGGAGACCGGTCTCCGTCACCTCCATGTGGTCATCCCTTGGCCGCCAACCGCTGCGTCAGCGTCCGGAACGGTTCGCTGACCTGCTGGGTCAGCTCGATGAAGCGCTCCACGGCGGGGGCCACCGTCCGCCCGGTGACGGTGGCGATCCCCACCGGCCGCGGCGGGATGGGCGGGTCGATGGGCCGCACCGCCACCTCGGGGTCTTCGGTGTCGACGGCGAGCAGGGGCATCACGGCGCAGCCCAGCCCGCTGCGCACCATCGCCTGCAGCGCCGAGTTGTCGCTGGAGCGGAACACGTAGCTGGGCTCCACCCCGATCCCGGCGAGCCCGCGGTCGATGAGGAGCTGGCAGCTCGACGGCTGCTCGCCGATCAGGGGGAGGGTGCGCAGCTCGTCGACCCCCATGGGTCCCGTCGCCGCCGTGGGGTCGGTCCTGGCGGTGACGGCGACGAAGGGATCGAGAAACAGGTCGGTGGTGGCCAGCCGTTCGTCCCCCGTGTGCTGGACGAGGAAGGTGACGTCGAGGGCGCCCGCCAGCAGCCGGTCGATCAGCACCTCGTGCTCGTCCGACTCGTGCAGCCGGATCTCGACCCCCGGTCGCTCGGCCCGCATCGCCTTGACCACGGCGGGGAGGATCCGAACCGAGACACTCTGGAACGTGCCCACGGTGACGTGCCCTGCGCTCCCGGCGCGGAGCCGCTCCAGGTCGTCTGCCGCCACCTGGATCCTGCCCAGGATGGCATCGGCGTGACGGAGCACCACGGCCCCGGTGGGGGTGAGCTCGACCCGCTTGGGCCCGCCGGGCCGGTCGAACACCGGTGCTCCCACCGCCCGCTCCAGGGCGGCGATCTGCTGGCTGATGGCCGATTGGGTGAAACCGAGCCTGGTGGCGGCTCGACCGAACGAGCCCTCTTCGGCTACCGCCTGGAGGGCGGCGAGATGGCGGATTTCGAGGTCTTGCAACATAAGTGGAGCTTATCACAATCAGAAGGGATCATCGTTGGACGTGATGGATGTGGTGTCGTACGGTAGGTGGTGGGAAGCGAACAGAGAAAGGACCGGATCATGTACGAGCAACTCGCCAGGAGCATCTCGGTCAGCGGCATCAGCAGCGTCGAGAGCGAAGTAGCCGCCTTCGTCGACCGTGCGGTACGTCGCGGCGCCCCTGCGGTTCTGGTCTCGGTGCTCAACGACCGATCGAGCCCCGAGGTGGCACGGGAGCGTGCCTTCGGCCGGCTGGCGGCGTTCCTCGCCAGTCATCCGGTCGCGAACCGTTCCGCCGCCTGAGCCGCCACCTCCAACGACAGCCGGCCCCCGCCCGCAGCGCGCTGCGGAACGGGGGCCGTTGTCGTTGTCGGCGGGCGGCCGGCGTAACCTGGGCGGCCCAAGCGGAGGTTCCATGGAGTTCGGCCTCGTCCTGTCCCAGTTCACCGACCGATGGGACCACGTCATCGGTGATGCCGGTATGGCCGAATCGGTCGGGCTCGACAGCGTGTGGCTGATCGATCACCTCTTGTCCACCGTGGATCCCGAGGGCCCGGTGTTCGAGGGCTGGACCGGGCTCGCCGCCGTCGCCGGCGCGACGGAACGGGTGCGGCTGGGACACCTGGTCACCTGTGTCGGGTTCCGCAACCCGGGGCTGCTCGCCAAGATGGCGGCGACCCTCGACCACGCCTCTCGGGGGAGGCTCGAGCTCGGTCTGGGTGCCGGCTGGCACCGGGGCGAGTACGACGCCTTCGGCTACTTCTTCGGGACGGCGGGTGATCGGCGTCGCCACTTCACCGCATACGTCGAGGCGCTGGTGGCGCTGTTCCGTGGCGATCCGGTCGACTACGAGGGGCCGGGGGTCGCCCTGCGAGGGGCGACCATCCGTCCCACCTCGGTGCAGCGGCCCCACCCTCCCATCGTGATCGGCGCCGCAGGGCCCCGGATGCTCGCCGTCACCGGGCGCCTGGCCGACGCCTGGAACTGCCCGGCCCGGCTCCTCCCTACGCTGGAGAGCCCGCAGGCGCTGGTGTTGGAGGCGGCAGCTGGCAGACCGGTCCGCACCACCATCCAGGTGCCGGTGGCGGTGGGGCGCAACCGCGCCGAGGCCGATGCGGCGATGGCGGCCGCCGGTCCCTTGGCCTGGATGGGAGACATCGCCGCCGTCGGGATCGTGGGCACGGTTGACGAGGCTCAGGCCCGGGTCGATGCCTACCGGGAGCGCGGGGTTGACGGCGTGATCGGGGTGGCGCCGGGCACCAGGCGCCGTCCCCAGTTCATCGCCGCCTACGGTGAGCTCGCCGCCCGCTACCGGGAACGATGAGGGCCGTCGTGTCGCGGGTCTCGTCGGCGTCGGTGACCGTGGACGGCGAGGTGGTCGGTGCCATCGGGGGCTGCTGGTGTTGGTGGGGGTGGCGCCGGGCGACACCGAGGTCGATGCCGACGCCCTGGTCGACAAGCTGTCCGGTCTTCGGATCTTCCGTGACGACGAGGACCGGATGAACCGGTCGGTGGCAGACGCCGGCGGCGCCGTGCTGGTGGTGAGCCAGTTCACCCTGCTGGCCGACATCGCCAGGGGACGTCGCCCGTCGTTCACCGGCGCCGCCGGCCCCGAGGTGGCCGAGCCGCTGGTCGACCGGATCGCCGCCGGGTTCGCCGCCTGCGGTATCGCCACGGCGACGGGTCGCTTCGGTGCCCGCATGGCGGTCGCCCTGGTCAACGACGGCCCGGTCACCGTCCTGCTCACCGTCGAGGACGGCCGGGTGCGCTGACCGGCTCAGCGGTTGGCGACGACGTAGGCCTTCCCCGCCTCGCACACGTTGAGGAAGTCGCAGTGGGTGCAGGCGGCGCTGGGGGTCGGCTCGAACACATCCCCCGTCACCTGCGCCGCCAGTGCCCCGAGCTGGTCGGCGGCCGCTGCGAGCCATGCGTCGTCGGCTTCGTAGACCACCTCTTCGGCAGGATCGGATCCGAGATAGACGAACCCGGCGGTGATGCGCTCCGGGGTGCCGCCCACGACCCCGCCGCGGGCGGCGGCGGTCGCGTACGCCTCGAGCTGGACCACGGCGGCCGGATCGTCGGGACGGCGTCCTGACTTCCAGTCGATGATCTCCCACCATCCCGGCTCCGGCTCGAACACGGCGTCGATGCGGCCCCGCACCCGCACCCCGATCACGGTGAGGTCGATCGGGGTCTCCGTGAGGCGGGGTGTGATGCCGGCGAACCGGGAAGCGCCGAACACGGTGAATGGGTCGACCCGGTCGTCGCCGGGGCTCTCGGCGGTGGGAGGGGAGTCGGGGAGGATCTCGTCGAACGGCTGCACACCCTGGTGATGGAGCTCGATGCGGCGGTGGACCTCGGTGCCGCGCCGCAGCCAGGTGGCCGGCTGCCGCGGCAGCCGGTCGATCTCGCTCCAGAAGAACCGCTTGGGGCATGAGGCGAGCGTCACCAGCCCGGTCACCGAGGTGGTGGGCGGCGCCGGCGGCGGCGCCGGCGGCGCGCTGGGGAGGCCTTCGAGCATCAGCTCGAGCTGGCGTCTGGCCTGCCCCGTCTCGGGATCCCAAGCGGGATGGGGCGGGCCGGGACGCTCCGCCGCCTCGAGCAGCGTCGCCCGCCACCCGTTCTCGAAGTGGGGATCGGGTCCGTCGAGCGTCTCGACCGGTGGTTGCTCGGCGGGACGGTCGCCCGGATCGGCCACCCAGATGATTTCGTCTGCGCCCGGGACGCCGCGCACCAGATCGAGCAGCTCGCTCGGCTCGTACCGGGTCATGCGGCGGTCCCAGGCGGCGCCGGTCATGATCAGCCGGCGCCTGGCCCTGGTGACGGCGACGTACGCCGCCCGCAGCTCGCCGCGGCGGTGGTGCTCCTGGAGCCGCAGGGTGACCTCCTTGTCCGTGCCGGTGAGGTCGGGAAGGTTGGCGGCGTCGATCCGAAGCCGGTAGGGGAGCCACCGGGGCTTCTCCTCGGGGTTGTCGAACCCGAACGACCTGCCAGGGAACACGTTCTTGGCGATGGCGGGGACGAAGACCGTGTCCCACTCGAGACCCTTGGCTCTGTGCACCGTGAGCAGCGACACCGCATCCTCTCCGCCGAGGGTGGCGGTGTCGAGCTCGGCCGCCGTCTTGTCCTCGGCCAGCAGGTCGAGATAGCCGAGGAACCCCTCCAGCGAGGGACGCCCGGCCAGCGGGCTCCAGTCCTCGGCGAGTTCGAGGAAGCGGTACAGGTTGAGCCGGGCGGTGAGACCGGCGACGGCCGGCATCGCCTCGATGTCGGTCCATCCTTCGATGGCGTCGATGATCCGCCGGATCAGCTCGACCAGGGTGGACTGCTGGGCGTCGCCGAGCAGCGCCCGGTAGGTGTTGCGGAAAGCGAGGACCAGCCGGTCGACATCCGTCGCCGGCGTCGCACCGGGCTCGTCCCAGCGGTCGACCGCCTCGAGCAGCGGGTACGGGACCTCGAGGTCGGGATCGTCCCGACCGGGGTTGTGTGCTCTGACCCACTTCGCCAGTGGCGCCAGGTCGCCCAGCCCGAGCCGGTAGCGGCTCCCCAGCAGGATCCGGCTCAACGCCACCGAGTCGTCCGGTCGCGCCAGGATCCGGAGCCAGGCGTGGATGTCCGTCACCTCGGGCACCTCGATCAGGCCACCGAGCGAGACCACCTCGAAGGGGATGTCGGTGGCGGCCAATGCGGTGCGGATGGGGGCGATGGAACGGTGCCGCCTGAAGAGGACGGCGATCTCCCGCCACGTCGTGCCCTCCTCGTCATGGAGCCTGCGGATCTCCTCGGCGATCCACGCCGCCTCGTCGCCGGCGGTGCGGAACCATCCGTACCCGACGTGGTCGTCGAAGGGACGAGCGGGGCGGAGTCGATCCGCGGGTGGGGTGCCGTGGAGGGACGTTCTCACCGCGTTGGCGACATCGAGGATGGTGGGGCCGGAGCGGCGGTTCTCGGTGAGGGCTCGGGAGGCGGCGGGGCGGGCGTCCGCCCTGGGGAAATGCCGGTCGAACCCGATGAAGTTGTCGAGCGAGGCGCCCCGCCACTCGTAGATGGTCTGGTCGGCGTCGCCGACGGCGGTGATCGGGAACCCACCGCCGAAGATCACCTGGAGGAGCCGTCGCTGCCCGGCGTCGGTGTCCTGGTACTCGTCGAGGACGACGATGCGGTAGCGGGCGCGGATGCGGGCGGCGATCTCGGGGTGGTCATCCACCACCCGGTGGGCGAGGCGGATGAGGTCGCCGAAGTCGACCACCCCGAGACGCTGCTTGGTGTCCCGGTAGTTGGCGAGGATGCGGGCGAGCTCCATCCGCTGGTCCCATACATCGCCCGTGTCGTCTGGCGGCTCGGGGGCGACCAGGTCGTCGGGGTCGCGCAGGTTGGTTGCCAACTGGGAGCCGAGCGTTGCGGCCTCGTCGACACGTTGGGCGAGTGCGGTGAGGTCGAGGTGCTGGTAGGGCTCGGTGCCGATGCTCTCGTGGAGGAGCTGGCGCACGTATCCGGGCCCGATCACCGAGAGGTCCCGTTCCACCCCTACCACCGCCCCGAACTCGGTGAGGATGCGCAGGGCGAACCCGTGATAGGTGTTGACCTCGACCTCGCGGCCTTCGGCCGACAGAGCCGGCAGCCGGGAGCGCAGCCGGTCGGCCAGCTCCTCCGCCGCCTTGTTGGTGAAGGTGATGCCCAGCGTCGCCTCGGGGTCGACCCCGCGCTCGATGGCGGTGACCAGCCGCTCGACCACCGTCGCCGTCTTGCCGGTCCCGGCCCCGGCGACGACCCGCAGCGGCTCGAGGGGGTGGTCGATGATCGCCCGCTGCTCGTCGGTGGGGGTGAACCGCCCGGTCATGCGACGAATCCTTCCGCTCCCTCGGGTTGGGCGGGGCACAGGGTGCGCACCGAGCATCGCTCGCAGTGCTCACCGGTGCGGGGTGTCCAGTCCTCGGCGCCGATGCCGTCCGCCACCTGCAGCATCCGCTCCTCGATCGAGGGCAGGTTCTCAATCTCGAACCTCCTCGTCACCAGCGTCCGAGCGGTGCGGCTGGCGTACGGGAGCCACATCTCGGCGCCGGTGACCGGGCCGATGTCCTCGGCGGAGGCATCCCCCGCGCCGAGCAGGTAGAACCCGAGCTGGAGCGAGGAGGCGGCCTTGTCCACGGTTGGGTGGCTGGCCCCGGTCTTGTAGTCGACGATGGTGAGCCCCGCGGGTCGCCGCTCGACCCGGTCGATGCGCCCGGTCCATGGGGTTCCTCCCACGGTCATGGTCACCTCGTGTTCGAGCAGCACCGGCTCGCCCGAGGCTGGGGGCCATTTCTGGTAAAGCTGCTCGAGAACCGTCTCGGCCCGGCGTCGCCACGCCGTTGCGAACGGCTCGCCGCCGAACCTGGTCCCGTCATAGATGCGGTCGAGCTCGGCGACTGCCTCCTCGAGGGTGCTCCGGGTGTCGCCCCGCTCGATGGCGTCGCCCTCGACCGTCTCCAGCACGTCGTGGACCAGGGTGCCCAGGTCGGCGTGGAACGAGGCGGCGCTGCCGATGGCGAGGCGCCGCTCCAGGGCGTAGCGGCGGGGGCACTCCTCGTATGCCTCGGCCTGGGTGGGGGACAACCGCATCGATTCGCCGATCAGACCGGTGTCCGGTCCACGCCTGCGGAACCCGGCGAACTCGGAGACGGGGCGCATCCCCCAGCGATCACCCTGGGCAAGGACCGCCATGGCGGCCAGGCGCAGCGGTCTCCCGGCGTGCCCGGACGAACGGGCCTCGGGGTCGGCGGCGAGCCGGCGCAGCATGCCCTCGGCCTCGACGATGGTGACCGGGGAGTCGTGGTGGCCGGGCGGGGTGACCGCCTCCTCCACGGTGTCGGTGCCGGCGGCCAGGGCGAGGAAGCGGGAGGGGATACCCCGCCCCTCGTCGAACCCGGTGGCGGTGGCGGTCCACACGATCCGGTGCGAAGCCCTGGTCATGGCGGTGTAGGCGAGACGGCGTTCCTCCTGGAGCCGGAAGCGGCGATACCCGGCCGGATCGTGGGGCACGTCGGGAAGGAGGTGGCGCACCCCGAGCAGCGTGTCCTGTACCCGTAGGTCGGGGAGCACGCCCTCGACGGCGTCTGCGATGAACACCACCTCGAACTCGAGGCCCTTGGCCTGGTGCAGGGTGGTGATGGTGACCTGGTCGTGCTCGGGGGCGGTGTAGCTGAGCAATGGCCGCGCCTCGAAGGCCTCCTCGGCCAGCAGACGGGCGTAGTCGACCAGGGTTCCTGCGGGGTTGCGGTCGTTCCACCTGGTGAGCACCTGGATCTGCGAGGCCCATGCCGACCGCGCCGGGCGGTGCTCGTCGCCGGTGGCGATGGCGGCGAGCTGGGGGAGGGACGACCACACGGTCCAGGCGCCCTCGGCGGCGGGGCGCGATGTCGCCCAGGCGCCGTTGTCGAGAAGCCGGGCGAGCTCGGGGAACCCGGTCAGCAGGATATCGACCCAGGACCGTTCCTCGATGGCGTGCTCCCGCTCCAGGTCGCGGACTTCCCCCAACGTCAGCCCGAACCAGGGGCCGAGGAGGATGCGCCGCACCGACCGCGTCCTCGCCGGCGATTCGGGGGTGGTCGCCGCCTCGATGAGATCGAGCACGAACCGCACCTCGGGCCGATCGGCGGTCCTGCTGTTGGGCGGTTCGTGGGGGATGCCCCTCCGCTCCAGCGCTCTGGACAGCTCGGCGACGAAGCGCCGCTTGCTGCGCACGAACACCGCCATCGAGCGGTAGGGGGTGTGGTCGACCAGGTGGAGCCGCAGAATCTCGGCGGCGATCCACTCCGCCTCGGCGGTCTGCTGGTGGAAGCGATGAAGGTCGACCCGGCCCTCACCGGGGGCGGGCTTCACCGGGCCGGCCGCACCCGGGATGTCGCACCCTGCGATCCGCTCGGCCGAGCGGAGGATCCGCTCCGGGGCGCGGAACGAGGTGGTGAGGACGATTCGCCGGGCCGGCCGATCGGGGAGCGAGAAGGTCTCGCCGAACCGGGCAACGTTCTCGACGGCGGCGCCCCGGAAGCTGTAGATGGACTGGTACGGGTCGGCCGCCGCCGTGATGTTGCCGCCGGCGGCGAGGGCTCGCAGCAGCCTGACCTGGGAGGTGGTGGTGTCCTGGTACTCGTCGACGAGAACGTACGACGGGTCCAGGGGGTGATGCTCGAGGATCCCGACCGCCTCGGAGAGCAGCATCCCGTAGTCGATCCGTCCGTCGGCCAGCAGCCGCTGCCGGTAGCGGTCCATGAACGCCGGCATGCCCCGCCAGTCGGCGCGGCCCATCGCCTCGATGCCATGGGCGTCCAGCAGCTGCTCGCTCGCCCTGAGCAGGAAGTCGGTGACCTCGCCGGCGAACGTCGTGGTGAGCAGCAATGGACGAAGCGCCGGTGACCAGCGCGCCTGGTCCTCGCCTGCCAGCAGCTCCCTGACCAGGCTGGTCTGCTCGGGGCCGGTGAGGATCTGCGGCGGCTGGCGCCAACCCCGATCGTCGTGGTGCGCCTCGACCAGGCCGGCGGCCAGGGAGTGGAACGTGGTCACCCCGACCGGAGGGGCGTCGACCGGGGTCCTGGCTGCGATGCGACGGTCGAGGTCGGCCACGCCGCGGCGACCGAACGCCACCACCAGGATCCGGTCTGGGGGCACGCCGACGCCGAGTAGGTGCGCGGTGCGCCGCACCAGGAACTCGGTCTTGCCCGTTCCCGGCCCGCCCACCACGATCTGCGGCCCTTCGGTCGAGGCCAGTGCCGCGTCCCAACCGTCAGGGTCGACCTCGACCTGGTCTTCCATATTCGTCCGTGTCTCCGCCATCTCTCTCCGTCCCGCCAACCTTGCAACCGACCGCCCGAGCCCGCCTCCCACGCCAACCCCGATCGCCCAACCCACCGCCGCCACCGTCACGCAAGCACCGTCACGCCGCCACTGCGGCACCGTCACGCCGGCCGCCGCCCCGCCGGCAAGCCCCCGTGGCTGCGGCCCCCGTCCCGGTCACTCCGTTCCGGGCGCTCCGCCCTCGCCATTCCGCCAGCCGCCACTCCGCCAGCCGCCACGTCAGGCAACCGGGGCCCGGTGTGGCCAACCCGGCCCGCCCCACCCCCCGGGTCTGCCCACTCCGTCGATGCCCTCTCACCCGATTGAAGCCACCGTATCAAACGGGTGTGACAGAAACGCGTCGACGCCCGGGCTCGGTGCCCGGGCGTCACCGTTTCGAGTCGTGCCGGGGGCACCCTATGCGCCGCAACGGTTCCGGCCCGAAACCCAGCGGGGTAAGGGTTTCTCCCCAAACCGGCGACTCCCCGTAGCTTCACTACGTTTCGCGTGCTTGGCCCCTATCTAACGTCGGTTGCGGCACAAGCGGGGCACAGAGGCTCCGTGTGGTGGCCTTAGATCGACGGAAACCGCCGCCGGGCCGGGAGGAGGAACAACCCGACCGGCGGCGGAGACTTGGGGCGTCCTACCGCCCCGGTCGGGTTCGCCCACCCATGAAAGGGTGACCCGACCGGGGGCGGAGGTTCTCCGGCTTATGCGAACGTCGGGGTGACGAGCCCAGTGCCACCGACGGTGCAGATCGCCGAGGGGTACCTACCGGCGGTGAAGGCGCTGTAGCCGTACGCCACCAACCGCACCTGAAGCGTGCTGGTGGCCAGCGGCTCATCCACCCGGAGCTGTCTCGGCACGAGCCCGCCTTCGCTCCACAGGAGCACGTCAGAGGCTCGCAGGACGATGATCACGTCCTCGTTTGTGCCGGCCCCCAGGTTTATCGGAACGTTCGGATCGACGATGACATCGAGCCCGAGCATCGAGCCGGCGAAGTGCTCCGCCGTGGGGGCACCGATTGCCATCACGTTCGCCGCTGTCGAAGCCGACGGCGAGATCAATGGCCGGTTGTCGAGGTCCAGCGCGGCCAGGAACCATGACCACCGTCTCGGGTGCATCAGGATCGTGTCAGGTGCCGCAAAACGGGCTGTGCCAACCACTGATGTTGCTTGCGCCAGTTTTTGCCAGATCGCTGCGACCGTCGGTGAAGCATCGATGAAGGCCACGGAGCCGATCCCAGGGGTGTTCAGGATCCCCAAGTGCGACCCGGCTGCGCCGGTGCCGTTGATGGCCGAGGAGTCGACGGCCTGTAGGTAGGCGGCTGCCAGATCGGAGAATACGAGCTGGTCGATTCCGATCCGGTCGATGGCCTGCCGGCTGATGTCCTGGCTGCCGCCGAAAGTCCGAATCGGGACCGACAGCAGGGTGTCGTCGGCGTCGATCTCGACGATGGTGGCGCCCTCTGTCGCTTGTGCGGCGACGCTGGTGCCGGTCGTCAACCTGGACACTTCGAGGGACATCCCCTCGGGGGGCAACGGGAGCTGCCGCACCGCGGAGAGCAGCGGGGCCGATGCCCTTGCTAGCGGTGCGAACTCGTCGACCAGAAACTGCGGCACGATGTGGCCGGCGAAAGCGCTCGTCCCGATATCACGCAGCTCGTGACCGTAGGTGGCCTGGGCGTTCGCTTGCTGTTCCGCTAGCCGAGCAGCGGCACGTGCATCGGAGCCGAACTTGGCCGACACCGTGTCCTTCAAGAACGATGAGCCGCCAGGGCCGTAGCCGCCGTAGCCGCCGTAGGTGACGCCACCGTTGATCGGCGGGTACTGGGCACGAACCTTGGCCGCCGCGTCCCTCGTAGCCTGCTCGGCCACGAGATCCGCTTCGCGGGCCCTGGCTGCCCTTAGCTCGGAGTCGATCAGGTTGACGG
>JBPCMS010000044.1:0-8712 GCA_051002015.1 Acidimicrobiia bacterium
GTGTGAAGCGCTCAAAGTTTGGGCAGGGGATCCCCATCCGAGGGAGCTGTCCGCAAACTTTGAGCGATTGAACCCGCTATGCAGTGTGAAGCGCTCAAAGTTGGGGACGGGGTCGCCGCAGCCGCAGCGCGGTCCGCCGTCAGGCGCCGCAGCCTCCGGCCAGCGCCTCGGTCAGTGCCGGCCCCGGTGCGTACTCCCAGGCCACCGAACCGGTGCCCTCGTAGTACCTGTTGTCGGCCACCACCTCCATGACCCCGTCACCGTCGAGGTCGGCCACCGCCGAGACGACGTGGGCCAGCACATACGGGTTGTCGGCCACCCCATAGGACTCCGCCACCACCGCAGACGACCCGTCGCCGAAGACCATCGTCAGGCTGTAGTCCCCGGGCCCGCCGAGGCGGTCGTCTCCTAGACGCTCCACCACGAGGACCCCCTCGGCGGCGCCGTCACCGTCGAGATCGGCCTCCACATGCTGAACGAAAGGTGGGGCGGTGTCGTCGATACCGTTCGCCGCTAGGTGATCGAGAGCGGTCTGGAGACGATCGCCGGGGGCATCGGAGATGGTCACCGGACGAGGCACCAGATCCCACGTTGCTCCAAGGACGGCCACCGCCCCCGGTTCCCCGAGCCGGACGGGAAGGGGCGGATCGAACTCGACGGAGGGGTTCCCGGTGATCTCGCACACCGACATCCCCGAGCCCTCGACGGTGGCGGCCCCGGGCTGCAGGGTGACCACGTCGAAGATGGCGCCCTCGACCTCGGGCATGGCGTCTGGCTCCGGCCACGGCACCCACGCACCTGCGGCGTGGTCGAACCAGCCGAGCACTCCAAAGCCGGTGGCGACCAGGGCGTCCGTGTCCGGGACGACCCCGGTGGTGGTCGTCGCCGCCGCGGTCGTCGTGGTGGAAGGCAATGTCGTGGTGGGCGCCGCCGTGGTGGTGGCGGGGACCGTTGTGGTCGCCGCCGCCGTTGTCGTCGTCACCACCGTTGCCGGGGGCAGGGTGGAGCCGGTGTCGCCACCACAGGCGGCGACAAACCCGAGAGCGACGAAGCAGCCGAATACCAGCCGGTGGCGGTTCCTACCCATCGGGACAGGTTAGGTGCGGGCGCCCGGTAGTCGGTGACTGAAGCCATCAGTCGAGGTCGGCGCTCAGCTCGCCGGCCCGCTGCCGGGCGGCCTCACCCCCCTCGGTGACGAACAGCTCGACCAGGTCGGCGGCGTGCTGCATCACCAGCTCAGCCTCCTCCCGTTCTCTGGCTCCGAACCGCTCCAGCACGTAGTCGGCGGGCTGCCGTGACCCGGGGGGGCGGCCCACCCCGCAGCGGATCCGCCAGAACTTGCGACCGACCGAGCGGATCACCGACGACACCCCGTTGTTGCCCCCCGAGCCGCGATCGAAGTGCACCCTGAGCACCCCGAGCGGCAGATCGATCTCGTCGTGGATCACCAGCAGCCGGTCGAGCGAGGTGTCGTAGTACCGGAGCAGCGGTGCCACCGCCTGCCCCGACTCGTTCATGAAGGTGGAGGGACGGGCCAGCACCACCCGGGACGACCCGATCCGGGTTTCGGCGATCTCGGCCCGCATGAAGCGGGGCGCACGGCGGAACGAGGCGCCGATCCGGTCGGCGACAACGGCGACGACATCGCCGCCGATGTTGTGACGGGTTCCCTCGTGGCGGGAGCCGGGGTTGCGCAGCCCGACCACCAGTGCCGTGGTCGAGGTCAGCTCTGGTCCTCGTCGCCGCTGCCGGCAGCCTGGCCGGCCTCGTCGGCCCCCTCGGCCGGCTCCTCGCCCTCTTCGACTTCCTCGCCCTCGACCGGCTCCACGACCTCCTCGAGCCGCGGCGCCAGCACCGTGACCAGGGTGTGCTCCGGGTCGGCGACGTAGGTGACCCCATCGATGGCGGGGAGGTCGGAGATGTGCAGGGTGTCGCCGATCTCGAGCGCCGACACGTCGAGCTCGATCGAGTTGGGGACGGCGGTGGGGAGGGCGAGCACCATGACACTGGTCTCGATGGTGTCGAGGATGGCGCCTTCCTGAGCCACGGTTACCGGGACGCCGACGAACTCCAGGTTCACCTCGGCCTCGATCTCGACGTCGAGCGACACCTTGATGAAGTCGAGGTGGGTGATCTCGTTGCGAACCGGGTGCCGCTGGACCTCACGGGCCACGGTGAGCACCGGGTCGCCGCCGTCGACGTCGAGGCTGAACAGGGTGTTGAAGCCGGTCTCGGAGCGAAGCGCCGAGTACAGGGCGAGCTTGTCGACCGAGACGTGGATGGGGTCGATCCCCCGGCCGTAGACCACGGCGGGGATCCGACCGTCCCGGCGCATCCGGCGCGCCGGGCGGGTGCCGGCGAGCTTGCGGTGCTGTGCGGCCAGCGTCACCTGATCCATCGTCTTGAACTCCTCGTTGAGGCTCGGTGGCCAGTCCGGTGCTGGGAACGGGCCGACTGGACGGCGGGCGACCCCTCGGTGGGTGCCACGAATGCGGCATTATGCGCCGGATCCGGCCGGCGAGCAAAGCGGCGGCGAGCGCCCGCTACGAGGTGGGCACCCAGTAACGCAACTTGACCCCCCGCTTGTCCTCCAACACACCCCCGGCCGCCTCGATCACCTTGCGCGAGACGGCGTTGGTGTCGTCGCAGGTGACGAGGACCGGATCGATGCCGACCGCGTTGGCGACGGGGAGCACGGCGGCGAGCATGGCGGTGGCGTGCCCGAGGCGGCGGGCCGTGGGGCGAACCCCGTAGCCGATGTGGCCCGCCACCTCGAGCAGGAACGGGGTGAGCTGGTGGCGCACCGAGATCCTGCCCAGGTACTCGTCGCCCTCCACCCACCACAGCACGGTCGAGGAGACCATCAGCGGTGGGAGGGTGGCCGGGTCGTCCATCCGGGCGAGCCGCCCGCAGTAGGCGGCGAAGATCTCCGGATCGGCAAGCTCCTCGACGACGTACCGCTCCCCGGGGTGGTGCTGGCTCGCCTCGAAGATCACCAGCCCGGCCTGGCGTTCCCAGCCCGCTTCGCCGGCGTACTCCTCCACCGCCACCAGGAACGACCGCTGGAACCTGGGGTCGGGGGCGGCCAGGGCGGGCATCGTCGACCGAGGCTACCCGAGCGCGGGCGGCTCATTCGAGGACCCCTCCCCCCCGGCGCAGCCGCGCCCCGAGCCGCCGGCTCCGGCTGTACGGGAAGATCTCGATCGCCTCGCCCGAGCGGAGCCTGTCCTGCATCCGTTGCCAGAACCGGACCCCGAACAGGTCGCCGTGGTGGTAGTCGAGCGCTTCCCACAGCTCGCCCCGCAGCCCGAGGAACCGGGGGAACTCCTCGGGAAAGATGTCGTGGTCGCCGACCCCGAACCACGGGTCGGCCGCCATCTCCTCGTCGGGACGGTCCGAATCGGGTAGCTGGCGGAAGTTGCACTCGGTCAGCGGGGTGATCTCGTCGTAGTCGTAGAACACCACCCGCCCTCCCCTGGTCACCCCGAAGTTCTTGAGCAACATGTCTCCGGGGAACACGTTGGCGGCGGCCAGGTTCTTGATCGCCCGGCCGTAGTCGATGATGGCGGACCGGGCTCGCACCGGGTTGGCCTCCCGCAGGTAGAGGTCGAGCGGCGCCAGCCGGCGCTCCACATAGACGTGCTGGAGGGTGATCTGCTCGCCCTCGACCACCACCGACCGGGTCGCCTCGGCGGCGAGCTCGGCGAGCAGCCCCGCCTCGAACCGGGCGGCGGGGAAACGCAGGTTCTCGAACTCGTGGGCATCGACCAGCCTTCCCGCCCGGTCGTGGCGCGCCACCAGCCGGTACTTGGCCATCACCCGGCGGCGGGTGGTCTCCTTGGGTGGCGGGAAACGGTCGCGGATCACCTTGAACACGAGGTCGTACCCGGGGACGGTGAACACGATCATCACCATGCCCTTGCTCCCCCGGGCGTGGTCGAACCGGTCGGTCGAGGTGGCGATGTGCCGGGAGAAGTCCCGGTAGAGCTCGGTCTTGCCGTGCTTGGGGTACCCGATGGTGGTGTACAGCTCGGCCCTGGAGCGTGCCGGCATCAGCCCGGAGAGAAAGGTGACCAGAGCCGAGGGGCGGTCGGTGTCGACGCAAAACGCCGCCCTGGTGTACGAGAACAGGACACCGACGTCCTCGGGCTCGGTGAGCACGGCGCCGATGACCAGGCCCCTGGTGGTGTTGTGGACCGCCACCGCCAGCGGCAGCGTGTTCGACCCTGCGCTCAGCAGCCCGACCAGATAGGCGCCCTGGCCCCGGTAGAACGGCTCGGTGAGCATCGCCACCCCCGTGACGTCGCCGGCCACGCCGTGGAGCCGGAGCGCCCGGCGGATCTCGTCGGCCGCCACCAACACGTCGCGGGTCAGGTTGTGCCACCCCGTCCCCAGCCCGGCGCCGGTGACGACGTCGTGGATCAGGCCCTCGAGGGCGGATCCGTCGAGCGTGGCCAGCGACGGCTCGGCGTCGGGCGGGGCGGGGGTCTCCAGGAACTCGACCGCAGGGTCGACCCCGACCGTGGTGAGCAGCCTCCTGGTGCACGAGTTGAAGAACGTCTCGGCGATCTCACCGTCGAGCCGCCCGGAAATGCGCCGGCTGAAGCTCCGCTTGGCCTCCGCCCACACCTCATGGTCCCGGGCCCGCCCGCCCAGCTCCTCGATGGAGGCGACGGCACCACCGACCGCATCGGCGTATGCGTCGATTCGGTCGGCGACTGTCTTCTGGGCGGCCCGCCAGTCCCGGCCGGCAAAGGCGGAGGCGGCGGCGGCGTTGATCGCCCGCAGCGCCAGGAGGTATCGATCGTGGTGCTCGACGGCGGCGGTGGCGACGGCGGCGGCGGCGATCGCCACCGACGTCACATGTTCTCCCCTTCGAAGATCTCGCTCACCGAGGCGTCGGTGAAGATGGCGTTGACCGCACCGGCGAGCAGCTTGCCGATCGACAGCACGGTCAGCTTGTCGAGATCGGCCGCTTCCTCGGGCACCGGGAGGGTGTTGGAGATCACCACCTCGGTGATGGGGGCGTTCTTCAGCCGGTCGACGGCGGGCTCGGAGAGCACCCCGTGGGTGGCCACCAAGCGGACGCTGAGCGCCCCCCGCTCGATGAGGAGGTCGGCGGCGGCGACGGCGGTGCCTGCGGTGTCGATCATGTCGTCGACCACGATGCAGTGGCGACCGGTGACCTCGCCGACGATCTCCAACGCCGAGACCGCGTTGCGCTTGTCGGTCACCCGCCGCTTGTGGACGAAGGCCGGGGTGGCGTCGAGGTGGCGGGCGTACTTCGAGGCCAGCTTGACCCTGCCGGTGTCGGGCGACACCACGGCGATGGGTTCCTCGCACGCCTTCTTCAGGTACTCGACGAACACGGGGAGGGCGGTGAGATGGTCGAACGGCCGGTCGATGAAGCCCTGGATCTGCTGGGTGTGCAGGTCGACCGAGACGATGCGATCGGCGCCTGCGGTGAGGAACAGGTCGCCCACCAGGCGGGCGGTGATCGGCTCGCGCGCCCTGCCCTTCTTGTCCTGCCTGCCATATCCGTAGAAGGGGACCACGGCGGTGATCCGCTGCGCCGACGCCCGCTTCAGGGCGTCGATCATGATGAGCTGCTCCATCACGTTGAAGTTGATGGGGTGGGTGTGGCTCTGGACCACGAAGCAGTCGGCGCCGCGGACCGATTCGGTGAACCTGACGTAGATCTCCCCGTTGGCGAACACCCCGCGCTCCACCCCGCCCAGGGTGGTGCCGAGGATGCTGGCCACCTCGCGGGCGAGACCCTCGTTCGCCGACCCGGAAAAGATCATGAGCCGCTTCCGGCTCGAGATCTCCATCATCCCTGCTCCTCGTCGGCCCTGGCTTTCCGTCGCTGAGCGTAGCCCGGCACCTCGCGCTGCTGCGACCGGGTGACGGCGAGCGAATCGGGCGACACATCGCTGGTGATGACCGATCCCGCCCCGGTCCAGGCCCCGTCCCCTACCTCGACGGGGGCGACCAGCACCGTGTCCGATCCGATGCGCACCCCGTCGCCGATAACGGTGCGGTGCTTGCGGTACCCGTCGTAGTTGGCGGTGATGGTTCCCGCCCCGATGTTGCTGCCGGCGCCGATGGTGGCATCGCCCACGTACGACAGATGGGGGACCTTGGAACCGGGCCCAACCACCGAGCCCTTGATCTCCACGAAGGTACCCGCCTTGGAGGCCTCGTCGAGCACGGTGCCCTGGCGCAGGCTGACGAAGGGGCCCACCTCGGCGTTGCGGCCAATGGACGCCCCCCGCACCACGGCGTACCAGACCCTGGCGCCCTCGGCGACGGTGGTGTCGCTGATGTGGACCGACGGCCCGAGCTGGGCTCCCGACGCCACCGACGTCGCCCCGGCGAGGTGCACATCGCCCCACAGCCGCACGTCGGGGCTCAGCGTCACCGACACCGCGATGGAGACCCGACACGGGTCCTCGATGAAGACCCCCGCCTCCATCCACCCCGTGTTGATCCGGCGCCGCAGCTCGGCGGAGGCGGCCGCAAGCTGTTCGTGGGAGTTGACCCCGGCCCCCTCGGCAGCGTCGGCGACCATCGCCCCCACCGTGTGCCCGCCGGCGACGAGCACGCCGATGACATCGGTGAGGTAGCGCTCGCCCTGGGCGTTGCGGCTCCCCACGCCAGCCAGGGCCCGGTCGAGCAGCCCGGGATCGAAGGCGTACACCGCGGTGTTGACCTCGGCGATCTTGCGCTGCTCGGCGGTGGCGTCGCCGTGCTCGACGATGGCGACGACCCCGCCCTGGTGGTCGCGGACCACCCTGCCGTAGCCGGTGGGCTCGTCGAGCTCGACACTGAGCACGGTGGCGGCGTCACCCCCGCGCAGGTGGGTATCGACCAGCCCGGCGATGGTCTCGGGGCGGATCAGCGGCATGTCGCCGGGGAGAACCACCACCACGTCGCACGGGTCGATCCGCTCCAGCCCGATGCCGGCGGCGTGGCCGGTGCCCAGCTGCTCGGTCTGCAGGGCGGTGACGGTCCCGTCGGGGAGAACGGCGGCGACGTCGTCCGCCTGATGGCCGACCACCACCACCACCTGGGATGCGCCGGCTCCGGTGGCGATACGGTGCATCCAGCCCACCAGCGGGAGCCCGGCGGCCTCGTGGAGCACCTTGGCCCTGCCCGAGTTCATCCTGGTGCCCTTGCCGGCGGCGAGCACGATGGCGTTGACGGTCATGATCTCCTCGGGGCCGATCGATCTCGGTCACGGGCGACGGTTGGCTGGGGGGACAGGACTCGAACCCGTACTGACGGGACCAAAACCCGTAGTGCTGCCAGTTACACCACCCCCCATCGGGGCGCGGCCGAGTGTAGAGGCTCCCCCGCCCTCAGCCGGTGCCGTCGCCCGCCTGGTCGTCTGGCGAGGGCAGCAGGGCCCATCCCTCGGCCACCGGGGCCAGCGCCTCGGCCGCCCGAGCGCCCCGCGGGGTGGCCAGCACCGCCGACGCGGCCTCGTCGCCATCGACGAAGAAGGCGAACAAAGAAGGACCGCTGCCGGACATCGCAACCGGGCGGCCCCACCGCTCCTCCAGCTCGTGGCGCCATTCGTCGACGGCGGGGGCGGCGGCGACCGCGGCCCGGTACAGGTCGTTGCGCAGCGGGGTGTGGTGGCGCAGACCGGGGGGCACGGCGGCCACCGGAATCGGAGTGCCCTGCGGCCCGCCAAGCTCGTCCCAGGTGCGGTACACCACCGGGGTGCTCAGCTCCACGGGGGGCACCACAACCGCCAGGGCGTAGCCGAGCACGGCGGGGACCGGGGTGACCACCTCGCCCCTGCCGGTGACCATGGCGGTCCCCCCGGTGAGGCAGAACGGCACGTCCGATCCGATCCCCGGGGCGAGCTCGCCGGGGAGGTCGGCGGGCCCCCCCAGCATCCGGCAGGCGAGGTGGAGGGCGGCGGCGGCGTCTGCGCTCCCCCCGCCGAGACCGGCGGCGACGGGGATCCGCTTGTCGAGCCGAAGGGTGAGTGCCCGGTTCGACCCGAGGCGTCGCCGGACCGCCTCGACCGCCCGCCACGCCGTGTTGCCGTCATCCTCGGGCACCGGGCCGCCGTCCCACCCGGTGATCCCGTCCTCACCTGCGCCCAGCTCGAGCCGGTCGCTCCAGCCGATCGACTGGAACAGACCGGCCAGTTCGTGGTAGCCGTCGGGGCGGAGCCGGTCGACGATGAGACCGAGGTTGATCTTGGCGTTGGCGGTGGCCCCGATCATGGGGAACCGACCGCGGCGGCGAGGTCGAGGAACCGGCGGGGGCTGAGCGACTCGGGGCGGGCGGTCGGGTCGATCCCGGCCATGCGCAGCACGATCTCGGGGTGGTCGACGACGCCCACCAACGACCGGCGCAGCATCTTGCGCCGCCCGGCGAAGGCGGCGGCGGCGAGACGTTCCGCCCGGTCGGTGGCGGGGTCGGGCTCGATGCGGCACAGCTCGACCACCGCCGAGTCGACCGAGGGCGGGGGGACGAACACCGACGGAGGGACCCGGAACAGCAGCGAGACCGTGCTGCGCAGGGCGGCGATCACCGACGGCACCCCGTAGGTGCGGCTTCCCGGTCCCGCCACCAGTCGGTCGGCGACCTGGCGCTGCACCATCACCACCATCCGCCCCACCTGCGGCACCGTCTGGAGGACGTCGAGGACCAGGCTGGTGCCGACCCCGTACGGCAGGTTGGCCACCAGCA
>JBPCMS010000045.1:0-12578 GCA_051002015.1 Acidimicrobiia bacterium
GATGACGGTGTTGATGGCGGGCCGACCCATCCGGTCGACCTGCTTGCCCTCCCCGTCGCTGGTCCGCGCCCACACCGCGATGGGATCACCGCCGGCGAGACGGGAGTCCGGCACCTCGATGACGATCGCCAGCGTGTTCAGCTCGGCGAAGAAGTCGGTGGGGTCGTCGCCCAGGGCGTCGTCGCCGACTCCCTCCACGGTGCCCAGGAACCCGGACAGGTCGAAGAAGAACGGGTCGGAACGCAGCCCGGTGAACAGCTTGGTGCCGTCGTTGAGGGTGATCACCTCGCCGACGTCGCCGCTGCCCAGACTCCTGCCGTTCAGCCACGGGCCTTCACCGACTCGATCGGTGGCGCGCCGCACGGTCACCGTCGACCCGTCATCGTTGAACTGGAAGGTGTAGGCGATGTCGGTGCGGGCGTTGCCGTTGGTGTCGATCCGGAACTCGTAGGTCCCGTCCTCCGAGTCGGAGAACCGGCTGTCCGTCGAGGCCAGCGGCGACACCGTCATCGCCAGCACCGAGGTGCCGGGGGCACCGGTGAAGGCGTAGACGTCGTTGGCGTCGAGGTCGGTGCGGCCCTTGGGCGACATCATCCCCGGGGCATCGAGATGGTCTGCCGCTCCGACCGGCTCCGCCGGCGCCAACAGGGCGACGGCCAGGGCCAGTAGGGCGAACAGCGCGGCAATGGGTGCCGCCTTGCGAACGAGAGTCATGATTGACGCTCCTCCCCTTGGGTGTGGGTGTGTGGCCACGGTTCGGAGCAGGACGGTCACCGGATCGCAGGTTCGCCGCGTTGGGCGGCGGAGGTCAGTTCGTGACGTCGAGGATGAGGGCGGCCCGGGGCGGGATCGGGTTCTGCGGAGACCAGTCGGGGCCGAACATCACCGGCGGGATCTCACCCATGTCATCCAGCCAGAAGTTGGCAACGTCGTACAGCTCTGCGGTCACCGCGGCGCTCCCCGGGTCGAGGTCCGGCATGCCCTCCCAGAAGAGCCCGAGGTAGAAGCGTTCACCGGACCGGTGCCGGCCCCCGGCGGCTGGCTGGGGTCGTCCGCCCACACGTACCAGTCGGTGTTGCCGCTGCCCCGGGGGGGCCTCAAGCGAGCGGCCACCGCCCTCGCCGAGCATCCGCTGACCGGTGCTGCCTCGAAGGGAGTCCGGCGCTCTCGGGGTGATGGCACCCCGCGCGGCGACTACCCGGCGGTGTATGGTTGGAGCTTGTCAGTTCACACCCAAAGAGGAGGGTCAGAGAGTGAGTGGAACAACTGCGATGCGGCGCACTAGGCGCAGGTCACCGCTGGTCATCGCCTCGACCGTGATCGCCGTCGCCCTGGCCGTCGTCACCCCAGCGACGACCTTGGCCGCACCCAGCGTCGAGGCACCGGAACCGACCGTCATCGACGCCGCCGCCTTCGACACGTCCGAGGCGTTGCGGGATGCAGTCCGAACCGGCGGGCCGGCCACAGCGACGGTGCCGTTGCAGCGTCACCCCCGCGGTGACGATACCGACGGGGTACCCGAGCTGGTGGCGCCGGTTGCTGGGGCCGAGATCCCAACGACGCTCAGCGGTACGGGGTCGGCCGCGGCGCCACCGTCAACCGATGCGATCGCACCACCCATCGTCAACTTCGAGGGCATCTCGAACGTCGACAACTTCAACCTGTTCGGGTTCTTCGTGAACCCGCCCGACCCGGTGGGCGACGTGGGCCCGAACCACTACGTCGAGATGGTCAACCTGTCGCTCGCCGTCTACGACAAGGCGGGCAACATCCTGCTCGGACCGGCGCCGATCGGTCGCCTCTGGAACAAGTTCCCGATCGAGGATTGCACCGACCTGTCGGGTGACCCGATCGTGCTCTACGACCAGACGACGGATCGCTGGATCCTGAGCCAGTTCACCACCCGGGGGTTCGACGGGGTCTCTCCGTTCTACAACTGCGTGGCGGTGTCGAAGACGGGTGATCCCACCGGTCAGTACTTCCGGTACGCATTCATCACCCAACAGGATCCGGACGGTGGGTACTTCTTCCCCGACTACCCGAAGTACGGGGTGTGGGACAACTCCTACCTCCTCACCACCCGTGACTTCGGCAGCATCGACGGGTACGGGATCTCGGTGTACGCCCTCGACAAGCAGGCGATGGTGGCAGGCGACCCGAGCGCCCAAGCCATCCAGTTCTTCCTGGACTCCGCCTTCGTCCCGCTCAACCTCATCGGTGACGGTCTGCTGCCGGCCGACATCGACGGCAGCACCCTCCCCGACAAGGAGGCGCCGGCTCCCATCGTCGGCACCCAGGACGACGGCGCCTTCTACGGGGCCACCATGGATGCTGTCAACATCTGGGATCTGAGGGTCAACTGGGGGCCCGCACCTCAGGCGTCGTTGGACTTCGCCGCCCAGCTGCGTGTCAAGCGGTTCGACTCGATCTTCCCCTGCGGAGTGGTGCCGGCCAACCCGCCGCCCACCAGCCGGGACTGCCTGGCCCAGCCCGGGGTAGCCCCCAACCAGTACCTCGACATCCTGTCGTATCGTCAGCGCCCGACGTGGCGGCTCGCCTATCGCAACTTCGGGACCCATGAGGCACTGGTCACCAACCAGTCGGTGGAGGCGCGACGTGGCGTGGCCGGGGTGCGCTGGTACGAGATCCGGCGTACCGACGGCGTCTACTCCGTATACCAGCAGGGCACCTATGCCCCAGACGACGGTGTCGACCGGTGGATGGGGTCGATCGCCATGGACAGGAACGGCAACATGGCGCTCGGCTACAGCGTCGTCAACGATGTCGACGTGTATCCCGGGATCCGCTACACCGGCCGCCTCGCAGGCGACCCGCTGGGGCAGATGACCCTTGGCGAGGGCGTCATCGCCACCGGCAGCGGCGTGCAGACCACCCTCAACTCGCGGTGGGGTGACTACACGTCGATGAACGTCGATTCGGTGGACGACTGCACGTTCTGGTACGTCAACGAGTACTACACACTCGCCGGACAGCTGGCCTCGCCGGCGGGCTGGCAGACCAGGATCGCCTCGCTGGCGCTTCCCGGCTGTTAGGAGCCGCACGCCGGCCGGGGAGACCCGGCCGGCGGCGGAACCCGCCACATGTGCGATGGGGCCCGGATCCCGGGCCCCATCGCCTCTCCGGTGCGCCGCTACCGACGCGTCACGGGGCTACGCCGCCGCCTGGGTCGGGGACGGTGCCGTCATCGGCGCACCCAACCCCCGTCGCCCGTGGTCATCCCAGCGCCGGGATGATCGAGGCTCCGTAGGCGTCGAGGGTGCCTTCTTGGTCGTCGTGCATCAGGTACACTCCGAAGTGGTCGACCCCGAGGGCGCGCAGCTCCTCGAGCCGAGCGATGTGGTTCCCCACTGGCCCGACGATGCAGAAGCGGTCGACGATCTCGTCGGTCACGAAGTCAGTGGTGGGGTTGCCCGCCTTGCCGTGGTGGGCGTAGTCGTAGGCCTGGCGTGCCTTGATGTAATCGGAGAGGGCGGCCGGCACCTTGGCCTCGTCCTCGCCGTACCGGTTGACCAGGTCGACCACGTGGTTGCCCACCATCCCCCCGAACCAGCGGAGCTGGTCGCGCTGATGGGGCAGGTCGTCGCCGACGTAGGCGGGGGCGACCACGGCGACGCTGAGCGAATCGGGGTCGCGGCCCGCATCCGACGCCGCCGCCCGCACCGTCGCCAGGGTCCAGGCCAGGATCTGCGGGTCGGCGAGCTGGAGGATGAACCCGTCGGCGTGCCGCCCGGCCATCTGCAGCATCTTGGGGCCGTACGCCGCCATCCACACCGGGAGGTCGCGCCCCTCGGTCACCCAGCCGAACCGGACCGGCGTCCCCCGGTAGTCGACCTCCTCGCCCGCCACCAGCCCCTTGATCACCCGGATGGCGTCGGCGGTGTCGGCCAGAGTTCGGGGGGTGCGCCCGATCACCCGGAGCGCCGAGTCGCCCCGACCCATCCCGCAGATGGTGCGTGGCCCGAAATGCTGGTCGAGGGTGGCGAACATCGAGGCGAGCACGGTCCAGTCCCTGGTGCCGGGGTTGGACACCATGGGACCGACGATCATCCGCTCGGTCTCGGCCAGCATCAGGGCGTAGATGACGAAGGCCTCCTGCCACAGCACGTGGCTGTCGAAGGTCCACCCGTAGCCGAACCGGTTGCCCTCTGCCCGCTTGGCCAGCTCGAGCACACGGGACACGGGAGGGTCGGTCTGGAGCACGACCCCGAAGGTCAGCGGCTTGGTCATACGTTCTGGGGGAACCCGAGGTTGACGCCGCGGTGGCTGGGGTCCGGCCACCTGCTGGTGATCACCTTGCCCCTGGTGTAGAAGTGGACACCCTCGGTGCCGTAGATGTGGCTGTCGCCGAACAGCGAGGACTTCCACCCGCCGAACGAGTAGTACGCCACCGGCACCGGGATGGGGACGTTGACCCCGACCATGCCCACCGGCACCTCGTTCTGGAAGCGCCGGGCGGCCCCGCCGTCGTTGGTGAAGATGGCGACGCCGTTGGCGTACGGGTTCGACCTGATCAGACCCAACGCCTCGTCGTAGCTGTCGACCCGCACCGTCGACAGCACCGGTCCGAAGATCTCGTCCTGGTAGATCTTCATGTCGGGGGTGACGTTGTCGAACAGGGTGGGCCCCACGAAGAACCCGTCCTGCTCGGATGACAGCTTGCGCCCGTCGGCGACCAGGGTGGCGCCCTCGTCGACCCCGGTGTCGATGTAACCGACCACCCTGTCGCGGTGCTCGGGGGTGACCAGCGGGCCCATCTCGGCACCCTCGTCGAGCCCGGGGGCGGTGCGAATCGCATGGAGCCGCTCCTCCACCTTGGGGAGCAGCTCGTCGGCGGCGCCGGCCACGGTGACCAGCACCGAGATCGCCATGCACCGCTCCCCTGCCGAACCGTAGGCGGCGCCGACCACGGCGTCTGCGGCCAGGTCCATGTCGGCGTCGGGCAGCACCACCATGTGGTTCTTGGCCCCGCCGAGCGCCTGTACCCGCTTGCCGTGCGCCGTTGCCGTCTCGTAGATGTGCCGGGCGATGGGGGTCGACCCCACGAACGAGACGGCGGCGATGTCGGGATGCTCCAGGATCCGGCCGACGGCGGTCTTGTCGCCGTTGACCACGTTGAGCACGCCGTCGGGGAGCCCGGCCTCGGACATCAGCTCGGCGCCGAACCGTGGGGCGCTCGGGTCCTTCTCGGACGGCTTGAGCACGAAGGTGTTGCCGCAGGCGATGGCGATGGGGTACATCCACATCGGGACCATCGCCGGGAAGTTGAACGGGGTGATCCCGGCCACGACCCCCAGCGGCTGGCGGATCGAGTAGCTGTCGACCCCGGTCGACACGTTCTCGGAGAACTCACCCTTGATCAGCTGCGGGATGCCGCAGGCGAACTCGATGACCTCCAGACCGCGCTGCACCTCGCCCCGAGCGTCGGCGAAGACCTTGCCGTGCTCGGAGACGAGCAGCCGGGCGATCTCATCGGCATGCTGCTCCACCAGGTCACGGAACCGGAACATGATCGTGCTCCGCTTGGCCAGTGACAGGGTCGACCAGTTGTCGAAGGCGGCCTTGGCGGAGGCGACGGCGGCGTCGACCACCTCCGGCCCCCCCAGCCTCACCTCGGCCTGCTGCTCACCGGTTGCCGGGTCCCACACCACCCCGACCCGCTCGGGGTCGGGGGCGTACTCCTTGCCGTCGATGAAATGGTTGATTCGCCTCATCGGGATCCCTCCTGCTCAGATCAGGTATTGGTTCTGGCCTCGGCGCAGGTACCGCCCGTCGCCCTTGGCCCCGTGGTACTCGCCGTCGGCGATCAGCACCCTGCCCCTGGACAGTACGGTGTCGACGCTCCCCGCCAGCTCGTACCCCTCCCAGCAGGAGTAGTCGACGTTCATGTGGTGCGTCTCCGCCGAGATCAGATGGGGGTGGTCGGGGTCGAAGATCACGATGTCGGCATCCGAGCCGACGGCGATGGTCCCCTTCTGCGGGTACAGCCCGAACATCCGGGCCGGGGTGGTCGCCACCACCTCGACGAACCGGTTGAGGCTGAGATGGCCCTGGGCGACGGCGCCGTGGTAGATCAGCTCGAAGCGGTTCTCGACGGCGGGTAGACCGTTGGGGATCTTGGTGAAGTCGCCCACCCCGAGCTGCTTCTGGGTGCCCAGCGTTGGGTGGTCGTTGAAGCAGAATGGGCAGTGGTCGGTGGACACCACCTGCAGGTCGTTGGTGGCCAGCCCCAGCCACAGGGCGTCCTGGTGGCCCTCGGCCCTGCTCCGGATGGGGGTGGAGCACACGTACTTGGCCCCTTCGAAACCGGGCAGCGAAAGGTGCTCCTCGAGCGAGAAGTACAGGTACTGGGGACAGGTCTCGGCGAAGGCGTTGACCCCGCGGTCGCGGGCCTCGGCCACCGCCGCCAGTGCCTCCTTGGCCGCCATGTGGACGATGTACACCGGGCAGCCGGCCAGCTCGGCGATGGCGATGGCGCGATGGGTGGCCTCGCCCTCGGTGATCGCCGGCCTGGTGGTCCCGTGGTACCTGGGGTCGGTCTCGCCCCGCTGCAGCGCCTGCTCGCGCAGCACGTCGATGACCATCCCGTTCTCGGCGTGCATCATCACGGTGGCGCCGATGTCGGCCGCCTTCTGCATCGCCCGGAAGATCTGCCCGTCGTCGGAGTAGAAGACCCCGGGGTATGCCATGAACAGCTTGAAGCTGGTGATGCCCTCGCCGATGAGGGCGTCCATCTCCTTGAGGCTGGAGTCGGTGACGTCGCCGATGATCATGTGGAAGCCGTAGTCGATGGCGCAGTTGCCGGCGGCCTTCTGCATCCAGGCCTCGAAACCGGGCATGACTTCCTGGCCATAGGTCTGTACGGCGAAGTCGATGATGGTGGTGGTGCCGCCCCACGCCGCCGCCCTGGTGCCGGTCTCGAAGGTGTCCGAGGCGGAGGTGCCGCCGAAAGGGAGCTCCATGTGGGTGTGCACGTCGACCCCGCCGGGCAGCACCAGCTTGCCGGTGGCGTCGATGACCTCGGCGGTTTCACTCCACGGATGATGCTCGGGTGAGGCGATGGCGACGATCTTCTCGCCGTCCACCAGCACATCCGCCTCCATCGTCTCGGTGGCGGTGATGACGGTGCCACCCTTGATCAGCTTCATCGACCCTCCCGGTGCTTCCTGGCTCCGAGTGTACCGACCCCCGGAGCCCATCCTCAGAGGTCGAAGCGGTTCGCCGCCCTCATCGATCGATTCGCCGGCAGGGAACCTCGGGCAAGCCGTTGATCATCGCCTACACCGGGACCGACATCGAGGTGTTGGCCGAGCCCTTCAGTTGATGCGTCAGACATGAGCGAGTACGCGGTCCAGCGGCCGAGGCACTTGGGTGGTGAGATCCAGCGCGTCGACGAGCAGGGGCGCGTACTGCATCTTCCGGCCGCTGTGGGTGCCCATGAAGCGCCGAAGCTGCTCCTCATTGGTCCGTCGTTGCCAAGCAGGCTGCTTCTGGAAGATGCGGAACGACGCAAGGTCACCCTGAACAGCGACGACCCGTTCCACGGAGGCGGCACCGAGGGAGCGGATCAGCTCGTCCTCCAGGTCGGCGACGCATACGTAGAAACCGAGTGACTCCATACCGGCGCGCGTGAGGTTGGAGCCGAGACCGGCCCGTTCGAGACCGCGCTGGAAGTCGCCCTCCTCTGCGGCGTCACAGAGGCCCGCCAGTCTGACGTCAAACCCCTGAGGGCCGAACAGATCCAGGAAGCGTCCGATGTTCTTCGCACCCCCCATTGCCACAATCGAGATGCCCTCAGCGTCAAGGCTCCGACCACGGCGCTCGGCTAGCTGTTCGAGCGCGAGCTGATCGCTGACTCCTTCAACGAGCACGACCGTTCGTGCGAAGAAGGCCTCGGCCTGCTGTGGGCTGGTGAAACGAGAGAGCCTGCGGACATCGTCTTTCGCAAGCCCCGACAGGTTGCCATCCCAGCCCGCCCATGAGGTTCCCGGCAATGCCGAGTTGAAGCATCCGTGCCGCGCCGCGGCCCGATGGAAGCCGTTGCAGTGGGATTGCATCTCGCTCTTCTCGCCTCGACCGCGACTGCGCTTGGCGAGGGTAGCCGTGCTCCATTTCCGCTTCCTCCGCGATGGGATCCCACAATGCCCCCCGCCTGAACCTGGAGCTCGGGGACCCCCGCCCCGAACCGGGCGTAGCTGCCGGAGACAGACCCCTGGGCTGCACCGTGTGCAAGCTGCGCCGGATCACGGAAGGCTACGGCCAGGTGACGATGCGCTGACTGGCAGTCCGCTACCGCCCTCGGCCCGTCAGCGGTGCTCGGGGTTGGGGTAGTCGTAGCGGAACCCGGCGTCCCAGCCCGCCCGCTGGTTGCCGTGGGCGGGCACTCCCCCGGCGTCCTTGAGCATCCGGGCGAGATGGAGCAGGTTCCAGGTCATGAAGGTGGCATTTCGGTTGGTGAAGTCGTTCTCCGGCCCGCCCGAACCCTCGTCGAGGTACGACGGGCCGGGACCCGCCTCCCCGATCCACCCGGCGTCGGCCTGGGGCGGGATGGCGAACCCGAGATGCTGCAGCGAGTAGAGGATGTTCATCGAGCAATGCTTGATCCCGTCCTCGTTGCCGGTGACGACGCACCCGGCCACCCGCCCGTAGTAGACGTACTGCCCGGCCTCGTTGAGCTGAGACGAGTTGCCGTAGAGCCGCTCGATCACCCGGGTGCACACCGACGACTTCTCCCCCAGCCAGATCGGGGTGCCGATGATCACGATGTCGGCCCGCTTCACCTTCTCGAACAGCGTGGGCCACTCGTCCCGCCCCCACCCGTGCTCCCGCATGTCCGGGTAGACGCCGGGGGGCAGCTCGTGGTCGACGGCCCGCACCTCGTCGACGGTCACCCTGTTGGCCTCGAGGATCGCCTTGGGGATGGCGAGCAGCCCCTCGGTGTGGGATAGCTCGGGAGACCGCTTCAGCGTGCAGTTGATGATCATCGCCCGCAGATCGCTGAAATCCCACCGCGACATGGTGTTGAGCTCCTGCATCCGCTGGTTCATCGCCATTCCGGTTCTCCGATCTCTCGTGAACAGTCGTTGGGGAAGGCAACCGCGATGGGGCGCGGCTGGTTCCCGCTCTGCCGACGATTCTCACAGAACACTCCCCCGGTTGACGTGCGGTAGCGTCTCCCCGTGACCCCCGCTCCCCACGCCCGCGGTCAGCGGTGAGCGCCGACCGGCGGCACACCGCACACCGCACCGGGCCGGGAGGGCGTGGCCGGCTCGGGATGGCGCTGTTCGCCGTCGCCTTCGGGACCAACGTCTCGACGCCGTTGCTGCTGCTGTATCAGGACCACCTCGCCATCAGCACCTTCGCCACCACGGCGCTGTTCGCCGTCTACCCGCTGGGGCTGCTCCCTGCCCTGCTGTGGGCCGGGCCGGCCTCGGATGCCCTCGGCCGGAGGCGGACGATGACGCCGGGGGTGGCGGCCTCGGCGGTGGCATCGATCGTCATGATCCTGGGGCGGGACAACCTGGCGGCGCTCTACGCCGGCCGGCTGCTCCTCGGCGCCGTGTCCGGTGTGGTGTTCGTGTCGGCCAGCGCCTGGATGCAGGAGCTCGACCGGCACCGCCTCACCGATCCGCTGTGGCCGTCGCAGCTCACCGGGATGCTGCTGTACGGCGGCTTCGGCGTCGGCCCGTTCGTCGCCGGGGCCCTGGCCCAGTGGGCGCCGGGGCCGCTGGTGCTGTCGTACCTGGTGCACATCGCCTTCGTCGCCGCCGGTCTGATCGCCCTGCGCCGGGTCCCCGAGACCGTCGTCGCACCCACGGGGGCGTCGATCCGTCCCAACCTCGGGGTGCCGGCCGACGCCCGCCGTCCGTTCGCCCAGGTGGTGGTGCCCACCGCGCTCGCCGTGTTCGGATTCGCCTCGCTGTCGTTCGCCCTGTTCCCGATCCTGCTCCGCCCGGCCATGCGCGGCGTCGCCGTGTTCGCCACCGGCGTCGTCGCCCTCGTCACGGCCGGGGCCATCTTCGGCGCCCAGCAGATCGTCGGCCGGGTGGGGATCGCTCGGGCGGCGCCGGCGGCGATGGGTTTCGGTGCCGCCGGCTGCGCCCTGGGGATCGCCGCCTTCGCCACGGATCAATGGACGCTGGTGTTCCCGTCGGCGCTGGCGCTGGGGGTGGCGTCTGGCCTCGCCGTCACCTCGGGCCTCCGCTTCGTCGACATCCTCACCGCCCCCGAGACCCGGGGCGCCATGACCGGTGCCTTCTACGCGGTGGCCTACGCCGCCATGACCCTGCCCGCCCTGGTCGCATCCGTGGCCCGCTCCGAGACGGGTTACATCGTCGTCCTGACCGCGGTCGCCGTCACCGGTGTCTGCGCCATGCTCTGGCTCCGTCGTGCCACGAGGCGTCTGCCGACCCTCGCCGACCGCTGAGGGATCGGCCGCGCGTTGCATACTTGTTGGTATGACTCCGCATCGAAAGTGGCCCGTGGCACATCGGGTGGGCGCCAAGGGACAGGTCGTGATCCCCAAGGAAATCCGAGACGAGCTCGGAATCGAACCGGGCGATGACGTCGTGTTCTGGATCGACGGGGACCACGTGGCCGTCGGACGGCGATCGTCGCCGATCCTCAAGGGTCGCCTCGCCGGTCACGATCTCGTCACCCTGCTCGAACAGGAGCGTGCCCGCGACCGTCATGGCGAGGCATCGCGGTGACGATCGTCCTGGATTCGTGGGCCGTCCTCCGGCTGTTGGAGGGACGCGAACCAGTGGCCTCCAAGGTCGAGGAGCAGTTGTCGGGCGACGATCGTCCGGTGATGAGCTGGATCAACGCCGGGGAGGTGTATTACGTCACCCGTCGGTCCGTCGGAGAGCCGGCCGCAACCACCATCCTCCGTTGAGCTTCGGTCGGTGGTGGACCTCGAGCTCCCCTCGGTCCGTCGCGTGATCGAAGCGGCCCGGATCAAGGCGGACCACCACATGGCGTACGCCGACGCGTTCGCCGCGGCCACGGCGATGGCGCACCACGCCGATGTGTGGACGGGCGACCCGGGGCTGTTGGTGCACGACGCTCCATAGCGCTGGAAGGATCTCCGCTAGGTCGGCGCCGGTCTGGGCATTTCCACGGCACGCAGGAGTTGGGCCGGCCGGCAGGGCACTATCGCTACGGTATCGATATGCCACAACGTCCCACCATGGTGCACCTCCTACCCGAGATGATCGAGCGCCTCAATGAGCGTGCCTCCGCCGAGTCCGTGTCGCGCTCGCAGGTGATCCGCCAGGCAGTCGCTGCCTACCTGGCGGCGGACACCGACCGACGAGAGGCGGAGTCGACAGAAGCCGCATATCGAGCCCAACCACCGGACGCCACCGACGATTGGGGCGACCTCGGGGAATGGCGCCAAGCGGCCCGCAACGCTCGGGTCGACGGACGTGGCTGAACCCGACCTGGGGAGAGGTGTCGTGGGCTGAGCTGGAACACGCCGGTCGTCGCCCCGTAGTGGTCCTGACCCGACCCGAGGCGATACCGGGTGCTATCCGTCGTGCTGGTCGCCCCCGCCACCGTTCGCCGGCTCCCGACCGAGGTGGGTCTGTACGAGGTGGACGGGCTGCCCCGCTCCTGTGTGGTCAACCTCGACACCCCCCGAGCTGTTACCAAAGGCCATCCTGGTCGACCGGATCGCCTCCCTGTCCTCGGCTCGGATGCGTCAGATCTGCGCAGCTCTCGCCAAGACCGTGCGCTGCTAGACGCGTTGGTTCAGGATCGCGTTCGGTTTGTGGCGACAGAGGTCGGACGGCTCTGAGCCCACCCTGCTCCCGTGTTGCGGCCCGGTCAGCCGGTGCAGACGAGGGATCGGCCCAGGGTGAGGAGGTGCTCGGCGGTGCGGTCGGCGATGAGGGAGAAGTTGTGCTCGCCGTCCGACCAGGAGAGATGGTGGGCCCTGGTCCGCCCGCGGTCGGGGTCACCCCAGTTCAACAGGCCGACGTGCGGGCCGATCTCAACCTGAACCACGTGGTCCCACAGCCCGAGAGACCACAGTTGGCCGGCGACGGCGTCGGTGATCGAGCCGAACCCCTCGACCCCTTCCTGCGCCAGCTGGATCCCACCTCCGGCGGTGAACTCCGAGTAGAGCAGATCGACCACCGGTTCGTGATAGAAGTAGTACACGACGCTGACCACGTCCGAGGCCGAATCGACGAGCTGGAGGGGCAGTCCGTCGAGTTCGGCCAGCTGGGGGAAGCCATCCGGAGCCTCCACCGGCATGTCGCCGCCCGGGTTCAACGTACCGTCCGGTGGCCCCCACTGCGCCTCCGACGGCGTGAACTCCTGGTTCTCCACGATGGGATCGGTGACCGGGCCGCATCCACCGGCCGTGGCGCCTCCGGTGCCGCCGCAGCCGGAACCGGCCAGAACGGCGAGCCCGATCCACCAGGCGGCAATCCGGCGGTGTGACATGGCCAACAGCCTATCGAGAGCGTCCTCCTACTCCTGGGATGCCCTGACCGCGGTCTCCAGCTTGGTGAAGCCCTCGGTTGCTTCCTCGGCGGTGAGGGTGAGCGGCGGGG
>JBPCMS010000046.1:0-5031 GCA_051002015.1 Acidimicrobiia bacterium
GGATGAGTCAGCCCGCGACCAGCGACCCCAGCATCGTCGGATGGAACTCGCAGTGGTACGTCCACGTCCCCGGCTCGAGGGTGGTCGACGCCTCGCCGTCGGTGGGTAGGGAGAGGCTCGAGTCGACCGGCTCGTCGTCGACCGTGTCGAAGGTGACGGTGTGGGCGCCGCCCGAGGTGTTCACCCACCGCACCGTTGCGCCGGCGGGGACGGCCACGTCGGTCGGATACGAGAAGTCGGTGACGTCGATCTGCACCACGTCCCCGTCGTCCCCGGCGCCCGTCGTCTCCGACACCCCGTCGGCGCCGGTGCATGCTGCCAGAACCAAGACCGTCACCATGACCAGTGCCATCGTCGCCAGCCGCATTCGGGTCTCCCAACGTTCGTGGACGGGTTGTGCTGTGGCAACTCCCTGGTACGTCTACGCAGGAGCGCCGCCGTCGGTTCGAGAGGCTACCGCTCTTCTGGGTCCTCGGGCACCCATTCACAGCCCAGGCAGGATCCAGGCTACATCACTGATGCTACGATTGCCGCATCATGCGCACCACCGTGACCCTCGACGACGATGTCGTCGCCATCATCGAGCGGGAGCGCCGGGAGAAGGGTGAAACGACCCGGCAGGCGATCAACCGCCTGATCCGCACCGCCACTCATCGGTCCGGTCCACGCCCCGAGCTTCCGATCGTCCCGGGAAGGCTGGAGCTCGACATCTCCGACGTATCCGAGGTCCTTGCCGGGCTGGACGAGACGGACGACGACGCTTGAGCATCCTGGTCGACACCAACCTCCTGGTGTATGCGGCCATGGCATCCTCGCCCCACCATGCCGCCACCCGGAGATGGCTGGATCAGTGCTTCGACGACCCCGAGATGACGGTGGGGCTGACGTGGACGGTCCTCTACGGATTCATGCGCCTTGTCACAAACCGCAGGATCGTCGGCACCGAGGCAATCGGCCCGGCGGCGGCGTGGGCTGCGGCGGAAGCCTTCCGGCTACAGCCCAATGCCACCATCGTGCAACCCGGCGAGCGTCATGCCGCCATCGCCGCTGGGCTCATGGCCACCCCCGGGCTCGGCTCGAACGACATCCCGGACGTCCTCTTCGCCGCCACCGCCATCGAGAACGGCCTCGTCCTGTGCACGCACGACCACGGCTTCGCCCGCTTCCTGGCGTTGCGGTGGAGGAACCCGTTGGCGGGCGAGAGCTGACCGGGCGCCAGGCCCCGCCTCAGATCCCGGCGGCGCCCAGCGAGTCGATGACGCCCTTGATGGCGCCCGACAGGGTCGGGTGCTCGGTGTCGAACCGCACCAACGCCTCGCTCAACCGGTCGCGCATGGCGTCATGCTCGTCGGCCGACGGTGTTTCGTTGCCCAGGTAGGCGCCGAGATGGCCCAGCATCTCCCGGGCGTGGGCGTCCCCCGCCTCGGCGGCCTGGGACAGCTCGTCACGGAGCCGCTCGACGTTCCGCCTGATCTCGTCGCTCATCGATCCGTCCTTCGCCATCGCGGTACCACCTGACGATACCTCGCCGACAGGCGCCGTATCCCTCCAGCCGTGGCGCCGCCGGCCCGCCGGTCCACCATCACGGCGACCGGCCCGGTCCACCCGATCTGGTGCGAGGCACCCAGACCGGTGCCGTCGTCGCCGTGAAAGTACTCGTGGAACAGCGGCTCGCCGTTTCATGACGGATCGGGCACCGAGCCCGCCCTCCCCCGCCACGCTTGGGCTACCTGATCGATGCATGGGAGAAACAGGGACAACACCCGGTAGTGAAGGGGTGTCGGTCGGCGGGCGCGGCGGCGCGGTGGCGGCGGTGCCGCCCGACCCGTCCGATGCACGGGATGCTCGTTGTCTACATCGCAATCGCCGTTGTCGTCCTGCTCATCGTGTGGGTGATCGTCACCTACAACCGCCTGGTCAGGTTGCGCAACCGGACCCAGAACGCTTGGGCCCAGATCGACGTCCAGCTCAAGAAGCGCCACGACCTGGTGCCCAACCTGGTCGAGACCGTCAAGGGCTACGCCGCCCACGAGCAGGGGACCTTCGAGCGGGTGGTGCAGGCACGCAACGCCGCCCTCTCCGCCACCGGCGTGGCCGACACGGCCCAGGCCGAGAACCTGCTCACCGGCGCCCTGAAGAGCCTGTTCGCCCTCGCCGAGGACTACCCGGAGCTGCGAGCGACCGAGAACTTCCAGCAGCTCCAAGCCGATCTCGGTGAGATCGAGGGCGACATCGCCGTCGCCCGCCAGATCTTCAACGACAGCACCCTCAGCCTCAACAACGCCGTCGAGACCTTCCCCTCCAACCTGGTCGCCTCGATGGGCGGGTTCGCCAGAGGGCCCTTCTTCGAGGTCGAGGACGAGGGCCGTTCCGTCCCCAAGGTGGAGTTCTGAACCGAGGGGGATCCGAGATGGCGGGGAGGCCGAGTCGGCGCCGACACGCCCCCGCCCCGATGCGGATCGTCGCCACCGTTGCCCTGACGATGGTGCTCGTCGGTATCGCCGCCCCCGCATTCGCCAAGTCGTTCCGGTTCCCCGAGGTGGACGTCGACGTGACCCTGCTGCCGGACGGCACCGTCGAGGTGGCCGAGCACCTCACCTTTGCCTTCGATGGCTCGTTCAGCGGCGCCTATCGCGACATCCCGCTGCGCCGGGGAGAGTCCATCACCGACGTGGTGGTGAGCGAGGGCGGCGAGGCTTACGCCCCGGGCGCGTCGACCGTGCTCGGGTCGTTCGGGCTCCCAGGGACCTACGGGGTGGAGGACCGGGACTCGGTGATACGGGTGGTGTGGCACTACTCGTCGTTCAGCGAGCACCGCACCTTCGACATCTCCTATCGGATCACGGGGCTTGCCGTTGCCTACGACGATGTGGTCGACGTCAACCTCAAGGTGTGGGGCGAGGAGTGGGACGCCGGGGCCGACCACCTCACCGCCGCCCTCGCCTACCCGGGCACCGTCCAGCCGGGCGAGGTCCGGGTGTTCGGGCATCCGAGCACGGTCGCCGGCGAGACCTCGCTCGGCGCCGACCAGATGAGCCCGACACTCTCCGCCCGTGACGTGCCTGCCCGGCAGTTCGTCGAGATGCGGGTGGTGCTCCCCCGGTCGGTGCTCACCTCGACCGAAGGAGCCAACGTCGTCAGTGGCGAGGGTCTGCCCCAGATCCTCGACGAGGAGGCCGCCGAGGCCGACCGGTCCAACGCCGAACGGCGCGCCGACCGCTGGTCGCTGATCGCCCTTGCCGGGCTGCTGGCGCTGGTACCGATCACACTCGTGGGCGGATACCTCCGTTTCGGGCGCGAGCCCAAGGTCGCCTACGACCGCGAGTACGAGCAGTCCCCACCCAGCGGGCACGGCCCTGCCGTGGTCGCCGCGCTGCGCAGCCAGGGCAAGACCGACGAGGCGGCGTTCACCGCAACCATGTTCGACCTGATCCGCAAGGACGCCCTGGGGGCGCACCCCACCACCGTCGAGCGCAAGACCTGGCTCGGGCTGCGCACCGAGGAGATCTCCGACCTGGAGCTGTCCACCGTCCCCCCCACCGCCAAGAGCCTGAAGCTGGACGACATCGAGGCCGAGGTGATGGAGGTGATGCGCCGCGCCCTCGGGGAGGGCCCGGTACCCCTCACCGACTTCCGGGAGAGGATCAGGGAGAGCCCCGAGGCCAACCACAAGAGCTTCGTCGCCTTCGCCGAGGCTTCCAAGAAACGGCTCGTCGCCGAGAAGCTGCTCGACGAGGCGGGCCGCCACGTCCCGTGGGCGGTCGCCGCCGCCGTGGTCGGGATGGTCCTGTTCGGTTGGTTCGTGGTCACCCCGTTGCTCGACCGGTTCACCACCATCTTCGACCCTGTGCTGCTCCGCACCGGGCTGGCCATCTTCGGGGTGCTCGGGCTCGGTTTCGCCGTGGTCAGCGGGCTCAACCGCCGGGCATGGGTGCGCCGGACCAGCACCGGGGCGCTGCTCAACGCCCGCTGGGATGCCTTCTCGAACTACCTCAGGGACTTCGGTAGGTTCGAGGAGCAGCCGGCGATATCCATCGAGCTGTGGGAGGAATACCTGGTGTACGCCATCGTGTTCGGGGTGGCCGAGGAGGTTTTGGCAGCCGCTCGGATCTCGGCCCCGCCCGAGCTGGAGCAGAGCTCTTCGATCTACTGGTACGGCGACCACGGTTACACCAGCGGGCACAGCTCCAACGCCGTCATGGGCATCGGCTCCTCCCTGCAGGGTGCGTTCTCCTCGCCGAGCTCAACATCCGGTGGCGGAGGCGGGTTCTCGGGCGGTGGCGGTGGCGGTGGCGGCGGTGGCGGCGGCGGTGCCTGGTAGCCCGGCCACCGGGAGCGCCGCCTGGGCGGCTCTGGCCGAGGAGGCGGAACGGATCGGCTCCCGCCATCTGCGCCGCTTCTTCACCGATGACCCCGACCGGGGCACGACCATGGCCGCCGCCGCAGGTGACCTGTACCTCGACTACGCCAAGCAACGGGTTACCCGGGAGACCATCCGGCTGCTCATCGACCTGGCCGAATCGGCCGGGGTGGCGGAGCGAACCGAGGCCATGTTCTCGGGCGACCGGATCAACACCACCGAGGATCGGGCCGTGCTCCACGTCGCCCTGCGGACGCCACGCACCCAGATCATCGAGGTGGACGGCCACGACGTGGTGCCCGACGTCCACGCCGTCCTCGAAGCCATGGCCCGGTTGGCCGAGTCGGTCCGCCGTGGGGGACGGACCGGGGCCACCGGGGAGCGCTTTCGCACCGTGGTCAACATCGGGATCGGCGGGTCCGACCTGGGCCCGGCCATGGCCACCAGGGCGCTGGCCCACTACGCCCACCCCGACATCGCCGCCAAGTTCGTGTCCAACATCGACGGCGCCGACCTGGTCGGGACCCTGGCGGGGGCCGACCCCGCCTCGACCCTGTTCATCGTCGCCTCCAAGACCTTCACCACCGTCGAGACCCTGACCAACGCCCGCAGCGCCCGGAGCTGGCTGGTCGACCGGCTGGGCGAGGACGCCGTCTCCCGGCACTTCGTCG
>JBPCMS010000047.1:0-14185 GCA_051002015.1 Acidimicrobiia bacterium
TCGCCGAGGTCCCTGGTCACGATCTGCGCCGCCAGGTTGCCGGGTGTGGCGCGGTAGCCGGCGATCCCGGTCCGCTCGACATAGCGGACGTACTCGGCGATGCGGGGGGTCGCCACCCAACCCCGCCAGCTGCGAAGGATCACGTCGGGTCTCCTTTTCCTTGTCAGATCCGAAATCCATAGTAGTGTACTAAACAACTATGCAACCGTCCTTCCACCGCCGAACCGACCTGGCGCTCCGTGCCTTACGCACCCTCGCAGGCTCGGAGAGCCCGATGGCAGGGTCCGCTCTCGCCAACGGTATCGGTACCAGTGTGTCATTCCTCCCTCAGATCATGGCACCGCTCATCCAGGCTGGGTGGGTGGCCTCGGAGCGGGGTCCGGGAGGCGGATACCGGCTGACCGATCAAGCCGCCGGTGCCAGCCTGCTCGACGTGATGGAGGTCACCGAAGGCCCCCCCGAGAACGGTAGATGCGTGCTGGCGGACGGACCGTGCCCAGGGTCCCCCTCGTGCGCCATCCACGACGTGTGGGTGGAGGCCCGTCGGGTCCTTACCGACGGCTTTGCCCGGATCCCTGCCTTCTCCGCCGACCAAGGAAAGTGACATGACCCAGCAGCTCAACCGCGCATCGAGCGCACCGATCGAGGAACCCCTGCCCCCACCGCACCCGCATTACACCCTGGCCACCCTCGGTGTGCTCGGGGTGGTGGCCGCTCTGCTGGCGCTGGCGCTCGGCGTCGGCGCCATCGCCATCACCGCCGGCAGGGACTCGGTCGACGATGGCATCGTGTCGGAGAAGGTGGATGCCTTTCTCGCCGACGCCGGGGTGGCCGCAGACGCACCGACCGGGGAGCGGTCAGCGGTCGTAGGCGATGTCCTGCCCGCCATCGTGCCCAAGGGCGAGCTGGGCCTCATCGCCGATGGCGAGGTGAACGTCGCCATCGCCCCAGAGATGCCGCCACCGTCCGGGCGGACCACGCCCGCCGTGGTCGAGGTCCACTTCGAGGTGGTCGAGAACGTCTCCACCATCGACCCGGTCACAGGCATCCGGTTCGAGACCTGGGGCTACCGCCTGCTCGACGGGCCGGACAGCATCGTGGTCGGGACGCCTGGCCCGGTGATCCGGGCAAGGGTGGGTGACGTGCTCCGCTTCACCATCACCAACCCGGGCTCGAACGCCAATCCGCACAACGTCGACTTCCACGCCGTCACCGGACAAGGTGGCGGCGCCGAGGCGACCACCGTGGCTCCCGGTGAGACCAGGACCATCGAGGCCCGGCTCCTCTACCCCGGGTTCTTCATGTACCACTGTGCCTATGGCGACATCCCGGCGCACATCTCCCACGGGATGTTCGGTGGGATCCTGGTCGACCCGGACACCCCTCTCAACCCCGTCGACCACGAGTGGTACATGGTGCAGTCCGAGTACTACACGACGGGCGAGGAGCCGGGTGTTGTCGAGTTCGATCGGGCCGCCGTCACCGACGAGAACCCGACGTTCGTCGTGTTCAACGGGACCCGCGGCGCCCTCACCGGCGACAACGCCCTGCAGATGAAGGTCGGGGAGCGTGCCCGCATCTACTTCGTCAACGCCGGGCTCAACCTCGACTCCAATTTCCATGCGATCGGTTCGCACTGGGACGTGGTGTACCCCGAGGCGGCGCTGCTGAGCGAGCCGATCCGCGGATCGCAGACCACGCTGATCCCCGCCGGCGGCGGCACCGTGGTCGAGCTGATCGCCCAGGTGCCGTCCACGCTGGTCCTGGTCGACCATGCCCTCTCCAGGGCGGTCGACAAGGGCGCCATCGGCCAGATCGTGATCAGCGGCGAGCCCAACCCGGAGATCTTCGAGGACATGACTCCGAGCGGGGATCCAACGGACACCACCGGTGGGCACGACACGACGCCTCCGGCCGCCGAGGACGAGCCGGTGTCGATCGTTGCCGGAGCGTTCAACGCCCAGCCACTGGACGCCGCCGACGAGTTCGCAGACGACGAGGACCCGCCCGACTACGCACCGAACGTGCTGACGATCCCGATGGGTACCGCGGTGACCTGGACCAACGACGACAGCCAGATCCACACGGTCACGGATGTGGGAGGCGCGTTCGATTCGGGGTTCCTCGACCCGGGTGCCGTGTTCTCCTTCACCTTCACCGAGGCCGGCGAGTATGAGTACTTCTGCCTGCCCCACCCTTGGATGCGGGCGCAGGTCATCGTCACCCAGTAGCACCGGCGGCCCGAGGGGGTCGCCGGGAATGCTCCGCCGTGTAATCACGCAGCACTGACCGACCGCGAGCGAGAGGTCGTGCGGCTAGGGGCGCACGGGCTCAGCAACGACGAGATCGCCGATGAGCTGTTCATCAGCCCGCTGACCGCCAAGACCCACATCAGCCGGGCCATGGTCAAGCCGGGGATGCGCGATCGGGTCCGACTCGTGATCCTCGCCTACGAGACCGGTCTCGCCAGCGTCGGCGAGCGGCCCCGAGACCGGTCCCGGGACTGACCCGCCCGTGTGCGGCGTTGGGTCTCCCGCCATCCCCCCGGGTACCGAAATCCGTCCCCCCGGTACGATGGACGGGGTGGCGCTCTGCGACGTCCTCGTGGTCGGTGGCGGGTTCGGCGGGGCCCTCGGCGCCCGCCATCTCGAGAAGCTGATGCGGGGCAGACCGGAGCGCATCGTCATGGTGGCCCACGAGAACTTCATGTTGTTCTCGCCGCTGCTCCCCGAGGCGGCCTCGGGCACCTTGGAGCCGCGCCATGCGGTGATACCGCTGCGCGAGCTGCTCGACCGCACCACGCTGCTGGTGGGCGACGTGGTCGGCCTCGATCCCGTTGGGCGGACGGCGACGGTGCGCACCGTATCCGGAGACACCCTGAGGCTCGAGTTCGCCCGGGCGCTGGTCTCACCGGGGTCGGTGCCGACGATCGTCCCCGTCCCGGGACTCACCGCCCACGCCGTGGGCTTTAAGACGCTGGCCGACGCCATATGGCTGCGCAACCGGGTGCTGCGCCAGCTCGAAGTTGCCCAAGCATCCTCGGATCCGGCGGACCGGAGGCGCCACCTCACCTTCACGTTCGTCGGTGGTGGCTATGCCGGGGTCGAGGCCCTGGCCGAGCTCGAGTCGCTCGCCCGCGACGCGGTGCGGCGCTACCAGGGTCTCACCATCGAGGACTTCCGCTGGGTGCTGGTCGAGGCGCAGCAGACCCTGCTTCCCGGGCTCCACCCCGACCTGGCCGGCTTCACCGCCAAGGTGCTGCGCCGGCGGGGGGTCGAGGTGCACCTCGGCACCCGGCTGGTCTCGTGCATCGACAAGATGGTGGTGCTCTCCGGCGAACCGGTCGAGCCGTACCGGTCCGAGACCATCGTGTGGACGGCCGGCCAGCGACCCAACCCCGACGTCGCCGGCTTCGGTCTTCCCACCGACGAGCGTGGCTTCGTGCCCGTCGACGACGGGATGGAGGTCATCGGGGTGCCCAACGTGTTCATGGTCGGGGACGCCGCCAAGGTCCCCGTGCCCGAAGGCGGGTTCGCCCCGATGACCGCCCAGCACGCGCTGCGCGAGGCCAAGGTGGCTGCGGTCAACATCGCCGCCTCGTTCGGGGTGGGGAGGCGCACCCGGCTCACCTACCGCAACCGGGGGCTTGCCGTCACCCTCGGCAAGTGGCAGGGGACCGCCCAGGTGAGGCGGTTCACGTTCACCGGTCCGCTGGCGTGGTGGATGGGCCGCTCCTACCACCTGCTGATGATCCCGGGGATCGCCCGCAAGGCCCGGGTGGTCAGCGACTGGACCATCGGGCTGCTCTTCCGACGCGATGTGTCGCAATTGGGCCAGTTGGGGAAACCGACCCCGCTCGAACCAGACGTTCAGGGGTAGCCGGTCAGGCTCCGATGGGGCCTTGGAGGGCCTCGATGGCTTCGATGAGGAAGTCGGGGACGGGTCGGGACGTGAACGTCTCGGGGTCGATGACCACCTGGACCTGACGGCCCTCGACCACGGTGCGCTCGGTGGCCTCGTCCCATGTCTCCAGGGCCAGCCGGATCGAGGTGCGACCGAAGCCGGTCGCCCTGACCCCGGTGATCAACGTGTCGCCGATCCTGCCCGGGGAGCGGAAGTCGATCTCGCAACGGACGAGTACGAGGTCGTGTCCGGTGGCGACCATTCGCTCCCAGCCGTAGCCCATCTCCTCCAGCCAGTCGGTGACGGTGTCGTCGAAATAGGTGAGGTAGTTGCCGTTGAAGACAAGACCCTGGGCGTCGCTGTCGGAGAAGCGGACCCTGCGGCGATAGGTGATCGGCCAACTCATACCGCCACGCTAACCAGCGGGCCGGTCACCATCCGAACCGGCTCGACCCGAGACGCCCTGGCTCCACCCGGAAGCCCCCGACCCGGCGAACCGTAGGTGGTGGTCCGCCCCTGCCGGGTCGATCTCCCTGGCCGGTGCGATCCCCGGACAAGGCCACTACCCGGACGGGTTCGGACCGGTGAGCAGGGTGTCGAGACGCTCCAGGGTGGCGACCATCGCCCGCTTCGTCCTGGTCGGGTATCGGGCGAGCCGCAGGATCCACGACCGTTTGACCCTGCTGGCGTCCCATTCCTCGCGGACGTGGGTGCCGCCGTCGACCGGGGTGAGGATGTACCGCCAGCGGTGGCCACCGAAGTGGCGCCAGGCTATGAGTCGGCCCTCCTCGAACTCGACCACGCGGTTGGTGATCCGGTAGGGCGCCCCCAGGGACATGTCCATTCCGAAGGTCGATCCCCTGGCCAGCCGCTCGGGGGCGCCGGGACGGGCCGCCCGCACCGTCCCCGAGCCGTCGATGACGGGGTGCATGGAAGGATCGGCGAGGACGTCGAAGATCGCCTGAGCGTCGGCGGCGATGGTGCGTTCGGCCCAGACCACGGGGATGCCCACCCCGGCATCCTGGCACATGGGCGAGCCGTCCCGCCCATGCACCGCGGGGCGAACCGGATGCGGCCATGGCTTCGTATCCCCGGCAAGTGACCCGGCTCATCGCGGGGTGGTGAGGCGTCACCCCGCGCGATGGAGGGAGGGCTCTCGCCCGTGCGAGAAGGTCCCGAGCGAAAGCCCCAGGTCGCCCACCGGCAGGAGCGGTCCTCACCGGACCCGGCTCCCGGACCCGGTGCAGCCCACCGGGGGCCGTGGCCGATGGTGTACGTTGCGGTCGCCCTCGCCTGGGGAGCCTCCGCAAGCGTCTCGGCTCTGGTGTCCCCCAGCGAGGCGGTCGGCCAGGTTGCCCTATCCCTCCATGTGCTGGCTTTGGTGGTCGGGTTCGGGGCGGTGATCGTGGTCGACTGGCACGCCCTGCTCTGGCTGATGGGAGCGAGGGGGCTGCGCGAGTCGGCCCGGCTCGCCGCCGCCGCCCGACCGCTGATCTGGCTGGGACTGGCCGGGCTGCTGGTCAGCGGCGCCATGCTCGAGCCGGACCTCGGCTCCGGGCTCACCTGGGTCAAGCTGAGCTGCGTGCTGGTGATCGCCCTCAACGGAGTATCGATCATCGGCATGGACCAAACGCTCGCCGGGCTGCCGGGAGATCTACTACCTGGGATACGTCAACCACATGTACGCCCCGATCGTGGTCGGCGACATCGTCAAGAAGACGGGTCGCACCACCAACTTCACCACCGGCAGGATCATCTCCGTCGACGCCACGGTCAACGTCAACTACGGTGGCGGCAAGGTGGGCAAGTTCGTCAAGCAGATCATCACCACGTCCCTGAGCGCAGGCGGCGACTCGGGGAGCCTGGTGCTCGACACCGACAACAACGCCGTCGGGCTGCTCTTCGCCGGCTCCAGCGTGGTGACCATCATGAACAACATCCTGTTCGTCCAGGCACTGCTCAACGTGAGACTGACGGAGGACTGATGACCGATCACTCGGGCGAGGCCGTGGCGGCAGCCCTGGAGGAGGCCCAGGAGCTGCTCGACCGTGACGGGGTCGAAGGCGTGGGGCAGGGGGCGACCGAGGATGGCGTCCCCTGCATCCTGGTCCTCACCGCCGGCCTGATCGACCCCGACAGCCTGCCGGCGACGATCAGCGGCGTCCCGGTGCGGGTCCTCGACATAGGCGAGCCGCCCACCGCTCAGGACCACGACGCCAAGCAGGGGATCGTCACCGACGGGGACGAGGAGCCGGACCGCTCGTAGGGGGCGGAACCGCCGGTTTGCCCCTCGGTCTCATCGGGTAGCTGCCGCTGGCGGTCGCGCCGAAGCGACCGATGACCCGACAGGAGCAGGCCCAATGAAGGATTCTCAGATAGACGAGTTGCTCTACCAGGCGCTCGAGACCGAGCTCGGTGGCGTGCTGGTCTACGAGGCGGCGATCCGCTGCGCGGTCAACACCGACCTCGAGCAGGAATGGCAGAAGTACCTCGACGAGACCAGGAACCACGTCCGCATCGTCACCGGGATCTTCTCGGATCTCGGCATGGACCCGTCGAAGGAGACCCCGGGCCGTATGGTGGTCCGCCACAAGGGTGAGTCGCTGATCAAGGCGATGGAGATGGCACAGAGTGGCGGCGACCCGACCGCCGCTCAGCTCGTGGCCGCCGAATGCGTGGTCGAGGCGGAGACCAAGGACCACGCCAACTGGGGGCTGATCGGCGAGGTGGCGTCCAAATCGACCGGGGAGCGCGCCAGGGTGCTCCAGGAGGCCTACGACCAGGTGGAGGACGAGGAGGACCACCATCTGTACCACACGATGGGCTGGGCACGGGAGCTGTGGATCGAGTCACTGGGCATGGATGCCGTGCTCCCACCACCGGAGGAGCAGAAGAATGTCGAGACCGCCATCGGGGCGTCCCGTGCCGAGCAGACACGGGAGGACATGCTCTGAGCCCGGCATCGGAGCGCTGGGCCGTCCTCTCGGTCTAGCGCAGCTGCCGGCGGAGGTCATCCGGTGACCGCAGTCGATTCACTTGCGCTGGCGAAACGTGCCCGGCTCCGCTACGTCTCGGATGAGGAGCCGGGTATCCGCCGCAGGCGTCGTGGCCGCGGGTTCTCGTTCGCCTACGGCAACGGCCGTCGTGTCTCGCAAGCCGACCGGGCGCGAATCTCGTCGCTGGGGATACCGCCGGCGTGGACCGAGGTATGGATCTGCCCGGACGCGGACGGTCACATCCAGGCCACCGGTCGTGATGCCGCCGGCCGCAAGCAGTACTGCTACCACCCGGCGTGGGACGAGGTGCGCGACGAGGCCAAGTTCGAACGCCTCGGCCCGTTCGGATTGGCCCTGCCCCAACTGCGCCGGACGGTCGAGGCGGATCTGCGGCGGCGCCGGCTGCTGCACATCAAGGTGGTCGCCCTGGCGGTTGCGGTTCTGGACCAGACCCTGATCCGGGTCGGTAACCAGCGCTACTGCAAGGCGAACGGCTCGTTCGGCGTCACCACCCTCGAGGCGGACCACGTCGAGGTCGAGGGCGATCATGTCCGGTTCAGCTTCACCGCCAAGGGCGGCGCAGTGCGGGAGGTCGCCCTCAGAGATGCCAGGCTCGCCTCGCAGGTGTCTCGGTGCCAGGATCTCGAGGGCCAGCGGCTCTTCTCATATGAGTCCGAGAGAGGGATCGTCGCCGTCACCTCGGACGACGTCAACGCATATCTCGGGGAGGCGATGGGGGAGGCGTTCACCGCCAAGGACTTCCGCACCTGGGGCGGATCGGCGGTGGCGACGGCGTCGCTGGCCGTTTCGGGACCGCCCAGGGACGCCGAGGGTGAGGACCTCGTCCTGGCCGCCATCGACGAGGCCGCCGAGGCCCTGGGCAACACCCGCGCCGTGTGCCGGGAGTCGTATGTCCATCCGTTGGTGATCGACGCCTACCGCAACGGCGAGCTGGTCGCGGTGTGGCGCCGTTCGCGTTCGGGTCGGTTGATGAGGCGCCCCGAGAAGACCTTGGTCCGGCTCCTCAACGGCGACGATCGAGTCCCCGGTCGGGCCTGAACCCGGTGACCGATGTCGCCTACGCCCGCCGCTTGCCGAACTTCAGCGGATCGCGTGTCGTGGCGACACCCAGGAACCTCAGGTTCGCCGGATCAGCGGCGGGGGATGTGGCGTAGGGCGTCCTCGATCCCGCGGTGGAAGGTGGGGTAGGCGTAGATCATGGTGCGGAGCAGGTCGAGCGGGGTCGCCGCCTTCACCGCCAGGGTGAGCAGCCCGATGACCTCGCCGCCGTTGGGTCCCACCGCGGTGGCCCCGATCAGCACGTCGCGGCCCCGGTCGGCGACCAGCTTGATCACCCCGTCGTTGCCCGCCTTGTGCATCCATCCCCGCGCCGTGGTCGGCACCGGGGTGGATCCGACGGTGACCTCGATCCCCTCGTCGTTGGCTGCCGCTTCGGTGAGCCCGACCGAGGCGACCTCGGGATCGGTGAAGGTCACCCTGGGGACGGCGGAGTAGTCGGCGGGGGCGTGGGACCGGCCGAGGATGTCGGCGGCGGCGATCGCCGCCTGGTACATGGAGACGTGGGTGAAGGCACCCTTGCCGGTGATGTCACCGACGGCCCACACCCCGTCCGCCACCCTGAGGTGCTCGTCGACGGGGACGGCGTCGACCGCCGGGTCGATCCCCAACACCTCGAGCCCCAGGTCGGTCAGACCGAGCCGGCGGCCGGTCGCCACCAGGAGCCGCTCGGCGGAGAGGTTGCGGCCGGTGGCCAGCGTCACCGAGAACAACGACCCGTCATGGTCGATCCGGTCGGCGCCGTTCCCGGTGATCACCTCGATGCCCTCGCCTGCGAACACCGCGGCGACGATCTCTCCCGCCTCCGGCTCCTCCTGGGACAGCAACCGGTCGGCCTCGTCGACCACGGTGACCTCGACCCCGAACCTGGAGAACACCTGGGTCAGCTCGGCGCCGACCGCACCGCCGCCGAGCACGATCAGCGAGCGGGGCAGGGTTTCGGCAGCCACCGCCTCGTGGTTGGTCCAGTAGGGGGTGTCCGCCAGCCCGGCGATCGCCGGGATGTCGGGGCTGGTGCCGGTGGCGAGGACGATGGCCCGCCCCGCCCGGATCCGGCGGTCCCCGACGGAGACCACGCCCGGAGCCTCCAGCCGGCCGGTGCCCCGGACCAGCCGCCCCCCGTGCCCCTCGAGGCGCTCGACGGCGACGGTGTCGTCCCAGTCGGCGGTGGCGTCGGCGCGGATCCGGGCCGCCACCGGGTCCCAGTCGGGCCGCACCTCCGCCTCGCCCGCCATACCGGGGATGCGCCTGCCCTCCTCGAGCAGGTGGGCGGCCCTGACCATCATCTTGGTGGGGACGCACCCCCAGTACGGGCACTCGCCCCCGACCAGATGGCGCTCGACGGCGACGACGTCCAGCCCCGCCTCGGCCAGCTCGCCGGCAAGCCACTCGCCCCCGGGACCGGTGCCGATGACGATGACGTCAGCGTTCTCCATCCGCCTTCACTTCCCTCTGGTGGCGGCTCCGAAACCGCCCTCGATCCGATCCGGCCTGTCGCCGGGACCATCCCTGAGACCAGCCTTGCACACCGACCGGCGCCGGCACCTTCGCCGGGCGACACGGGCGACGACGGTTCATCCCAGGGCCTCGACCAGCGAGTCCTCGAAGGCGGTGAGGGTGGTGGCGATGTCCTCGTCGGAGTGGGCGGCCGACAGGAACAACGGCTCGCGGGCATCGTCGACCGGGAAGGCGCCGCGGTGGATCATCCCGATGGCGACCCTGCCGTAGAGGTCGGCGTCGTGGTTGACGAAGTCGCGGAAGTCCCTGGGCGGCTCCTCGCCGAGAAAGAGCCCCACCATCGACGGATGCCCCACCCCGTGGGCGGGCACGCCGTGATCGGCACAGATCCTGACCAGGCCGTCGGCCAATGCGCCTCCGGTCTTCTCGATCCGAGCGTACGGCTCGCCGGTGGCGAGCACGTCGATGGTGGCCGAGGCGGCGGCGGCGGCGACGGCGTTCCCCGAGTAGGTGCCCGCCTGGGTGACCCCACCGGCCGCCCACACGTCCATCACCGCCTGCTTGCCGCCCACGGCGGCGACGGGGAATCCGTTGCCCATGGCCTTGGCGAACGTCCCCAGGTCGGGGGTGACCCCAAAGAGCTCCTGGGCGCCGCCGAAGGCGATCCGGAAACCGGTCTTGACCTCGTCGAAGATCAGCAGGCAGCCGTGTTGGTCGGCCAGCGTCCGCAGCCCCTCCAGGTAACCGGCGATGGGGAGCAGCCCGAAGAAGTTGCCCAGCATCGGCTCGACCAGCAGGGCAGCGACGTGGTGGCCGTCGGTGCGGAGCAGGTTCTCCATCGCCTCCAGGTCGTTGTAGGGGACGGTGCGGACGGTGGCCCGCACCGCCTCGGGGATCCCGCTCGACGCCTGCAGCGGCAGCGGCGACCGGCGCGAGCCCATCTGGCTCACGGTGGCCGACGCCGTGGAGAACAGCACGTAGTCGTGGGCGCCGTGGTACGCCCCCTCGAACTTGACGATCACCTCGCGCCCGGTCGCCGCCCGCGCCAGCCGGATGGCGTGCAGCGTGGCCTCGGTGCCGGTGTTGGTGAAGCGCATGGCGTCGATGTAGCCGACCGCGTTCTTGACCCTCTCGGCGGCCTCGATCTCACGCCGGGTGGTCATGGCGAAGGTGGTGCCGTCGGCCGCCGCCTCGGCCACGGCCTTGGCCACCGCCGGATGCCCGTGGCCCAGGATCACCGGCCCGAACCCCAGGTGGTAGTCGATGTACCGCTTGCCGTCCATGTCGAAGATGTAGGCGCCCTCGCCATGGTCGATGACCATGGTGTCGTCGTCGCCCCAGTAGCGGAACCCGCTCGATACGCCGTTGACCAGTACCTGGCGGCCTCGGTGGAACCAACTCGCCGTCTTCTCGCCCTGCAGACCCATCGTGATCACTCTCCGTACGTCTCACCCCGGTCCTCCGGGGTCGATCTCGCCGGTCTGGGACACCCCACCGATGAGCGGCTCGAGCGACACGCTCTCACCCCTCTCCGGCCTGGCCCGCAATCTAGCCCGGAGACGCTCCAGCGTGTCGGGCCTGCGGTGGCCGCGTGCGTCCGTATCGCCGCCGGGTTCCCCGGCGCGCTGCAGGTCAGATCGGTATGCTCGACGGCCATCCGAGGGCGGATGTCGGATCGTCGGAGGCACCGCATTGCGGGACGGACGGAAGAGGCAGCATGGCAGACACGCTCGACCTGTACCTGGCGGGCGAATGGACCCAGGGGACCGGTGACCGCCACCACCGGCTGATCAGCCCGGCAACCGGCGAGCACATCGCCGATGTGCCGCTCGCCTCGGCGGCAGACATCGACCGCGCCGTCGCCGCCGCTCGGGAAGCCCAGGACGACTTCCGGTTCTGGTCGCCGTTCGAGCGGGCCGACCTGCTCCACCGCATCGCCGCCGCCATCGAGACCATGGTCCCCGAGATCGCCAGGATCCAGACCCTCGAACAGGGCAAGCCCTACCACGCCGAATCGGTGGCGGACATCGCCGAAGCCAACCAGTACTTCCTCAACGCAGCCGAGGACGTGAAGCGGCTGACCGGCGAGACCATCCCCACCACGGACCGCAACAAGCGCATGTTCACCTACCACCGTGCGGTGGGGGTGTGGGCGGCGATCACCCCGTGGAACTTCCCGGTGACGATCCCGCTGGAGTACGTCGGCCCCGGTCTGGCCACCGGCAACGCCGTCATCGTCAAACCTCCCGAGTTCACCCCCTGGGCGCTGCTCGAGCTGGCCAAGGCGTTCGACCAGGCCGGGGTACCCAAGGGGCTGGTGTCGATCATCCCCGGTGGCGGTGACATCGGCTCGATGCTGGTGGGCCATCCCGGGATCGACGCCATCGGCTTCACCGGATCGTCCGAGACGGGGCGCAAGATCATCGCCGCCATGGGGATCAAGCGGTCGATCATGGAGATGTCGGGCAACGGGCCGACCATCGTCACCGACGATGCCGACGTCGCCGCCGCCGCCAGGGCCGCCGTGTTCGGTGCCTACTACAACGCCGGCCAGGTGTGCTGCGCCACCGAGCGGGTGATCGTGACCGAAGCAGTCCACGACGAGTTCGTCGAGCACGCCCTCAAGGCGGCCGACACCGTCGTGCTCGGCGACCCATTCGACCGGGCGACCACGATGGGCCCGCTCAACAACGAACCGACCGCAGCCAAGATGGACCGCCATATCGCCGACGCCGCCGACCGGGGTGCCCTGCTGCTCAGCGGCGGGGGTCGGGCGCCGGGGCACGCCACCGACCTGTACTACGACCTCACCGTTCTCGACCGGGTCCCCGAGGCGGCGGCGGTCTCGCAGGAGGAGAGCTTCGGCCCCGTCCTGCCCATCCTCACCGCAGCCGACGACGAGGACGCCGCCGGTATCGCCAACCGCACCAGGCTCGGGCTGCAGGCGGCGGTGTTCACCACCAGCCTGAGCAGGGCGTTCTGGTACGCCGACCGGATCAGGTCGGGCACGGTGGTGATCAACGACTCGACCGACTTCTGGGAAACGTTCCAGCCGTTCGGGGGCGCCGCCGGCACCGACACCGGATGGGGCCGGGGCCGGATCGAGGAGTTCACCGATCTGCAGACGCTGGTCATCGACCTCGGGTCGGCGGAATGACCGACCGGTGCGCCGTCGGCATCCACGGGGTCACCAAGCGGTTCGGCGACGTCGCCGCCGTTGACGCCATCGATCTCGAGATCGCCGACGGGGAGTTCTTCTCGCTGCTCGGCCCGTCCGGGTGCGGGAAGACCACCACGCTGCGGATGATCGCCGGGCTCGAGTTCCCCACTGAGGGGAGCATCAAGATCTTCGGCGAGGAGATGGCGCTGCGGCCGCCCAACAAGCGCCCGGTCAACACCGTCTTCCAGTCGTACGCCCTCTTCCCCCACATGACGGTGGAGCAGAACGTCGCCTTCGGCTTGGAGATGCAGGACGTCCCCAAGGCGGAGGCCCGGATGCGGGCCGGCGACGCCATCGACATGGTGCGGCTGGGAGCGATGACCAAGCGCAAACCGAGCCAGCTCTCCGGGGGGCAGCAGCAGCGGGTGGCCCTGGCCCGGGCACTGGTCAATCGCCCCCAGGTGCTGCTCCTCGACGAGCCGCTGGGGGCGCTCGACCTGAAGCTGCGCCAGGCGATGCAGATCGAGCTCAAGGACATCCAGCAGCAGGTCGGCATCACCTTCGTGTTCGTCACCCACGACCAGGAGGAGGCGTTGACCATGTCCGACCGGATCGGGGTGATGAGCGAAGGCAAGCTGCTCCAGGTCGCTCCCGCCGAGGACATCTACGAGCGGCCGGCCAACCGGTTCGTGGCCGAGTTCATCGGCGAGACCAACTTCATCCCGGGCACCGTGGTGGAGAGGGACCGGGTGCGGCTCGGCAACGGGCAGGTGGTGACCGCCCGGGCCGGGCAGCCCGTAGGCACCGCGGTGACCCTGACCCTTCGCCCCGAGAAGCTCCATCTGCACGAGAAGGTCGACGAGGCCCCGGCGGATTACAACAACATCACCTGCAGGATCGTGCGCCGGCTGTACTTCGGCGACTCCCGGTACTACGAGCTGGAGGCGGGGCTGGGGGCGATCGTCGACTGCCGGGTGGAGAACATCCCAAGGTTGAGAACCTGGTCGGTGGATGACGAGGTCGTCCTCAGCTTCCATCCCCAGGCGGCCGAGGCCCTGTCCGAATGACGCTGCTCGAGGAGCATCCACCGGTCGAGGCGGCCAACCCCGAGCTGGAGGCGCAGTCGGTCAAGGCGGCGGCGCGGCGCGGTCTGCTCCACGCCCTCCCCGCCTACGTCTACCTGGTCTTCTTCTTCGCCCTGCCCTTGGTGATCGTGTTCGTCTTCTCGTTCGCCAGCCGCTCGACCACCGGTCGTCCCGTGCTGGGGGGATGGAACCTGGACTCGTATGCCCGGCTGGCGGAGCCGGTGATCCGCACCATCGCCGCCCGCAGCCTCTGGCTGGCGCTGCTCAACACCGTGATCTGCCTGCTGATCGGCTACCCGTTCGCCTATTGGATCGCCACCAGGTCGAAGAGCTCGAACAGGAACTTGCTGCTGGTGCTGGTGCTGATCCCGTTCTGGTCCAACTTCCTGGTGCGCACCTATGCGTGGCGGGTGCTGCTCGACTCCAACGGCCCGGTCACCGAGCTCGGGGAGGCCACCGGGCTGTGGGGCCAGATGCTGTTCACCCAGCCGGCGGTGTTCATCGGG
>JBPCMS010000048.1:0-8160 GCA_051002015.1 Acidimicrobiia bacterium
GCCGTGCTGATGGCGGTGGTGGCGGCGGTGGTGGCGACCGCGGTGATGCTCCTCGTCCCCGACATCATGCTCGGCTGGCTGGGAGCCTCGGACGAGCTGCTGGCGCCGGCGTCCACCTACCTGCGGATCAGGGCGGTGGGGTTGGTGGCCGTCCTCTACCTGACCGCAGGGTCCGGGATCTTCCGCGGTGTCCAGGACACGATGACCCCGCTCCGGGCGGTGCTGGTGCTGAACGTGGTCAACCTGGTGCTCGACCCGATCTTCATCTTCGGTCTCGACTGGGGCGTGGCCGGCGCCGCCTGGGCATCGGTCACCGCCCAGACGGCGGGCGCCGTCCTTCTCGCCGTGATGCTGCGGCGGCGCCGGGAGCGGATCGGGTTCCAGCCGGCTCGCCCCCAGCGGTCCGACATCTCCGCCCTGTCCAACGCAGGCACCCGGCTGGTGTTACGCACCGCCGGGCTGCTCGCGGTGTTCACCGCAGCCACCAGCGTCGCCGCCCGGCTGGGGACCGTCCAGGTGGCCGCCCACCAGATCGCCTTCCAGGTCTTCCTGTTCCTCGCCCTCGCCCTCGACGCCGTCGCCATCGCCGCCCAGTCGGTGGTGGGCAAGGCGGTGGGGGAGAACGATCGGGCCACGCTGCGCGGCCTGGCCGACCGGCTGCTCGTCCTCGGCGGCGTCGCCGGGCTGACCCTCGCCGTCCTGCTCGTCCTGATCGCCCCTTGGCTGGGCCATTGGTTCACCCCCGACCAAGCGGTGGTCTCGGCGCTCGGTTCGATCTACCCGCAGCTGGTCCTGGTGCAGGTGATCGGCGGGGCCGTCTTCGCCTGGGACGGGATCGTCATGGGCGCCACCGACTTCACCTTCGCCATGATCGCCACCGCGGTCCCGGCGCTGGCCACGATGGCGTGGCTGGTCGCCGTCCTCCCGCTCGGAGGCGCCCTCCCTGCGGTGTGGTGGGGGCTGGTGCTGTTGATGGTGTTGCGGGCGGCGGCGCTGGGATGGTGGCACCGTACCCGGCTGCCGGCGGCGAGGGCTGGCTAGCGCGGGTTGAGCTCGTCGACCCGGGCATGGTCGCCGGTGCCATCCGCTGGGTGGGCCTCGCCGCCCCGTTCCACCAGGACGCGGCCCTTGGTTTCGGGGAGCTGGAACACCAACCACACCGCAGCCAGCAGACCGATCCCGAGGAAGGCGATGGTGCGCGAGAGCCCGATCGAGTCGACCACCAGGGCCCCGATGACGAAGCCGAGGATCGATCCGACGATCCCTGCATTGGTGATCAGCCCGGCGGCCGACGCCCGGACCCTGGTCGGGAAGAGCTCGGAGCGGTGGGCGGCGAAGGCCGGGGTGAGCATGGTGGCCCCCAGCGTCCCCAGGAAGATGGTCACCCCGAGCAGCACCGGGGTGTCGACGAAGTAGACGCCTACCCCACCGATCAGCCCGATGATGATGCCGAGGCCGGCCACCTGCCGCCGGCCGGAGATGTCGGCGAGCCGCCCCCCCACCAGCAGACCGACCGTGCCGACACCGGAGGCGACCACGAGGAGCATGGTGGCCGACCGCGAGGTCCACTCGAGATCGTTGACCAGACGCTCCAGCACGAAGTTGAAGGCCGGTGACGAGAACAAGGCGACGAGGAAGGCGATCCCGGCGAGCGTCCACAGGTACCTGCCCTCGTTGGACTCCATCACCGCGGCGTAGCCGACGCGGGGCGACGGTCGGAGGAAGGCCCGGCTCTCCTCGAGGAACCGATTGAGCAGCGGGAGGGCGAGCAGGCCGAGGGCGGTCAGCCCGAACAGGATGCGCCACCGGTTGTCGCCGCCGTCGGCGATGGGGAGGAGGAGCAGCCCGAGACCGGCGCCGACCGAGCCGGCGATGGCGTAGATGCCGATGCCGAGAGCCCTGACCGCAGGGGTTAGCTCCTCGGCGAGGATGACGACGGCGAGGGCGGCGACCCCGACGACCCCGATGCGGGTGATGCCTTGGGCGATGGTGAAGGTGACGGGGGTGGGGAGGAGCCCGGCGAGCAGGTTCCCGACCGGGATCAGGGCGAAGGCGACCAGGAAGGCATCGCGCCGCCCCTGCCGGTCGGCGGTGAAGGCGAACAGGATCCCCGCCAGCGACAACGCCCTGGTGATCCCGAAGATCCAGAACATCGCCCCTTCGCTGAGGTCCATGGCCACCCGGGCATACGGAAGGGTGGCCGAGATCACCGAGGCGCCGTAGCCGACCACGAAGGCGGTGACGCTCAACAGGAAGATGGTGCGTCGATCGCGCATCGAGAAGCCAGGGCTCGACCGACCCGCTGTCCGCATCACCCTCTCCGTTCCGCCCCGCCGATGCTCGACCCGGCCCGGCAGGTTACCCGCCGTAGTACCCGATCCGCCGTACTGGTCACGTCGGGATCGTGGGAACATGCCGGCGTGGTCGCGGGATGCGTGGTCGCTCCCGCATCGTCGTGAGGCCACCGGAGTGCATGGCATGGACAGTCTGAGCCTGATCGCCGCCGTCGCCGCCGGCGCCGCCTCGTTCCTGTCGCCGTGCGTGCTGCCGATGGTCCCCGGGTATGTCGGTCTGGTGTCCGGCTACTCGGCCCAGGAGATGCGGGCCGGCGAGGTATCTCTGAGCCGGGTGATCAGGACCACCGCGCTGTTCGTGCTCGGGTTCACCATCGTGTTCGTGCTCGTCTTCGGCGCCGCCGCCACCACCGTGGGGAGGCTGCTGGCCGGGCCGACCTTCCAGACGGTCTCGGGTGTGGTGATCATCCTGATGGGGTTGCTGGTTGTGGTGACCGCGCTGTGGACACCGCGCTACCTCACCCCGGTGCTGCGCGATCGCAGGTTCAACGTCGTCTCCGACCGGTTGGGCGGATTCACCGCCCCGGTGATCGGGGCGGCGTTCGCCTTCGGCTGGACCCCGTGCATCGGCCCCTTCCTCACGGCGGCACTCGCCCTCGGCGCCGGCACCGACACCGTCGGGCGGGGCATGGTGGTGCTGATGTTCTATTCGCTCGGGCTGGGGATCCCGTTCCTGGTGACGGCGGTGACCATCGGCGGTGCCTTCCGTACCTTCGACAGGCTGCGCCCGTTGATGGTGCCGATCACGGTTGTCTCCGGGCTGCTCCTTGCCGGCTTCGGGGTGCTGCTGGTCACCGGGAACGTGACCGAGCTCAACGCCTGGTTCAGCCGGATGCTGATCCGGCTCGGGCTCGACGGGCTGGCAGACGTATGACCGGATCCGCCCCGAGAGGAGGGGCCGACACGTTCGGCGACGTCACCGGCGAATACCTGGCGCTGCGCACCGGGGCAGGCCTCGTGGTCGGCTGGCACGACCTCGTCTGGGTGCGGGGGCCGGACACGGTCCGCTTCCTCGACGGGCTGATCAGCCAGGCGGTGACCCCGATGGAACCGGGGAGCGTCGCCCGCTCGCTGCTGCTGACGCCGCAGGGCAAGCTGCGCGCCCCGCACCTGGTGCTGCGGGGTGAAGACGAGGTGGGTCTGCTCACCGACCGTGGCGTCGGTGCGGTCGCCGTCGCCGACCTGCTCCGCTTCAAGATCAGGGTGGACGCCACCGTCGACGCCGACCCTCGACCTGTGGTTGAGGTGTGGGGACCGGGGGCGGCCCGGGTGGTCGCCGAGGTGGTCGGCGCCAAGGTGACCGACGGTTGGGTCGCTCACGGTGAGGCGGTGGTGGCGTCGGCGCCGTTCGCCCACGTTCGGCTGCCCCGGATCGTCACCGTGGGTGTCCCCGCCGGCGAGCTGGTTGCCGCCGGGGCCGTCCGGTGCGGCCGGCTGGCCGCCGATGCGGTTCGGATCGAGGCGGGAGAGCCGATCATGGGAGTCGACATCGACGAGAAGACGATCGCCCAGGAGGCGGACCTGGTCGCCGATGCCGTCGACTTCACCAAGGGCTGCTATCTGGGTCAGGAGCTCATCGCCCGCATCGACTCGCGCGGCCATGTCAACCGCGTCCTCCGTGGCATCCGGGTCACCACCAACGTGCTTCCCCCGGTCGGGTCCGAGATCGTCCCCGCCGGCGCCGAGGCGGAAGGGAAGGTGGTCGGGGTCCTGACCTCGATCTCCGAGTCGCTCACCCTGTCGGCACCGGTGGGTCTCGCCCTGATGCGCCGCGAGATTGACTCTGGGGGGGAGGTGATGCTGCGCTGGACCGGCGGCGAGGCCCCCGCCGTCGTCGAGGCGCTGCCCCTCGACCCCACCCTGGGGACGTGATGCGGCGGCTGCGGGCCCGTCACGCCATCGGGGCGGCGGTACTGGCTGTCGTCCTGGCCGGCTGCGGATCGACCGAGGGTCTGTCCGGGGCCGACCTCTATGCCCGGAGCTGCGCCAGCTGTCACGGCGGGGAGGGCGGCGGAGCCGTCGGCCCCGCCCTCGACGGCGGATCCGCCGCCGCCGACCTCACCGACGACCAGATCGGGGCCGTCATCCGGGTGGGACCGGGGACCATGCCCTCGTTCGATCGTCTCACCGACGCCCAGATCGCCAGCCTGGTCGCCTTCATCCGCACCCTCCCGGTTTCCCCTCCCGTTGGGAGCTGGTTCCCCTCCCATTGGGTGGCCGGCAGCTCTGTTTCCCATCCCGCTGGGGGTGGCTGAGGCAATCGCCGAAGCGACCGTCTCTGGGTCATCCCGCGCCCCCGCCGTTCCTTTCCCCTCCCATTGGGACCGTTCCTTTTCCCCTCCCATTGGGAGGGGTGGCGTGCCTGCGAGCCGGGGTGGGATACCACGCCAGCCCGGCGCCAGATGGTGCCGGGAGGGGGACTCGAACCCCCACGAGCTGTGCTCAACGGATTTTGAGTCCGCCGCGTCTACCGCTTCCGCCATCCCGGCAGGGACCGCCATCGTACAGGGCACCATCGCCCGGCAACGCACTGCGCCATCGTATTCTCACCGCATGCGCCGTCTGGAGAAGCGGATCTTCACCCTGAACGACGAGATCGCTGCCATGCGGCGTGACGAACGGCTTGCCGCCGAGGAGCTGATCTTCCATCAGCATCTCCACGACGACGCCTTCCGCGATGCCGTCGCCTCGGATCATCCGATGGATCGCGCCGACGCCAGGGAGACCGGCGCAGACGTTGCCCGCTTCGAGCGTCACCTCGAGGAGCTGGCCCGCCAGCGAGCCAAGCTGGAGGCCGAGCGGGATCGCCTCCTGGCCAGGCTGGATCGACAACTTTGAGCGCCTCACACCGGTGGGCGGGTTCACTCGCTCAAAGTTGTCGGGTGGGGTGATCTGGTAGGCAAACTTTGAGCGCTTCACTCTGGTGGGCGGGTTCATTCGCTCAAAGTTGTCGGGTGGGGAGATCGTGTCGGTCCCGCTTCCTACACTCGGTGCGATGGCCACCCTCGCCCTCCTCGATGGTCACAGCCTCGCCTACCGAGCCTTCTACGCCCTGCCCGCCGACCTGGCGACACCGGCGGGGCAGATCACCAACGCCGTGTTCGGGTTCACCTCGATGCTGATCAAGCTGCTCGGGGACGAACGGCCCGACGCCGTCGCCGTCACCTGGGACGTGAAGGGCCCGCAGTTCCGCAAGGACCTCTACCCGGAGTACAAGGCGCAGCGTGAGGCGCCGCCCGACCTGTTCCGCAGCCAGCTCCCGCTGATCCGCGAGGTGCTGGAGGCGCTCGACATCTCCCAGATCGAGGCGCCGGGGTACGAGGCGGACGACGTGATCGGTACCCTGGTGGGCAAGGCGGGCGCCGAGGGATGGCGGGTGGTCGTGGTCACCGGCGACCGCGACGCCTTCCAGCTCATCGATGACAGTACCACCGTGATGTACACCAGGCGGGGGATCTCGGACACGGTGATGGCGGACGCCGCCTGGATCGAGGAGCGGTACGGGATCGCCCCCAAGCAGTACCTCGACTACGCCGCCCTGCGCGGTGATTCCTCCGACAACCTGCCCGGGGTGCCGGGGGTGGGGGAGAAGACGGCGACCAAGCTGGTTGCCCAGCATGGCGATCTCGAGGGGATCTTCGAGCACCTCGACCAGCAGACCCCCCGCATCCGGGCCAACCTCGAGGGGGCCCGCCACCAGGTGTTCCTCAACCGGGAGATCATGACCATGGTCGAGGTCCCCGAGGCGACCTCGGTCGTGCTCGAAGACCTTGTGCTGGGGGAGTGGGATCACGACCGGGTGCGCAAGGTCTTCGACGCCCTCGCCTTCCGCACCCTCTGGGAGCGCCTGGTCGAGTTGGGCGGGCAGGCCGCCGTCGAGACCACCGAGATCGATGTCGAGGTGGCGACGGCGCACACCGCCGCCGACCTGGTCGGGTTGATCCGGGCGGGACGGCTCGCCATCGACGCCGTGAACAGCGGCGGGGAGCTCATCGGCGCCACCGCCGCCGCCGGGGAGCTTGCCCGGTTCATACCGGTCGACAAGCTGGTCATCGTCGCCGAGGCCTTGGGCGCCGACGGCCGGCTGGCCGGTCACGACATCAAGCCGCTGCTCCGCCATTTCCTGGCGGCCGATCTCGAGGCACCCGCCGTCGGGTTCGATACCGCCCTGGCCGCCTACCTGGTCAACCCGGGACAGCGCGCCCCCGATCTCGAGGAGCTGGCCTACCGCGAGCTGGGTCTCGCCGTCGCTCCGGCCCCGGGGGAGGGCGCCGTCGAGGCGCAGGTGTCCTTCGACTTCGATGCACCGGCGGACGGATCGTCCGCCATCGAGGCGTCGGCGCGCCGGGCGGTCGCCGTCGCCGCCCTGATCGCTCCGCTCCAGGAGCAGATCGAGGTCCGGGGCGGGGCCGACCTGTACGAGGAGATCGAGCTCCCTCTGATCGGCGTGCTGGCCCGGATGGAGGAGACCGGGATCGGGGTCGACCGCACCACGCTCACCGCCCTCGGGGAGGACCTGAGAAGGCGGCTCGCCGAGCTGGAGACCACCATCCACGCCGCCGCCGGCGAAGCCTTCAACATCAACTCGACCCTCCAGCTCCGTCACGTGCTCTACGAGCAGCTTGGGCTCCCCGTGCTCAAGAAGACGGCCAAGGGCGTGCCCAGCACGGATGCCTCGGTGCTGGAGAAGCTGCGCGACGACCATCCCATGGTCGACGGCCTCCTGCTCTACCGCGAGCTGGAGAAGCTCCGCTCGACCTACGTCGACGCCCTGCTCCCGCTGATCGACCCCGACGGCAGGGTGCGGGGCCGGTTCAACCAGATGGCGGCGGCCACCGGCCGGCTCAGCCAGGAGCAGCCCAACCTGCAGAACATCCCGGTGCGCTCCGACGAGGGCAGGGTCATCCGCACCGCCTTCGTCGCCGCACCGGGCCACAAGCTGCTCACCGCCGACTACTCCCAGATCGAGCTGCGCATCCTGGCCCACCTGTCGGGAGACCACGGGCTGGTCGAGGCGTTCCGCAACGGGCTCGACATCCACACCGCCACCGCCGCCAGGGTGGCGGGCAAGGATCCGTCCGAGGTGACAGCCGCCGAGCGTCGCCGCGCCAAGGTGATCAACTTCGGGCTCCTCTACGGGATGGAGGCGTACGGCCTGGCCCAGCGGCTCGACATCTCCCGCGAGGAGGCAACCGGCCACGTCGAGGCGTACTTCGAGCAGTTCTCCGACGTCAGGGCCTTCATGCGGGGCATCGTCGACGAGGCTCGGTCCACCGGGTTCACCACCACCCTGCTCGGCAGGCGGCGGTATCTCCCCGAGCTGGCCAGCTCCAACTTCCGCCAGCGTCAGATGGGGGAGCGCATGGCCCTCAACGCTCCCATCCAGGGCTCGGCCGCCGACATCATCAAGAAGGCGATGGTGATGCTCGAGGGTGAGCTGGAGGGGACGGGATCGGGCGCCGCCCTGCTGCTCCAGATCCACGACGAGCTGGTGCTCGAGGTCCCCGAGGACGAGGTCACCCAGGCCACGTCGGTTACGAGGTCGGTGATGGAAGGGATCGTCCAACTCGACGTGCCGCTGGTGGTCGACACCGCCACCGGGGCCAACCTGGCGGAATGCAAGGAATGACGGCCTCGGTGGGTCGAGCGACCTGTTACCCTTCGCACCGCCCCGTCGGGCCGTCCGCGCACGGTGGCAATTTTCATGTGCTCCAAGGAGTTGATGCTGTCGCATGACGATCGAGAACGAGACGGAAGTCGCCGCCAACGAGGCTTCCGGTACCACCCGGGTTGACGAGGCGCGGCA
>JBPCMS010000049.1:0-25144 GCA_051002015.1 Acidimicrobiia bacterium
CCCCCGCCGATCGCCCGGGCCGTCTCCACCACCCGGTCCAACGGGCGCAGGGCGCTTCGAGCCGCCCGATCGAACAAGAGGGTGGCCAGCGCCACCGCCCCCGCCGTCCCCACCAACTCCAGCATCAGCAGGCGGCGCAACGTGTCGTCCACCCCGGCCCGGGAGGCCTCCAGCACCACCACCCGGCCACCGTCGAGACGAACCTCACGGGTGAGGGTGGCGCCGCCGGTCTGCCGGAAGGGCGGGGGGACGGGAACGAACGCCGGAATGGGCGGCCGGCCCGAACCCTGCCCCCCTCCGGACCTTCCACGGTGGCTGTCACCCCCGAGCCGGCCAGTCGCTCGACCAGCTCTCGATCGTCGAGGGCTCCACTCAGCTCCACCACCAGCTCCGCCCGGTCGTCGAGCAATGCCTCGAGGTTGTCGAGCAGTCGGTCTCGCATGCTGGCGTAGACGAACACGTCGAGCCCGGCGACCACCAGCGCCACCACCGCCACCCCCGCCACCACCACCCGGGCCCGCAGCGAGACGGTCCGCATCAGGCCCGCGCCACGTAGCCCGTGCCTCGCACCGTGTGCACGATCCGGGGACCGTGCGCCTCCAGCTTCCGGCGCAGCGCGCTTATGTGGACCTCCACCAGGTTGGGGTCGTATGCCTCGTAGCCCCGGACCTGGGAAAGGAGCTGGAGCTTGGAGAGCACCTTCCGCTGATGCCGGGCGAGTGCCAGCAGGAGGTCGAACTCGGTGGGGGTGAGGGCCACCAGAGCTCCGGCCCGGACCACCGTGCGGGCGTCCTCGTCGATGACCAGATCTCCCAACACCAGAAGGTTGGACCGCAGGCGACCCGATCGTCTCAGCAGGGCTCCGACTCGGGCGAGCAGCTCGGCCATCAAGAACGGCTTGATGAGGTAGTCGTCCCCCCCGGCGGCGAAGCCGGCCAGGCGCTCGTGGGGAGCATCGGCGGCGGTAACGAAGATTATCGGGAGGTCGTCGACGGTGCGGAGGTGACGGGCGAGGGCCAGCCCGTCCGGGCCCGGTGGAAGGCGAACGTCGACGATGGCCAGGTCGGGAGGGAAAGGTATCGAGGGCGGCCTGGGCGGCGAACACACCCGCCTCGCATCGCAGCATGGTCGGGTCGGGTCGGATGATCCTGATCGACACCTCTGCCTGGGTCGAGTTCCTTCGGGACACCGGAAGTCCTGTCTGCCGGCAGGTCGATCGGCTGCTCGGTGGAGAGATCGCCACCTGCGATCCGGTCCGGATGGAGGTTCTGGCCGGGGCCGGCGACGAGGGCCATCTGAACCAGCTCCGCCGGTTGCTTGCCCGCGCCCCCGTGCTGGCGACGGAACCCGTCGATTACGAGGAGGCGGCGACGCTGTATCGGACATGTCGCCGCCGGGGCGAGCCGGTGCGCAGGCTCATCGACTGCCTGATCGCCGCCGTTGCGATCAGGGCCGACGTCCCGGTGCTCCACACCGACACCGACTATGCCGTCCTGGCAAGGCATACGTCGCTGCGGGTGGCACCGGCCTAGGCGTGGCGGGTGGCACCGGTCGGGCCCGCCTGCCGGGGATCGGCGCCGGGGGTGGTAACCTGACGCCCGTCCGGGTATCTCGCCCGACCGACACCGGCCGTTTCCTCGCCGGTGGGGCCAGCAGGGCATCCTCCCGGATCCACTCGAGCGGGCCTACCTCGCCCTCGATCTCGACCAGGAGTCCCTTGTGCCATCCCCATTCTCCCGTCTCGGCGTGCCCGATGACATCGTCGCCGTTCTCGACCGCGCCGGCATCACCGTGCCATTCCCCATCCAGACCGCAACGATCGCAGACGCCATGGCCGGCCGTGACATCGCCGGCAAGGCGCCGACCGGGTCGGGCAAGACCCTGGCCTTCGCCATCCCCATGGTGGTCAACGTCGGCCCGTCCCACCCCCGGCGGCCCGGTGGTCTCGTTCTGGTCCCCACCCGAGAGCTGGCCGAGCAGGTCCGCACCGAGTTGGCGCCGCTCGCCGCCGCAGTGGGGCGCAAGGTGACGACGATCTACGGCGGCGTGTCGTACGGTCCGCAGCGGGCCGCCCTTTCCCGGGGCGCCGACATCGTCGTCGCCTGCCCCGGCCGTCTCGAGGATCTGATCGCCCAGGGCGCCATCGACCTCTCCGGGGTGCACATCGCGGTCGTCGACGAGGCCGACCGGATGGCGGACATGGGGTTCCTCCCGGCGGTGAAGCGGATCCTGGACCTCACCGACCGCCGCCGCCAGACCCTGCTGTACTCGGCGACCCTCGATGGGGTGGTCGACGTGCTGGTCCGCCAGTACCAGCACAACCCCCGCCGCCACGAGGTGAGGTCGCACGAGGGCGAGCCGGGGATGGTCCGCCACATCTTCTGGAAGACCGAGCACGCCGGACGGGTCGGCCTCACCGCCGAGGTGGTGTCGAGGCACGACTCGGCCATCGTGTTCTGCCGGACCAAGCACGGCGCCGACCGGCTCACCAGGCAGCTCACCCAGTTGGGGGTAGCCGCCGTCGCCATCCACGGCAACCGCTCCCAGCCGCAGCGCCATCGGGCTCTGCAGCAGTTCTCCTCCGGGGCGGTGCGGGCCCTGGTGGCCACCGATGTCGCCGCCCGGGGCATCCACGTCGATGCGGTCGGGTGCGTGGTCCATTTCGATCCCCCCAACGACGAGAAGGACTACGTCCACCGCTCGGGTCGGACCGGCCGGGCCGGAAGCGACGGAACCGTGGTGTCGCTGGTCATGCACGACCAGGTGCGGGGGACGCAACTGATCCAGCGCAGGCTCGGTCTCACCGAAAGGGTCGACCGGGCCGATCTGCGCACGCTGGGCGACATCATCGTCACCAACCACCGCCCCGCCCCGTACGAGGCCCCGACCTCGCCCCGTCGTCGGTCCGGTGGAGAGGGCACGCCCCGCGGCCGCCGCCACCAAGGCCGCCGAACCTCGGAACGGGCGGAGGTTGCCGGTACCGATGGGAGCGACCGGCGGCCCCGCCGGAGCCCCTCAGCGGAGCGAAACGGCAACGCCTCGTCGGCCTGGTCCGAACCGCGCCGCACCGAGATCCCCGACCGCCAGCGTGACGGCGAAGGCCGGCGGAGCCGCAGCCAGGGCACCGGCCGGCCGCCTCGCTCGGATGGCTCGGGCCAGCCCGGCCGTCCCCGCCGCAGCCGGTCGGAGGGCCAGAGCGGCCGGCGCCGCCGCTACCGCTGACCATCTGCATCCATCCCCAGAAAGTGCGCATGCTGCTCCTGAAGGGCCCGGGGCCCCGGTGGGTTCGGTGACGTATCGTCTGGCCGAGAACCCGAAAGGCCTGCGATGACCATCACCAGCCCACTGCGCAACTTCATCGACGGCGACTTCGTCGACCCGGCCCGGGGCACCGCCGCCGCCGTGGTCAACCCGGCAACCGGTGAGGCGTACACCGAAGCGCCGGTATCCACCTCGGCCGATGTCGACCGGGCAATGCGGGCGGCGGCGACCGCCTTCGAGACTTGGCGGGACACCACCCCGGGTCAGCGGCAGCTGATGCTGCTCAGGTTGGCGGACGCTATCGAAGCGCGGGCAGACGAGCTGGCCGCGGCCGAGAGCGAGAACACCGGCAAGCCGCTGCACCTGGCCGCCGGCGACGAGGTCCCGCCGATGGTCGACCAGATCCGGTTCTTCGCCGGCGCCGCCCGGATCCTCGAGGGGTTGTCGGCGGGTGAATACCTCGCCGGGCACACCTCGATGATCCGACGCGAGCCGGTGGGGGTGTGCGCCCAGGTCACCCCGTGGAACTACCCGATGATGATGGCGGTGTGGAAGATCGCCCCGGCGATCGCCGCCGGGAACACCGTGGTGCTCAAGCCGAGCGACACCACCCCGGTCAGCACCCTGCTCCTCGCCGAGCTGGCGGCGGACATCTTCCCGCCCGGGGTGCTCAACGTGATCACCGGCGACCGCGACACGGGACGGGCGATGGTGGAGCACCCGATCCCTCAGATGGTGTCGATCACCGGTTCGATCCGGGCGGGGATGGAGGTGGCGGCATCGGCCGCCGCCGATCTCAAGCGCACCCACCTCGAGCTCGGCGGGAAGGCCCCGGTGGTGGTGTTCGACGACGCCGATGTCGAGGCGGCGGCCGCCACCATCGCCGGCGCCGGCTACTACAACGCCGGCCAGGACTGCACCGCCTCGACCAGGGTGCTGGCCGGTCCCCGGATCCACGATGACTTCGTCGTCGCCCTCACCGAGCAGGCCAAGGGGACCAGAGTGGGCATGCCCGACGACGCGGAGGCGGCGTTCGGCCCGGTGAACAACCCCAACCAGCTCGCCCACGTCTCCGGGTTCATCGAGCGGCTCCCCGACCATGCGGTCCTCCAAACCGGTGGCGAGCGGGTGGGCGATCGCGGGTTCTTCTACGCCCCCACGGTGGTGTCCGGCCTCGCCCAGGGTGACGAGGCGGTCCAGAACGAGATTTTCGGCCCGGTGATCACCGTGCAACGGTTCACCGACGAGGAGGAGGCGCTCCGCTGGGCCAACGGGGTCCGCTACGGGCTGGCCTCTTCGGTGTGGACCAAGGACCACGGACGGGCGATGCGGATGGCCCGCCGCCTGGACTTCGGGTGCGTGTGGGTCAACACCCACATCCCGCTCGTCGCCGAGATGCCCCACGGCGGGTTCAAGCACTCCGGGCACGGCAAGGACCTGTCGATGTACGGCTTCGAGGACTACACGCGTATCAAGCACGTCATGACCAACCTCGAGGGCTGACCACCACTCGATTTTCTTAGGACCCGTTCGCGTCACCCGTGATGCGTTCTGATCCTAAGAAAGCGAACCGGGGAGCGGCGGGTGGTGGTTCTCAGGACCCGGAAGCCGGTTCTCTGCTCCGCTGCGGCTTAGCCTGCGTACGGCAAGTTCGGCGAGAAGGGCGGCGGCGTCGGGGAGGACGGAGTCGTCGAACTCGGCGCGGGCCGAATGGTTGTCCGGGGCCGTGGCCGGGTCGGTGGGACAGGCACCGAGGTTGAGGTAGGCGCCCGGCACCTCCCGGAGGACGAAGGAGAAGTCCTCGGACCCGGGCTCGGGCTGGGGCATCGGGGTGAACCGATCCGCCCCGAACAGGTCGACGATGGTGTCGACGGCGAAGGCGTACTCGGCCTCGTCGTTGACCGTGGTGGGGTACTCGCGGCGGTACTCGACCTCGATCCCCATCCCGTGGGCGATGGCAATCCCCTCGACGAGACGCACCATCGCCCGCTCCACCCGGTCCCGGGCCGTCTCGGAGAAGGTCCGTACCGTGGCGTCGAAGACGGCGTCGTCCGGGATGACGTTGGCCTTGGTGCCGCCGGCGATCCTGCCGACGGTGACGACCACAGGGTCGAACACGTCGAACTGGCGGGTGGTCATGGTCTGGAGGGCGAGCACCATCTCGCACACCACCGGGATCGGGTCCCTGGTGCGAAACGGCGCCGACCCGTGCCCGCCCTCACCCAGCACGCGCACGGTGAAGGTGTCGGCGGCGGCCATCTGCGTGCCGGGCCGGGCGAACCACATCCCGAGCGGCTGGACCGACGAGAAAACGTGCAGGCAGTAGGCGGCGTCCACGCTGCGCCCGGAGGCGTCGAGAACCCCCTCCTCGATCATCAGCTCCGCTCCACCTTCGACCTCCTCGCCTGGCTGGAACATGAACACGACATCGCCTGCCAGCTCGGGGCGCATGGCGTGGAGGATGCGGGCGGCCCCAACCAGCCCGGCGACGTGGAGGTCGTGCCCGCAGGCGTGCATCACGCCGGGGTGGGCGGAGACGTAGGGGAGGTCGAGCTTCTCGGTCACCGGGAGCGCATCCATGTCGCCCCGGAGCAAGACGGTGGGGCCCGGACCCTTCCCGCCGCGCAGCACCGCGGTCACGGAGGACAGCCGGCGGCCGGTGGTGATTTCGAGATCGAGGCCCTCGAGCGCCTCGAGGATCGTCGCCTGGGTCTTGGGCAGGTCCAGGGCCAGCTCCGGGATCTGGTGCAGGCGGCGGCGCAGGTCGATAATCTCGCCGCCGATGCCTCTGGCCAGGTCGAGGGTGTTCACAGGCCCGCACGCTACTCCGGGGTTGCCCTCCCCGTGGTGCCGATCGGCGCCGGGCGTGGCATCATGGCGGCGAGGCGGGCAGGCACCCGCACCGACAGGAGGGTATCCGTTGCCGAGGCGCACCGGATGAGCATCGAAGGTCCAGGACCCAGCGTGTGGCGGTTGTGGATCCGCGACGAGGACGAGGTCGACCGGTGCGAGGCAACGTCTCCGACCCTCGTCCCCCACGATCAACGGCCTCCGACCTGGCGCTGGTGGCCGTTCCGGCGCTCATCGCCAACGACGCCCGGCAGGGCGGTCGCCGAACGCTGATCCGGCGGACCACGCCTCCGGCCTCGGGCAGGTCCCGGAACCTAGAGTCACCGGCGACCCAGCATCTCGGGAGCTGCTCATCGAACCCTGGCCGGTGAACGTGTACGACTTCGAGGAGGCGGCCGGTTCCGTCCTCTCCGAGATGGTCTTCGACTACTACCGGGGCGGGGCGCTCGACGAGATCACCCTCCGCCGCAACCGTGAGGCCTGGACGACCATCGACCTGCGCTTCCGGGTGCTACGCGATGTGTCGTCGCGGACCCTGGCGACCACCGTCCTTGGTCAGCCGGTCACCAGCCCCGTGCTGTTCGCCCCAACCGCCTTTCACAAGCTCGCCCATCCCGACGGTGAACTGGCCACCGCACGGGCCGCCCGCGACCTGGGGACGGTGATGGTCCTGTCCACGCTGTCGAACGTGCCGATGGAGGAGGTGTGTGCCGAGCACGACAAGGTGTGGTTCCAGCTCTACGTCTACAAGGACCGGGCGCTGACCCGGGACCTGGTGGCCCGGGCCGAGACGGCGGGGGCCAAGGCGATCGTGCTCACCGTCGACGCCCAGATGTGGGGACGCCGGGAGCGCGACGTCCGCAACCGGTTTCATCTTCCCGACGGCATCGAGGTGGTCAACGCCCTGCCCGGCGGCCACGGAGCGATGCCGCAACGGGCGGCCGAGTCCGGTCTGGCCGCATACGTCGCCGAGCTGTTCGACCTTTCCCTGTCGTGGCGGGACATCGAGTGGCTGCGCTCGCTGACCTCGCTCCCCATCGTGATCAAGGGGATCGTCCATCCGGACGACGCCGCTCTGGCCGTCGACAGCGGGGCCGATGCCGCGGTGGTGTCGAACCACGGCGGCCGTCAGCTCGACACCTCGCCGGCAACGGCACATGCGCTCCCCGCGGTGGTCGCCGCCGTCGGGGGTCGGATCCCGGTTCTGGTCGACGGGGGGATCCGCCGCGGCACCGACGTCATCAAGGCGTTGGCGATGGGGGCGTCTGCGGTGCTGATCGGCCGCCCTGTGCTGTGGGGGCTGGCCGTTGGCGGCGTTCCCGGGATCCTCCAGTCGGTGGGGGGCATCCTGCGCGAGCTCGACGAGGCGATGGCGTTGTGTGGGGTCACCTCGCCGGGCGCCATCACCTCAGACCTGCTCGGCTGATCCTCCCCCATCGGGGAGCAGCACACCGGGGTTGAGCAACCCGCCGGGGTCGAAGCGTGCCTTGAGCCGGAGCAGCTCCGCCGTCTCCGGGCTCACCGGGTCGAGCCGGTTGCGCTTGACCACCCCCACCCCGTGTTCACCGACGACCGAGCCGCCCAGACCCTCGACCAGGTCGAACACGGTGTCCGGGTCGACGCCGTCGGCGATGTTGATGTGGCAGTTCACCACCGGCCGGCCGGTAGGTCCGGTGAGGATGTGACCCCAGAGATAAACCGTTGGCCCGCCGATCAGGGAGGCGACCGTCCGCCGCAGCCGGCCGATCGATACCAGCGGTAACGAGACGTCGAACTTGGCGATGCGGGGGTGCAGGGTGTGGGCGGCGGCGGTCAGGCTGTGGCGGAACGCCCAGATCTCCTCCTGCCCGGTCCGCTCGGTGGCGACAACGGCGTCGATGTCGCCGATGATGTCGACCAACTGATCCTCGAGCCCGGTCCCCCCACGGAACTCGACCAGGAGCAGGCATTCGGCGGTGACGGGCGGGTGGCGCTCCAACATCCGGCCGGCCAGCTCGATCTCGCCTCCGCCGAGCACCTCAAGCGCCCACAGCGTCTGCACCACCATCAGCCTGCGGGCCAGATCGTCCACCTCGTCGTGCGTGGTCGGGATCAGCATCACCAGCCGCTCCGGGGCAGGGCGCCCCGTCCGCAGCGTGGCGCTGAGCACGACGGCCAGGGTGCCCTCGCTGCCGCACACCATCCGCCACAGATCGGCGGCGGGATTCCCGGGGAGCAGGATCGAGTCGAGGTGGGTGCCGTCCGCCAGTGCCACCTCGGTGTCGCCAAGCTGGTCGCGCACCCTTCCGAAGCGGACGGTGTGGATGCCGCCCCCGTTGGTGGCGACCATCCCCCCGATCGTGGCGGTGTCGCGGGCCGAGGAGTCGATGCCGACGAACACGTTCCGTTCCGCCGCCGCCTCGTGGAGCCGGCGCAACGTGGTTCCTGCCGCGACCCTGAGCATCCCGTCGCCGGCGTCGGTGACGTGGTCGAGGCGCCGCATGCTCAGCACCAGTTCGCCGGCCCGGGGGACGCTCCCGCCGACGAGCCCGGTGTTGCCGCCCTGGATCACCACGGGGACTCCGGCGTGGTGGCACCACGCCATCACTGCGCACACCTCCTCGGCCGTCCCCGGCCGCACCACGGCGGGGGTGGTGCCGGTGAACTCGCCGGTCCAATCGGTGACGTACCCGGCGACAAGGTCGGGATCGGTGAGGACATGGTCCTCACCGACGATCGATGCCAGCGATCGCAGCATGGAAAGACTGTACGGGCCCGGGGCGGGAGGTTCCAGGGGGCACGTTCCCCAGACCGACTTTTCTTAGGACCCGTTCGCGTCTCTGGTGATGCGATCGGGTCCTAAGAAAGCTCGCTGGCCGTTGCCGGCGAAGGCGTGGTCGAGGAAACCCCGTGCCGAGGCAAGGTGAGCCGGGACCGGTGCCACCGCTGGTGAGGGGTCGACCCCATCATCTCAACCCTCGAGCAGGGTCTTCAGCGTGTCCAACCGCTGGCGCCACTCCGCCTTGGCTCGGTCCGCGGCGGCGGTGTCGGGTAGCCGCTCGTGTTCGACGGCGACCTGGCACTTGCCGTCGCCCTTGGCCTCGAACGTGACGTTGAGCCGTGAGCCGTCGGGGGTGTCGTAGCGCACGGACCGCATCGACCGCGAGGTCCGCTGGCGCAACTCAATGCCCGACAGCCAGCGACCGCGTATCGCCGGGTCGACGAAGGCGTCGTAGACCCGCTCCACGGCTGCGGCCACGGTCTTGCTGGCGCCGCCGGTGAAGGTTCCGTGCGGGCGGGCACCGGGCTGGCGTAGACCTCGATCTTGTTCGTACTCCACGATCACCTTCTGCGCCCACCAGTCGCTCATCCCCTCCACCTGGGTGAGCCAGTCGGCGATGTCCCGGTAGGAGCGGCCGGCGGCACCCCAATCGTCGAGGAGCCGGAACCACTCGGCGTAGTCGCGGCCGGTCCCAGACCGCACCGCTACCGCCGGCCGAGGTCCGGATGCCTTGGTGTTCATCACGTTCTCCGTTCGTTGCCGTTGGCCTACTGCCAGCCCCCGACAATCGTCGAGATGTTGGGTTTCATTCGCAAGGACAGACGCCAGTCCACATTGAAACTCATCGCACTCGTCATGGCCAGCCCCCATGCGCGACCGCGATCAGCCACGGGTTCACGAGCTGGACGATGTAACGCGGATGGTGGTCCGGTTCCTACACGCCCGAACGCAACCGTTCGGCCAGGAAGTCTTCCCAGGTCCGCTTACCCACAGCGACCCCCTCGAGAGTCAGATTCTCGCCGGCCCGCAGGCGTGGCAGGACGAGGCTCCCGAGTGTGCCCGTGCCACCGGTGATCAGAAGGGGTGAGGTCGTCAAGGTGATCTCCTCGAACCAATTTTCTTAGGACCCGTTCGCGTCGCTGGTGACGCGTTTCGATCCTAAGAAAGTCGTGCTAGTCAGAGGGGTCGGGAGAAGAGGACCAGGCCGCTGTGGGTGAACCCGGCGCGGTCGAGGGCGGATGTCACCCAGTCGAGGGCGGGGAGCTTGACCTCGATGCGGTCGACGCCGTCTTCCCTACCCAGATCGATCAGGGCGACCAGCAGGTCGTCCAGCTCCTCGGGGCCACCGGCGATCCAGCCGGACTCGAGCGTGTCCCCGTCCACCGCCGCCATCACCCAGCCGGCCGGCGACATCCACAGCGCCTCCGCCCGGGCGGCGCGTTCCAGATCGGCCAGGGTCAGACGCCGCCAGGTCCACCCGATGGCGACCAGACCCCGGCCCGCCCTCGCCAGCTCGCCGGTCGACCACGACATGAAGGCGGGCGACGCTTCCGCCGATGGCGCCACGTCGAGCCGGTCGCGGGCGGGGCGGCGATGGCCGCCGTTGCCGGAGGTCCGAGGCGCAACGGGCAGCGATCGCTCTGCCACCAGCCACCGGCCGGCACGGCGCATCCCGATCTTCTCGACCTGGGTGATGGCGGCCTCGTTCCACTCCTCGGTCGCCAGCCGGGAGACCTCGGCGCCCCGGCTCCGACCCCACGCCTCCAGCTCGCCGTCGATGGCCGAGGCGATGCCCAGCCGCCGCCAGTCGGGATGGACCCTGGCCGCCTGCAACCACAGCTCGTATGACGAGAGCAGCCGTCCCATCCCCATGGCGATAGCGGTGTCGGTTTCGTCGACGGCGACGATCAGCCGCCCGTTGGGGTCGCCCAGCCACTGGGTGAAGACGTCCGCCACGTAGTCGCCCCACGAGAAGGTGTCACCGGTGAAGCTGGCGATGGCGGGCTGGTCGGAGGGCACCGCGGGGCGTAGGGTGAACGCCATCGAGCCACGATAGGTCGCCCCGACCGGCCCGGTCGGCTCGACCGGGGGCTCGTCCGCAGACCGGTGAGCCGCAACCCGACCGGAGGGTCGGTCCGGGGCTCATTTGCCGACCGGTGAGCCGGAAACCGACCGGACCGTCGGTCTGTGGCTCATCGGTTGGGGGACAAGTTCCGGGTTCCGTCAGTCGGTCCCCGGGACGGTGCCCGCCCAGACCTGCTGACCGTTGCCGCCACCCGGGAACGGCATGGCTCCCCGGTCGGACCAGCCGGAGATGACGACCCCGGTGGGGCCCACCGCCTGGTAGTTCACGCTGAGCCCCGGGGGCAGGACCTCTTCCATGGGGAGGCGGACCCACGTCACCCCGTCGACCGAGGCCACCAGGCTGGTCAGGGGGACGCCGCCCTCGGCGAACCCGCGGTCGGCATCCATGTAGACCGTCTGCCAGGCGGCGTCGATGGCGCCCTGCTCGATGGATACCACGTCCTCGCCGGTGTCAGCGTCGACGATGGTGATGGTCTCGCCGTACTCGAGATCCTCCTGGAAGACCTCGGCCAGGACGTTCTCCTCGGCATCGGTTACGGTGTAGACCCCGCTGGCCGAGATGGAGACGGTGAGGTCGTCGACGGTGACGACGGCTGGTCCGAGCACGGCGTTGGGGTAACCGGAGGCGATGAGACCGTGCGGGCTGGCCGAGATCATCCCGAGAGCGATGTCCTCCAAGGTGGGCAGGGTGACCTTCCGCCACGCCTTCCCGTCGGTCGAGCTCCACACGGCGGCGGCCCCGGTGGCATCCGCCCCGGCCGCATACGCCCTCCCGTCGAAGGTGGCGACCGCACTGGGCAGCCCGCCGTCGCCGACATCGATCCGCTCCCAGCCGACGTCGTCGAGCCGGTACAGCGCCGTCCCGTTGCCAACCCCGAAGGTGCCGATCAGGGTGCCGTTCACCATCGTCGTCGAGCTCACCCAACCCGGGCCGATCCCGGCTTCGACGAGTGGCTCCCAGGTCTGTCCGTCATCGCCCGAGTGGTAGGCGATCAGGCTGTTGCCTTGGAGCAGACCCACCAGCTCGACCGGGAAGCCGAGCTCCTCCGCGCTCATCCGGGTCGAGACCTCCCCGTTGCTGTCGTAGAAGGTGAACGTGCCGTTCTGATCGACATCCCACCCGAAGTCGAGCGAGACGTCATCGGGAGCGAACTGGCGGGTGAGCTGCTCGAAGTCGCCCCACTGGCTTCCCAGGACGGTGATCGAGTCTTCGCCGAGGTTGATCGAGGTGAAGTTGGTACCCACGGTGGCGGTGAAGTCACCGACGGTGATGGTGTCCTCGACGGGGATCTCCACCGGCGTCCACGACACCCCGTCGTCGGAGAGCAGCAGCATCGGCTGGTCCCGCCCGTTGACCGGATCGAACGTGCTGCTGACGGCGGCCCAGCGACCGGCGCCAAAGGTGAGCTGGGAGACCCAGCCTCCCGACGGGCCCATGTCGAGCTCGCCGACGACCTCCCAGTCGAGCCCGTTGGGTGACGTGAGGACCTGGGGCTGGTTGCTCCCCGAGTCGTAGTCCATGTACAGCCCCAGATAGCCGTCCTCGCCGGCGCTGAGGATGGACATCTCCCCGTTGCCCGAAGAGGGCAGCACCGCCCGGTTCCACTCCAGGTCGGCGAGGGCGCTGGTGGACTCGATGGCGGCCGCCTCCCCTGGTGTGGCGTTGCCGGTGATCGCCTCGGGGTCGTCGCCGCCAAGGGCAAGGTTGACGGCGAGCATGGTGCCGCCGCCCAGGGCGGCGGCCACCCCGAGGGCGCCGGCGAACACGCCGATCCGCCGCACCCTGGCGTTGCGCTTCACCGAGTCGAGCCGGGACAACGGCACCACGGTGCGGTCGGCGACGTCATGCATGGCGGCATCGATGGTCCCCGTATCGGTGGACCCGGTGGCGGCGAGGATGCGTTGGGTGGCGATCTGGGTCCGTTGGGCGACCTCGCCGGGAAGCATGCCGAGCCCGCGGCCGATGGTGACATCGTCCCACCCGAGGTAGCGGGAGGCGACCACGGCGAGCCGGTCGCCGAGATCCAGGGTGCGCACCGCGGCGATCACGGCGGTGGTCTCCGGCCCGGGCTGCTGGTCGGGGAGGCGGAACCCGGAGTAGTCGCGCCGCTTTCTCGTCAGGTGGCGGCGGGCGGCGCCGAGCGCCTCGGCCGGAGGTGTGCCGCTCGTCCTGGTGATGTCCCGCTTTCGTCTGGTGAAACCGGCGTCGACGGCGTCGAGGGCGGCGTCGCGGTCACCGGTGGCCAACACCAAGGCGCGGTACACCCGGGGACGCCAGTCCTCGTAGGTGGTGTCGAAGGTTGGCCTGTCGAGCTGGGCGGTCATCGTCCCCACATGGTGCGATCCGCCATTGTGACGCACCGGCGCCGATACCGGTTCCCGAGGCCGCGGCGGTCAGATGGCGGCGAGGCGGCGGGCCCGCTCCACGATGCCGTCCACGTTGGGCATCACCATCTTCTCCAGCACCAAGGCGAACGGGAAGGTGGGGACCTCCGGGGTGCAGTAGCGCTCCACCGGGGCGTCGAGCCACTCGAACGCCTTGGACCCGATCTGGGCGGCGATCTCGGCGCCGAACCCACAGAACTCGTTGTCCTCGTGGATGATCAGCACCTTGCCGTTGTGGTGCACCGCCGCCTCGATCGAGGGCCAGTCGAGCGGTCGGATGGAGCGCAGGTCGAGCACGTAGGCGTCGATGCCCTCCTCGGCCAGCTTCTCGGCGGCGAGCACCGCGTTGTACGCCATCGACCCGTAGGCGATGAGGGTGAGGTCGTCACCAACCCGGCGCACCGCCGCCTGTCCGATCGGCACCAGGTGCCTGCCCTCCGGATACGGCCCCTTGGCCAGTCGGTAGAGCCGCTTGGGCTCGAGCACCATCACCGGGTCGGGGTCCTCCACGGCCGCCCAGAGCAGGCCCTTGGTGTCGGCCGGGGTCGACGGGATCACCACCTTGAGCCCCGGGATGTGCCCGTAGGTCGCCTCGATCGACTGCGAGTGGTAGAGGGCGCCGGTGATCCCGCCCCCGTAGGGCACCCTGATCACCAGCGGGCACGACCATCGGCCGTTGGAGCGGTACGAGATGCGGGCCGCCTCGGACACGATCTGGTCGTACCCGGGGTGGATGAAGTCGGCGAACTGGATTTCGGCGATGGGCCGGCCCCCGGCGGCGGCGAGCCCGATGCCCACCCCGATGATCAGCGACTCGGCGAGGGGGGTGTTGAACGACCGTTCCATCCCGAAGGTTTCGCCCAGCCCCTGGGTGGCCTTGAACACGCCACCCTTGGGGTCGCCGACGTCCTCGCCGAACACCATCACGTCCGGCTCGGCCTCCATGATCTCGTGGAGAGTGCGGTTGATGGCGGTGATCATGTTGACGGTCTCGCCCGCCGGCTCGGACTCGGGCTCGGTCACCGCCACCGACGACTCGATCGGCCGGGCGTATACGTGGGAGAAGGGGTCGGTTGGGTCCGGCGCCGTCGCCGCATCCTTCGCCGCCGCGCCGACATGCTCGGTGATCTCACGGTCGATGGCCTGCTCGGTCGTCTCGTCGAGCAGCCGGGACTCGACCAGGTACTGGCGCAGCTTGCCGATCGGGTCCTTGCGCCGCCACAGATCGACCTCCTCGACCGAGCGGTACAGCTTGTCGTCGTCGTCCGAGGTGTGGGCGTAGTAGCGGTAGGTCATCGCCTCCACCAGGGTGGGGCCTCCGCCATCCCTGGCCCGCTGCACCGCCGCCGACATCACCCCGTACACGGCGAGGACGTCGTTGCCGTCGACCTCGATCCCCGGCATCCCGTAGCCGGCGGCCCGCTCGGCGATCGAGCCGGCCACCTCCTGGCTCACCGGGACCGAGATGGCGTACAGGTTGTTCTCGATCAGGAAGACCATGGGGAGCTGGTGGATGCCGGCGAAGTTCATCGCCTCGTGCCAGTCGCCCTCGGAGGTGGCGCCCTCGCCCGACGAGACCATCACCACCCCCGGTTTGCCGGTGTGCTTCAGCCAGTAGGCGACCCCGCAGGCGTGGGGGAACTGGGTGGCGATCACCGACGAGTGGGTGAAGATCTTGGCGTCCGGCTCGGACCAGTGGTTGGGCATCTGCCTGCCGCCGCTGGCGGGGTCGTCCGCCTTGGAGAACGCGGAGAGGAACATGTCCCGAGGGGTCACCCCTGCGGCCAGGTTGAAGGCGACGTCGCGGTAGTAGGGCAGCGCCCAGTCGGTGTCCCTGTCCAGGGCGTATGCGGTCCCCACCTGGGCCGCCTCGTGTCCCGCCGCCGACAGCACGAACGGGACCCGCCCCTGCCGGTTGAGGGTCCACATCCGCTCGTCGACCCGCCGGGCGAGCAGCATCGACCGGTAGATGTCGATGATGCGCTCGTCGGACAGACCGAGCGCCCGGTGGTCGCGTACGTTGTCGAGCTCGAGCATCCGTCCCTCCCTAGCCGCGTCGGAGCCGCAGCGGCCCGACGCTGGCGATGCGTTCCTCGGCGACCTCCTCGGCCGCCAGGTGCGGGTTGATCCCCCGCTGTTCGGCACGCTCGAGGATGCCGCTCACCGCCGTCTTGATGCGGTCGATGGCGGCGCCGGCGGCGTCGGGTCGGTATCCGTCGAGCCCGTAGTGGACGTCGATGATCCCTCCGGAGTTCACCACGAAGTCGGGGGCGTAGAGGATTCCCCGGGCTACCAGCCGGTCGGCGTCTTCCTCCTCGGCGAGCTGGTTGTTGGCGGAGCCGACCACGGCGGCGCAGCGCAGCCGTGGGATCGTCTGCCGGTTGAGCGACGCCCCCAGGGCGCACGGGGCGAAGATGTCGCACTCGACGTCGTAGATGTCGTCGAGACCGACGATCTTGGCCCCGTGGTCCATGGCGACGGCGTCGAGCGCCGCCTGGTTGATGTCGGTGGCGACCACGTTCGCCCCCAGACCGACGAGCCTGGCGACCAGGTCGGCACCCACCTTGCCGACGCCCTGGACGGCGATCGTCCGGCCGGAGAGATCGTCAGACCCCCACAGCCGCTCGGCGACGGCGCGCATCGAGGCCACCACGCCGCGGGCGGTTGCCGGCGACGGGTCACCCGATCCGCCTTCCTCGCGGGGCAGCCCGGCCACCCACCGGGTCTGGCGGCGGATCATCGCCATGTCCGCCGTGGTGGTGCCGACGTCCTCGGCGGTGATGTAGCGGCCACCGAGGGTTTCGATGACGTTGCCGTATGCCCGCAGCAGCCGCTCGGTCTTGATCGCCTTGGGGTCGCCGATGATGACCGCCTTGCCGCCCCCGAGGTCCAGACCGGCCGCCGCCGACTTGTACGACATGCCCTTGGAGAGCCGGAGCACGTCGACCAGGGCGGCGTCCTCGTCGGGGTAGGCAAAGAAACGGGTCCCGCCGAGGGCGGGACCCAGAGCCGTCGAGTGGATGGCGATGATGCTGCGAAGCCCGGATACCGGGTCGTAGCCAAAATGTACCTCTTCGTGGGTGTCTGCTCCGATGGCGGCGAATACGCCCACCTTGCCTCCGGGTCTGCGCCGAGAACCGGAGTGTACCGGAGTGCGATCATGAGCACCCAGCCCCCGCCCGCCGACCTGGAAGGATCCTGATGATCGACCAGCTCCTCGCCGCCATCAAGCGCCGGCTCTTCATCGGCGGCGTCTGGGTGGCGGCCTCGGGTGGCGACGAGTTCACGGTGACCGACCCGGCCACGGCCCAGCCGTTCACCGCGGTCGCCAACGGCACCGTGGCCGACGCCCTCGATGCGGTGGCGGCGGCGCACCACGCCCTACCCGGCTGGGCGGCGACACCACCGCGGCAACGCGGCGAGCTGCTGCGCCGGGTGTTCGAGCTGATGATCGACCGCCGGGACGAGCTGGCGACGCTGATCACCCTGGAGATGGGCAAGGCGGTGGGGGAGTCGCGCGGCGAGATCACCTACGCCGCCGAGTTCCTCCGCTGGTACGCCGAGGAGGCGGTGCGCAACGTCGGCCATGTCGTCACCGCCCCCGCCGGCGACAAGCGGATCCTGTCCATCGGGCAGCCGATCGGGGTGGCGGTGATGGTGACCCCGTGGAACTTCCCCGCCGCCATGATCACCCGCAAGCTGGGCCCTGCGCTCGCCGCCGGGTGCACCGCCGTGGTCAAGCCGGCGTCGGACACCCCGCTCACCGCTCTGGCCATCGCCGACCTGTTCGCCGAGGCCGGGCTGCCGGCGGGGGTGATCAACGTGGTGCCGTCCCGGTCGTCCGGTGAGGTGGTGGCGGCGATGCTGGCGGACCATCGGGTGCGCAAGCTGTCGTTCACCGGGTCGACAGAGGTGGGGAGCCGGCTGCTCGAGCTGGCGGCGGAGCGGGTGGTGAGCTGCTCGATGGAGCTGGGGGGCAACGCACCGTTCCTGGTGTTCGAGGATGCAGACGTCGACGCCGCCGTCGAGGGGGCGATGATCGCCAAGATGCGCAACGGCGGGCAGTCGTGTGTCGCCGCCAACCGGTTCTATGTCCACGAGGCGGTAGCCGGAGCGTTCACCGCGGCCTTTGGCGCCGCCATGGCGGCCCAGGTGGTCGGACCCGGTCTCGATCCGGCGACGAACCTGGGACCGATGATCAACGCCGCCGCCCAGACGGACCTCACCGAGTCGGTGGGGACGCTGCTCGGCGACGGGGCCGAGGCGGTCACCGGGGGGAGCGCCCCCGACCGGCCCGGTTACTACTTCGAGCCGACCGTGCTCCGCTCGGTCCCCGCCGACGACGAGACGCTGCAGCGGGAGCTGTTCGGCCCGGTCGCCCCCGTGGTCTCGTTCGCCACCGAGGACGAGGCGGTCGCCCTCGCCAACGACACGGTCCACGGTCTCGCCGCCTACCTCTATACCGGCGACCTGGCCCGGGGGCTGCGGGTGGCCGAGGCGATCGAGTCCGGGATGGTCGGCGTCAACCGGGGTCTCGTTTCCGATCCTGCCGCCCCATTCGGTGGGGTCAAGGAGTCCGGGATCGGCCGCGAGGGAGGCCACGAGGGCATGCTCGAGTACCTGGAGACCAAGTACATCGCCGCCGACTGGTGAACCCCGTGCCGGGGCCCGGCGCCCCCTCAGCGGGGTGAACGGCCCGGATCGCCCGTAGCGGTGGGTCCACCAGCCCGAGGCCGAACTCCGCGCCCTCTCGCCAGTCCGTCGGCGCCACTGACGCAAGCGGATCGAACCTGGTCGTTCCCGGGTTCGTGGCAGGATGCGCCCCGACCGGAGGACCTGATGACGATCGCCGTTACCGACAACACGGAGCTGAGCCGGTACGAGATCCACATCGACGGTGCGCTCGCCGGGATCGAGGACTACCGCATCGACGGCGGCACCATCACCCTGATCCACACCGAGATCTTCGAGGCGTTCGCCGGTCAGGGGCTGGCCGGCAAGCTGGTCGCCGCCGTGCTCGACCATGCCCGCGCTCGGGGCCTGCGGGCCAAGCCGCGGTGCCGGTATGCCAAGGGATGGGTGGCTCGGCACCCGGAGTACGACGACATCGTCGACAAGGACTGATCGCGTCAGCGGCGAGGGAAGCCTGAGCGCACACGAGTCACTCGGGCGTTGCGGCGTTCTCCCACAGACCGAGCAGGTTGCCCTCGGTGTCCTTGAAGTAGGCGGTGAAGCCCATGTCGGCCACCGCCTCCTTGGGAAACACGGTCGAGCCTCCGAGCGAGCCGATCTTCTCCAAGGCGGTGTCGATGTCGTCGACGCCGACGGTCAACACCGGCGTGGTGAAGGGCTCCTGGCGCCCCATCATTCCGCCGCCCACGTAGCCCGGCTCGGTGGGGAGCCCCGCTTCGCTGGTCGGCCCGGTGCTGACGGTGGTGTAGTTCAGCTCGGGGAGGGACTGGATCTGCCAGCCGAAGGCATCGCGGTAGAAGCCTTGGGCGCGCTCGGCGTCGTCGAACGGGATCTCGAAGTGGATGACTCGACCGCTCACGGTGTGACCTCCGGCGAGGATGGGGGGTTGCTCTGCCACCAATGCTACGCAGGTCACGGGGTGTCCACGTGGAGGTGAGGTCCAAAATGTCCCTGCGGTGCCAGGAGCTGACAGCTCTTAGAGGCTGATCGAGCCATGATTCGCTCCCCGCCCTTACCGGACAACCGCCCCATCAGGGGGTCCATCCCAAGATTTCGCGAGGTCTCGACAGTTTGGAGGACAAGTGGTTACCCTGTACGGCAGGAGGTGACGGTGGCTAACGCCCGTCCCCGCCGGGCTCAAGGGAGCGTGTCTCGATACCCCGGCACCCAGAGCGATGGGTTGCCTTGGCCTCTGATCGCGGTCGCCGAGCCGGAGCATCGTCTCGGCGTCTCGGTGGGGTCGGACCGTTATTTGGTGGTGCGATGGCCGCCCTCGTCCATGACGTGGCGGCCCCGACCTCGGCAGGTCGAACTGGCCACGCCCGCGGAGACGGGCGGATCCGTGAGCTCCCAGGCCATGGCCGTGAGGCAATCCCCGGGCCGGGATGACGAGACATGAACCCGACTCGGCCCGCGGCCTGGAGGCGGCTGCCGCGCCCAGTTCATCCCACTGTTCGGATTAGGAAAGGAGTCGCGACATGCCAGACAACCGTGTAGTCGTATACCAGGGTCCGGGGGAGGTCAGCGTCGAACCCATCGACTTCCCGAAGCTCGAGATTCCCGGCGAGGTGGCCTCGTGGCTGGGTGTCAAGCCCGATGCCCCCCACGCCGCCATCCTCAAGATCGTCTCGACCAACATTTGCGGCAGCGACCAGCACATGGTGCGCGGCCGCACCACCGCACCGGTGGGCCAGAGCCTGGGCCATGAGATCACCGGTGAGGTGCTCGAGGTCGGCAACGACGTGCTGTTCGTCAAGGTCGGAGACATCTGCTCGGTTCCATTCAACATCGCCTGCGGCCGCTGCCGCATGTGCGTCGAGGGCAAGACCGGCATCTGTCTCAACGTCAATCCCGCACGCCCCGGCGCAGCCTACGGGTATGTCGACATGGGCGGCTGGGTCGGCGGGCAGGCCGAGTACGTGATGGTGCCGTTCGCCGACTTCAACCTGCTGAAGTTTCCCGACCGCGATCAGGCCCTCGAAAAGATCCTCGACCTCACCATGCTCTCGGACATCTTCCCGACCGGCTACCACGGCGCCTTCTCGGCCGGGGTGACCACCGGCTCCACGGTATACGTGGCCGGCGGTGGTCCCGTCGGTTTGGCCGCGGCCTACGCCTCGCAAGTGCTGGGTGCCGCGGTGGTGATCGTCGGCGATCTGATTCCCGAGCGCCTCGAGCAGGCCCGCAGCTTCGGGTGCGAGACGGTCGATCTACGGGAGAAGGCCGAGCTGGCCGACATGATCGCGGAGATCACCGGTGAGCCGGTCGTCGATGCCGCGGTGGACGCGGTCGGCTTCGAGGCCCGGGCTCACGGGCCGGACGCCGGCGAGCAGCCGGCCACGGTCCTCAACGACGTCATGACCGTCGCTCGTGCCGGCGCCGCGCTGGGCATACCCGGCCTGTACGTCACCGGGGACCCCGGCGGGGTCGACGACAACGCGAAGATCGGCCAGCTCGGGATCCGCATCGGGTTGGGCTGGGCCAAGTCGCACTCGTTGACCACCGGCCAGTGCCCGGTGAAGCGCTACAACCGCAAGCTGATGAACCTCATCCTCAACGACAAGGCCCAGATAGCAAAGGCCGTCGGCGCCACGTCGATTTCCTTGGATGATGCCCCGCAGGGCTATAGGGACTTCGACCAGGGCGCGGCCAAGAAGTTCGTGCTCAACCCCCATGGAATGATCCCGGCATAGACGGCGGTCATTGGGCCGACTCGGCGAGGTCGCGCAAGTCAGTAAATCGGCGGCTGCCGCTCTTGAGCGTGCAGACCCCGCTCGGGTGCTCGCTGAGCGCCACCAACGGCCGCGACGTCATCTGGTCCGGGGCATGCTCCAGCGGCGGAAACAAGCAGAAGACCTGCACGTTCACCCTGAATGGCACCGCCGCCGTCACCGCCAACGTGCAGTGAGACCCAGCTCGGGGCTCCCCGCCGGCTGTGACGGTTCGATCAGCTCAGCCGCTTGCTCGAGCGGGAGGGGTTGGGAAAGGGCGGGCTGACGGCGGAGCGCGCCGAGCGGTTCGTGCGGGCGCGGCGCGGGCCGGCTATGTGACGTGGATCTCTGCCCGGAGCGTGGTCGGCATACGACGCTCTGGTTGCAAGTCTTCAACGGTCCGTGGCGGCGGCGGCCCGGTATCCCTCAGTCACCTCACCCTTGTGTGCGGCAAACGCAGCCAGAACCTCGTCCTTCTCCGGCTGGGGCACCTTGAAGAAGTCGAGCGATCGCCCTAGTTCAGCCGCCACTTCATCGAACTGCTCGGGAGAGATCTCCAGCTCGCTATGGGCCACTTCCAAGCCGATGGTGGTAGCGCCCGGTTTCGTGGCTGCGTACTCGAATGGTCCGCCGGCAACGTTGCAGACCCACAGGGTGCGCATGAATTTCAGCCCCGGAAGTCTGCCCAGGTTATTGGTGTGCCATTCCCGGAGGGCGAGGTTCTCCGATCTCTGGCCAACGATGGGGTTCTGGACGACCGCATCGCTGAAGTGGTCGACCACTGCGGCGATGGCGAATACGCCACCGAGCCTTTCGTACAGGCTTGATTCCGTCATTCATGAGCCTCCTCGCCTAGGATTTCTTGGTGGGCACGGCGTCATCAGCCTTCTGCTACCCACGATACACCACCCGAACCGGCGCGGCCCGAGTTCCGGTCTCCGCCCACGACCGGTGCGACGTGTTGCGCGGACGGGAGGGACCGGCGGCTCGGACCCGCGGAGGCTGAAGCGCCCACACCGAGGAAGATGTGAGACAATCGAGGTGTGCTCTCGTGCGCCCGAGACGGGCACCGGAGGAGGAATCCAATGGCTGGTCGCCATGGCGCTCACGGTGGGGGTCACCTCCTGCGCTTCAGATCCTGGGTCGGCATCTACCGTCCTGGCGGGGCGAGTCGAGCGCACCACCTCATCGGCACTACCCGACGTGACGGCGGCTCCGTTGACGACGGCCGAAGGAGAGACGGTGGCTTGGACGGCCGTAGGTGAAGGAATCCTGGAGGACTGCCAGGACGCGGCTGACCTGCTGGGGTTCCCCGTTCCCTGTCCCAGCCTGCTACCTGGGGAAACGCAGGATGTGCGCTGCCCCAAAGTCGCTGTGGCGGGTGACGCGAGCACTGCGAGACATCGGGGCTGTGTGTGGGGAGAAGGCTTCCATCTGGTCCCACCGATGCCCGGCGGGGAGGTGACCCATATAGTCATCTCTGGCGGTCGTTCTCGTTTCACAGACTGCGATGGGACGGAGTTCGATGTTGTCCCCGCAGGAGAGGCTGAGGCCACCCTCTACGAGTGCTCCGAACTTGGCGGATTGCACGCCTATCACGTCCTTGCTCTCTGGGATGTCGACGGCGTATGGTACGCGGTCAGCTCGCATGTCAACGAGGACCGAGGTGTCCATGAGGAGATCGTCAGCCGCCTCGTAGATGGGGTCCACCTGGTCCCACCGAGATGACAGCACCTCCGCCAACGGAAATAGTCCCAGACCGGCCCGACGTCCGGCGGAGAGGGATCAATGATGTCATTCACGGCGCGGCGCATGATGTTCTTCGCCTGAGGCACCGAGTTCCGTCGTCGTGGCTTCTGCGAAGTCATGTCGTGCTCCCGACCCGAGATGTTGCCCGCCAGGCTGATGGGTCCACCGTTCCGCCAGGTTGATGGGACCGGCTTGGGGGTCGGTCAGCGTCGGCGGGGTGATGATGGCATGGGGGTGTGGCGATCAAGGTTGGCGGGCGACATAGCGAGACCGCCACCGGCGGAATCGTGCTTGGGTTGGTGGCGGGCTCGGCCTTGGTGTCGGTGGCGATGCTGGTGGAGCGGCTGCGCTCATGATCATCATCACCCGCTACCTCCCGGCTCGGCGGCTGGCAGCGATTTCGGTCGAGGCGTCCGGGCCACCGACGTGAACCAGCCGGATGTCGATCGTGCCCGCACCCTCGCCTCAACATCCTCAATCTGATAAGATCGATAGTGGTTGAGGGAGTTGAGGAGAGTGAGACATGAGAATCGCTGAGCTTGCCGCTCATGCATCGGTGGAGGCCGTGGCTCTGGCACGCACGGTGCTCGAGCAGGATCTCGCCGACCAGGCGTGGGCGGAGCAGATCGGTCCTGCCCTGTCGCAGCGGGATGTCGCCCGGTTGCTGGGCAAATCTGAGCAGGCCGTTGCCAAGGACCACCGTCTCCTGCGGCTGCGGAACCGTTACGGACGGCCCGTCTATCCGGTGGTCCAGTTCGACGGCCGCCGTCAGGCCTCGGGTGTCGGCGATGTCGTCGACGTGCTGGTCGAGGTCCTGGAGCCACTCACCGTCGCCTCGTGGCTGACCGGGGTCAATCCTCTGCTGGCTGATCGCCGGCCAGTCGACGCACTCGCCGACGGGGACCTGGACGAGGTGATGATCGTCGCCCGTCGGCTCAGGTTCGCCGCCGCCTGATGCCCCTGCGGGAACCACCTCCTGCCGCCGAGCTGGCTCGGCTCCCCGGGCGATCGATCGTGGGGGCCGCGCTCCACCGTGTCTATCGGCTGGACAGGGGCCACCCGTGGTGGTTCGCCTCGCTGCCCACCGACTCCACGATGCAGCAGCGGACTGCGGCGGGGCGGTTCGACCTGCCCGCACCCGACGGGACGTGCTACCTGGCGACGACCCCGCTGGGGGCGGTGCTGGAGGCGTTCCAGGGTTTCGGGCACGGGCTGCTCCCCGATGCGGAGTTGAAGGGGCGACGCCGGGCCGAGACGACCGTCCCCGACGGCACCCGCCCGGCGGCCTGGCTGACCAGCGGCAAGGTCCGTGGGATCGGGGTCACCCAGGCGCTGTGGACGGGGCAGGACCGTCCCCTGACGCAACGGTGGGCAGCGGTCTTGCACCGCGCCGGATGGGCTGCTCTCTTCCACGGGCTGCAGCACGACCCGACCGGCCGACTGCGCGGGGTGACCCTGTTCGACACCGGCGGCGCCCACCCGCCTCTCGACGACCACGACGGGTGGCGTCACACCGATCATCGCCTGCACCATGACCCGGCCCTCGTCGCCGGGCTCGCCCGTTATGGCATCGCCGTCGCCCGCTCCGACCCCGACCTCCCCGTTGTCACACTCGACGACAGCGGTCTCCTCTGACCCATAGGCGATGCCGGGTCGCGCCGGTCAGCGGAGCGGAGCGCTGGCTGCGTGACGAGCTGGGCAAGGCGGATCGGAGCCGCCAATGGGTCGACCCGGCGGCGGGAGCCGTCACCTTCGGCGCCTGGTCCGAGGAATGGCGGCGCTTCGGAAATGAGCGGGGTGGTGGTCCGCGGGTGATGTCAGGGGTCCTGCCAAGCTGACGGTTGTTGAAGCCGGTCAGATGGGAGGACCCCTGTGGAGACGAACCCTATCCGTGTGTGTGAGCTGCTGGTGGGATTGCCCGATGTCACCGTGTTGGGTGTCGACGGCACCGGGACCGGTGAGGCGCCGTTGCGGGTCCACGTCCAGACCCGTGGTGTGGAGCCGTTGTGTGTCGGGTGCGCCACGACGGTCAGGGTCAAGGACCGTGACCGGGTCGAGTTGGTGGATCTGGCGGTGTTTGGTCGCCCGGCACGTCTGGTGTGGCACAAATGGCGGTGGGTGTGCCAAGACGAGTCGTGTCGGGTGGGGTCGTTCACCGAGCAGGCACCCCAGATCGCGGCGCCGCGGCAGGGGATGACGGACCGGGCCGGTCGGTGGGTTACCTTCCAGGTGGGCAAGTTGGGTCGCACCGTCGCTGAGGTGGCCCGGGAGCTCGGCTGTGACTGGCACACGGTCAACGACGCGGTGATCGCCTACGGCACCGCCCTGGTCGATGATGACCCGAACCGGATCGGTGACGTCACCGCCCTGGGTCTTGATGAGACGTTGTTCTGTCGGCAGGGTCGGTGGCACACCCAGGCCTGGTGCACCTCGATCGTCGATGTCTCCTGTGGTGGCAGGGCCCAGCTGCTTGACGTCGTTGCGGGGCGCAGCGCTGTGGAACCCAGCCGGTGGCTCGAGACCCGGGGCTTGTCAAATCGTTTGTGTGAGGTTGCTGGTTCATAGGGTTGGTTCGAGTCGTCCGGGGAAGGCGACGACGAAGGCGTTGAGGGCTTGTTTCCAGCCCCAGGTGCCGGTTCCGGCTTCGCCG
>JBPCMS010000050.1:0-23722 GCA_051002015.1 Acidimicrobiia bacterium
GTCGAGGACGGTGACCTCCGGCAGCGCCTCTGCCAGCCGTAGGCGCATGCCAGCCACCGGCTCGACGGCGACCACCTCAGCCCCGGTGTCCATCAGCAGCCCGGTGAGCTTGCCGGTCCCGGCGGCGGGGTCGCAGACCCGCCGCCCGGGGCCGATCCCGAGGCGGTGGCACAGCAGCGCCACCGCCTCGGGCGGGTAGCCGGGACGGCCCGCATCGTAGTTGGCGGCAGCGACGTCGAACCCGGAGACACCGTCCCTGAGACGCCGATCGTCTGCCATCTCGCCGACGTTAGACCCCGCGGCCGCCGCCAACGGCAACGCTCGGTAGGCTGCGACGCCTCTGCCGAAGGGAACCATGGCCGACGACGACGCCACCAAGAGCGCGGCAGCAGACACCGCCGCTGGCGACAAGGACGCCAAGAAGGGCGAGACGCCGCCTCCACCCCCCCACCACGAGGACGTGGTGTCCGAGACCACCCACACCGTCACCATCGGCGGAAAGCGGGTGGGGTACACGGTGCGGGCAGGGCACCTCGTCATCAAGGAGGAGGAGGGCAAGAAGCAGGCGTCGTTCTTCTCCGTCGCCTACACCCGCAACGCGGTGCGTGACACCTCCAAGCGGCCGGTGGTGTTCTCGTTCAACGGCGGCCCGGGGTCGTCCTCGGTGTGGCTCCACCTCGGGATGTTCGGGCCGCGCCGGGTCGAGCTGGGGCTCGAGGGGCAGGCCATGCCGGTGCCGGGTCGGCTGGTCGACAATGACCACTCGCTGCTCGACGCGGCCGACCTCGTCTTCATCGACCCGGTGAGCACCGGGTACAGCAGGGCCATCCCCGAGGAGGAGGCCAAGCAGTTCCACCACTTCCGCAAGGACATCGAGTCGGTGGGCGAGTTCATCAGGCTGTGGCTGACCCGGAACAACCGGTGGGGGTCACCCAAGTTCATCGCCGGCGAGTCGTACGGGACCACTCGATCGGCGGCGCTGGCCGGGCACCTCCTCAACCGCCACGGGATGTACCTGAACGGTCTGATCCTCGTCTCGGCCATCCTCAACTTCGGCACATCGCCCTTCGACGCCAAGACGTGGACCTTCGACCGGGGCAACGACGTCCCCTACATCGTCTTCCTGCCCACGTACACCGCAACCGCCTGGTACCACAAGCGGCTCCCCGCCGACCTGCAGCGCAGACCGCTACGCAAGGTACTCGACGAGGTGGAGGCGTGGGCCTCCAACGAGTACGCCGTCGCCCTGCTGCGCGGATCCCGTCTGAGCCCGGAGCAGCGGGCCGATGTGGCCGCCACCCTGGCCCGTTACACCGGGCTGTCCGTCGAGTACGTGGAGCGCTGCGACCTGCGGATCGAGATCCTGTGGTTCTGCAAGGAGCTGCTGCGCGACCGGCGCCGTACCGTCGGCCGCATCGACTCCCGCTACACCGGGATCGACCGGTTCCAGGCGGGGGCGACGATGGAGAACGATCCCAGCCTCGACGCCACCATGGGGGTCTACACCTCGGCGCTCAACGCCTACGTCAGGGGCGAGTTGGGCTACGAGAGCGACCTGCCGTATGAGGTCCTGTCCGAGCGGGTGAACCCGTGGGACTACGAGGAGTTCAAGAACGCCTACGTGGACGTCTCCGAGACCCTCCGGGAGACGATGAGCCGCAACCAGTTCATGAAGGTCTACATCGCCAACGGGTACTACGACCTGGCCACCCCGCATTCCGCCACCGAGCACACGCTGGCCCACCTCGGGCTGGAGCCCGAGCTGACCGGCAACATCACCATGGCCTACTACGAGGGCGGCCACATGATGTATGTCCACCGCCGGGCGTTGGCCGAGATGGCAGACGACATCCGCCGCTTCATCCAGAAGACCCTGGCCACCCCGGCGGCGACAAACCTGTGATCCCCACGCGGTGACCGAGCCCAGCCCCTCCTCGGGGCGGTTGGGCATGGGGAGGGTGGCGGGCTACGGTAACCGCCACCGCCGTCTCCGGCATCGAGTCCGCGCCCGGCGCCGCCGTGCACATGACCTTCCTGGTCATCGACCCTGACCACACCCTGCACCGTCTCAACGCCGACGACGTCGCGACAACGGGCTCGCCGCGTGACCAACCTGTCCGCCAAACGGGGGCAACCTCAACCCCAGCCAACGATCGGCGGATCGAGGCTAGGCGGCGGCGTTCGGTCGCTTGAAGAAGAGCAGGTAGGCGTAGCCTTTGAGCTTGGACGAGAAGGCTCCATACAACGGGATCGACTCGTAGCTGACGAGTTCCCAACCTTCCCTTCCGCGCTGGTTCAGGCGCTCCCCGAAGCTGACGATCTCCTGTGCCTGGGCCTTGTTACTCCACCGATCGGCCATGCTGAACTCTTCGACCAAGTATTCCCACAACATCGGCAACCTCCGGATCGGGATCATTCAGTCGCGGACAAGCGTATCTGGTCAGATGCTGTGCCCCGCCTGTGCCGTGCGACGGTTCGCAACCGAGGGGCATGCGGGGCAGACGGTAGGATGGGGAAAGGTGAGGAGGTCTCGGGTGGTTGAATGCCTGAGAACCCATGCTGCGTAAGGGTTTCGACCAGACATCGCTACCTTTCAAATGACCTCGGAATCATCGTCCTGCCCTCGTAGCTCAGGGGATAGAGCACCGGTTTCCTAAACCGGGTGTCGCAGGTTCGAATCCTGCCGGGGGCACCACCGGAGCGGGCGCATGGCCGACGTCCCCCAGGCCTCGCTCCTCCTCGACGCCGACAAAGCCGTGACTTACGGTCGCCGGCCGGCTCGGCCTCCGAGACACGTCGACGGCACAGAAGGTCTACGGCCACCTCACAGCGGGCGCCGATACTTGGGCAGCCGGCATCGTCGGCTCAGCATTCGAACGACAGGAAGAGAAGAGGAGGGGTAGCGATGCCTCGTTGGACGACCGGCGAGGAGACGGTGAGCTTCCTGGTTGACCGCGGGAGACTCGAAGATCTCGGCGACGCTGATCTCGTCATGGCGGCAGCGACAGCCTTGAACCGGTCGACATTGCGGCTGCGGACCGCCGCCGCTGGCCTCGATGCCGGCGACATCGACGGCGCGTACTCGGCGGCATACGACGCCTACCGCATGGCCGCTGGGGCGCTGATCGTGCGCCAGGGGTTACGCGCCACGAGTGGAGAGGGATCGCATGTCACGGTCGAGGACGCGGTGGCGGCCCAATTCGCCGATCAGATCCCGGCGTTCGGCAAGCCGACCTTCGAGCGGATGCGACGCACTCGCCACACCGCCCAGTACTTCGACCCGTCGGCGGCGCCGATCGACAGAGGCGACGCAGAGTGGGCGCTCGAGACCAGCCGCCTCGCCGTGGCGGGCGCAGGCCAGGTGCTCTCCTCGCATCCGCCGGGTCGGTTCAATGAGTAAGAACGAGCTCGAGACGCAGCATCGGCCGGCTAGTCACGGTGCCGTGGAACGAGCCGCTGCCCTCCTCGATCCACTGCGGATCGCGAACAGTCGCCTGGACCTCTCGTCCCAGGCGCTCCTCGGCTCGGTGGAGGGCTTCGTACAACTCGTCACGGACGGGTGTGCCGAGGACGAGGACGTCGATGTCGCCCACTGCACGCTGGCCCGCCTCACCAGCGTGACGAGCCGCCCACGAGCCGTAGATGTAGGCTTCCTCGATTCCATCGATGCCTCGCAGCACATCGGCGACCACGGCGGGCACGCCGAACGCCTTCGTGAGGATGTCTGCGAGACCGGCGTAATACGGACTCTCGGTGTTTGCCCTGACCAAGCGTGTCTGGCCGACCCGTCGGCTCGTGACCAGCCCAGCAGCCTCGGCCCGCTTGATCTCCCTATGTACCGACGGGTGCGGGGTACCTGTGCGGTCGGAGATCTCGGTGAGGTTCAGCTCGAGGCTGGGATCCCCCAGAAGCAAGGCAAGGATCTCCGCTTGCTGGGACGATCGCAGTATCGGCAGGAGGGCCGGCGTTCGGGTCATATCCACAGATTGAAGAATACTCTTCAATCCGTGGATAGTCACCCAAAGCCATGGTTGCGCTGATCGCGCGTCGGTAGCGAGGCCTTGCCGACCCCCTACCCGGCGGAAGGACTTGCCCCGCCTACACTTTCGCCCTCCGATGACTTCTTCCGACCCTACCGATCATCTCTACGACGTCACGGCCGAGGTCCCCACGGGCAAGTACCTCGCCCAGATGTGGGGGCGGCGCGACTTCGCGGTGGCGATGCCGTTCGAGGAGATCCGCCTCTCCCACCAGAACACCCTCCTGGGGAACATCTGGCATCTGGGGAACCCGCTCCTCACCGTGGCGGTGTACTACCTGATCTTCGGGGTGGTGCTCCAGGTCACCCGGGGCGTCGAGAACTACATCCTGTGGCTGACCGTCGGGGTGTTCGCCTTCGGTCTGACCACCCGCACCGTCCTCGGCGGGGCCACCGCCATCTCATCGAACCGGGGACTGATGAAGTCGATCCGGTTCCCCCGGGCGTTGTTGCCGGTCTCGGTGACGATCAGCCGGCTGCTCACCTTCGGGTTCGAGCTGGCCGTGATCGCCGGCGTGGCCCTGGTCACCGGGGAGGGTATCTCCAAGCGCTGGCTGGCCCTCCCGCTGGTGCTCGGCGTGCATACCGCGCTCAACCTGGGGGGCGCCTTCATCGCCGCCCGGCTCAACGACGCCTTCCGCGACGTCCAGCAGATCATCCCGTTCATGTTCCGGCTGCTGACCTACGTCTCCGGGGTGATCTTCCCGGTCGACCGCTTCGTCACCCTGGGGAACGAGACGGTCGCGTGGATCATCGCCAACAACCCGCTGTCGCGGATCCTCGAGCTCTACCGCTGGGTGTTCCTCGGCACCACCGTCGAGATCGGACATCTGATCTGGACGGTGGCGATCTCATTCGGCTTCCTCCTGGTCGGGTTCACCTTCTTCCGTGCCGCCGAGTGGCGCTACGGGAGGGCATGATGGCCGAGGACCAGCGGCCGGAAGCGGTGGATCGACCGATCGCCGCCGATGCGCCGGCCGGCAAGCAGCGCCCCGAGCGCAGACGCCGCCCGGACCCCGAGGAGCGCCCCGACCCGGACGACCGCCCGAGGCGCCGCCCGAAGGCCAAGGACCTCCCGCTTCCGAAGGATCGTCCACTCTCGATCCGGGTGCAGGACCTCAAGATCGACTACGAGATCTTCGAGGACCGCCGCGCCGCCCTGCGCCAGCGCATCGTCACCAGGTCGGGGCCGGGACGCAGCCTGGTCCACGCCATCAGGGGCATCTCCTTGGACGTGTACGAGGGGGACTCCATCGGGGTGATCGGCTCCAACGGGTCGGGCAAGTCGACCCTGCTCGCCGCCATCGCCGGGGTGCTCCCGATCACCGCAGGCGAGATCCTCGTCGCCGAGGAGCCCAAGCTGCTCGGGGTCGGCGACACCCTGCTCCCCGGCGCCAGCGGGCTGCGCAACATCCGGCTCGGGTGCCTGGCGCTGGGAATGACCTCGCACCAGGTGGACGAGAGCATCGACGAGATCGTCGAGTTCACCCAGTTGGGCGAGGCGATCAACCGGCCGCTGCGTACCTACTCGTCAGGGATGCGGGCCCGGCTCCAGTTCGCCATCGCCACGTCGGTGCATCCGCGGATCCTGCTGATCGACGAGGCGCTGGCGGTGGGCGACCGCGCCTTCCGCAGACGCTCCGAGGAACGGATGCGGAACCTGCTCTCCGAAGCCGGGACCCTGGTGGTGGTGAGCCACAACCTCAACGAACTCAGCCGGCAGTGCACCAGGGGGCTGTGGATCGAGCAGGGCTACTTGCGCGCCGAGGGTGACATCGACGACGTCATCGAGCAGTACTCGGAATACGTCGCCTGAGCGGATCTCAGCGCATCGACACCGCGTTGACGGCGGCGTTGACCGACTGGGGGACGTCCTCGCCGAGGCCGACCAGACCGTTCGACACGCTCACCATCCCGTACAGCCGGGGAACCGTCGTGGTCGCCGTGCCGCTCACCACGATGGGTCGGGTCCACACCAGGGCATCCCCGATCGGGATCGGGGTCATCGGACCGAACTGCACCTTGGAGCCGTTGGCGTTGAGCAGGGTGAACAGCCGGGCCATGGCGGGGTCGGCGTCGATGGCGCTCTGGGCGATCTGCGGGGTGGCCACCTGCCGCCCCGGCCGGTCCTCGATTACGACGACGGTCAGGTGCTCGGGGTCGTCGTGGTCGGCGATGGCGAGGGCGACCAGCTCGTCACGCCCCGCCGCAGGGTTACCCGACGCCCCCGGGCTGTAGGGGCGGACCGCCACCCAATGGCCCTCCGCCTGGGGGCCGGCGGGGGGCATGAACAACGAAACTGCGGGGGCGGGCCCGGTTGGTTCCTCACCCACGGCGACGCTCGCCGCCGTCGACACCGACCACCGGTCGGTACCGCTGAACAACGCCTCGGCGTCGGTGACGTGATAGCGGCCCAGCAACTCGGTCTGGACCGCGAGCAGGTCGGGCGGGTAGTGCAGATGGGAGCGGAGCTCCTCAGGAAGCTCGGAGATGGGCTCGATCAGCCCGGGGAAGATCCGCTCCCAGGCGTCGAGCACCGGGTCGTCGGCCCCCCCGACGTCGGTGCGATAGAGGTGGACGGAGCCGTCGTAGGCGTCGACCGTCGCCTTCACCGAGGCATGCAGGTAGTTGAACGACCCGTGCAGCCCGGTGGCGCCGACGCTCCCCGCAGACGAGAACTGGGAGTACGGGTAGGTGGAGGCGGTGGTGTAGGCGTCGACCAGCCACACCACCCCGTCGCCGGTGACCACGGGATAGGGGTTGCCGTCGAAGGCGAGGAAGGGGGCCAGGGCCGCCAGGCGCTCCCTGACGTCGCGGCGGTAGAGCAGCTGGGAGTCTTCGGTGAGCTCGGCGGACAGCAGCGGCTCGATCTCCCCCACCGCGGCCGAGAGAACCGCCTTGCGCCACCACGAGGCGATCGGGATCCCGGTGTCGGCGGCGAACACCGCCCCGCCCTGCTCGGTCCGCCTGGTGCCCACGATGGCGTACCAGCCGGCCAGGTTCTCCCCGAAGTACAGCTCAGGGCGGGCAGGCACCAGGACCGCGGCGAGAGCGTCGACATCGGGACGGCCGTCTTCGTCCGGGACGTCGGCGGGCACGGCGACCACCCCGTCGCCGTGGGTGTATACAAGGTGGGTCTGCACCCAGCCCTGCTCGGGAAGGTCGCCCCTGCTGGAGTTGCGCGCCGCCAGCATCACCGGCCGCACCACCCCGTCGATGTCGTACCGGTCGAGGTCGACGTCGGTTATCCGGGTCGCCCGCGTCCCCTGCAGGACCTGGAGGGCACTGACCAGCTGGTCGGTCCGGAACAGCGGCACCCTGGTCAGGTCCCGGGCGATCACCGGGTCGAGCGGCTCGGTCAGCCCGTCGGCGATCGGGGCGGGGGTGATCGCCACCGCCTCCAGCCCGTAGGCCGATCTGGTCGCCTCGAGATTGTGGGCGATGTGGGGCAGCTCCCGAGCCGCCTCGGCCGGCTGGACCACGAAACGGTCGACCAGACCGGGGATCACCGTGGTCGCCAGCACGTGGAGGACCACCCATCCCCCGACGAGGATCAGGGCGGGGCGCCATCCTCCGGTCCTGGCGGTGAAGACGAAGGCGACGGCCGTTGCCAACGCCGCCAGGGCGAGCACCCACATCAGCGGGATCCCGACGGTGAGGTCGGTGAAGCCGGGGCCGTCGAAGGCGCCCTGGCGGTCGAAGGCGAATCCGGGGCGGCGCACCAGCAGGTAGTCGAGCGCCTGGAGGACGGAGAAGACGGCGCCGAGGATTCCCAGGTGGGTGATCGCCCACTCCGACGAGGTCCGGCCGGAGACCGGGAGGTGGACGGCTCCCGACACGGCATAGCCGAAGATGGCGAGGGCGGCGCCGGCGATGACCAGCTGACGGAGCCATCCGCTGACCACGGTCAGGAAGGGGAGCTGGAACAGGTACGAGCCGAGGTCGCCGCCCAGGGCGGGGACGGGTCGCCCCAGCGAGCCGCCGTGGCGGAACAGCAGCCACGACTGCCACTGGTCCATCGCCGCAAGGCCGATCCGCACCACCAGGAAGGCGGCGAGGCCCAGCATCACCCATCGATGGGCTGGGCCCATCCTGGCCCGGTAGCGGATGACCATCGAGGAAAGCTCGGACGGGTCCCGGTATCCACGCAGCGGCAGCAGCACGCTGGTTCCCAGCACCACGGCGGTGATCACGGCGGCGGCGAGGGCCAGCTGCACCTGGGCGCCGACGATGGTCGACCACACATCGGTGTCGGTCACCGTGTCGAACCACCACCGGTCGAGCACGATCCCGGCGACGGCGCGCAGCGTCGACCAGGTGACGAGGAGGACGGCGGCGGCGACGGCGACGATCCGCTGCCACCGGGGGCGGCGCATCAACCACCCCACCAGCGGGAACGGTCGTGCCTGGGCTCGGGCAGACATGAGCGGTCACGATAGGGGCGGACGCCGCCGGTGCCGCGCCACCGCTGGTCAGGCCGGCCGGCTGAGCAGGTCGGACAGCCGGGCGAAGAACCGGCTGCGAGGCATGACCTCGCCGGCGCCAGCCCGCTCCGCAGCCCGGAGCGCTTCCGTGTCGACGTGGGGCCCGAAGGCGACCACCTTGACCCCGACGCCGGCGAGCCGCCCAATGATCTCGATCGCCGCCGGGTGGTTCAGGTCGACCAGCGCCACCGCAGGAGTGCCGGCGTCGAGCCCGGCATCTACCGCCCCCGGGTTGCGCCACACCGCCAGCTCGAGCCCGGCCGCCTCGGCCACCGCCGCCACCTTCGACCGGTCCATCAGGTCGGTCCCGATCAGGGCGACCGGCCCCCCGCCGGACGGTGGGGTCGGCGAGGGGACCACGCCTGCGATCGTCTCCGCCCTGCCGATCCCCCAGGCCACCACCGTGCGCCAGGCGTCGTCACCCAGGTCCTGCGCCGAGCTGGGGGCCAGGTCGAACAGATCGCCGGGGAGCGCCTGGGTCGACGGCTCGTCGCGATCGATCGGCGCCACCCCGAGGATCTCCAGGGCGCGGGTTGGCGGCTCCAGCGCCTCTCGGAACAGCTCCATCGGGGCCGCCCTCTGCGCCCCGGCCGGCTGCTGCGCCCATTCCGCCAGGGATCGGGCCAGAAGGGCGGACCCTTCGGCGAGCGCCCCCTCGATCGTGCCCGTGTCGATCCCCCGCACCGCCAACAGGCGCTCGAGGTAGGGGCGGTAGCCGTCGGCCAGGGAGGTGGCGACCAGGCGGCAGCGGTCGGCGTAGGTGGCGTCCACGGCCTCGAGGATACGGCGCAGATCGGTGACCAGGGTTCGTAGGCGTGATACCACCGAACGGCGAGGACCGGCTCCGCCATCCCCAGGCTCTCCTACAGTGACCCGGTCCAACCTCGAGGAGTCCCGTGCGCAAGCTGATCCCGCTGATCGCTGTCGTCGTTGTGGTCCTGGCGGGCTGCCGCGCCGAGGTCGAGCTCGGTCTCGACGTCGAATCGGAAGGATCGGGAACCCTCGGGTTCGAGGTCGGGATGGATGACCAACTCGCCTCCTTCATCGAGTCGACCGGCCAGGACGTCGACGAGATCCTGGGCGAGGTGCCCGAGGGGGCCACGGCGCTCGAGCCGCGGGAGGAGGGCGGGCTAACCATCTACGGCTTCACCCGGCCGTTCGCCACCCCCGACGGAGCGGCGGCCCTCATCAACCAGGGGGTGGACGGCGCAGGGATCGATACCCAGGCCTCGAACTTCGACCTGTCGGTCGCCGACGGCGGCGCCGCATTGGACGCCACCTTCGAGTTCCCGGACGTCAGCGAGGAGGCAGGCGACTTCGGTGGCCTGGCCGAGTCGCTGGAGGGGGCCGTCAGCGCCTCGATCCGGGTCCACCTCCCCGGTGCGGTGGTCGAATCCAACGCCGACCGCACCCTGGCCGACGGGAGCCTGGCGTGGGACATCCCGCTGGCAGGAGGGACGGTGGTGGTCCAGGCACGGTCCGAGGCCGGGGGCGGTGGGTTCCCGGTGGTGCCGGTCGCCGTCGCCGCCGGTGTCGTCGCCCTCGGTGCGGGGCTTTGGGCGCTGAGCCGGAGGGGCAAGGGTGGCGCCGCCGCCATCGAGGGCACCCCGATCCCGTCGGCTCCCACCTCGGTCTACGGTGAGGTGACCACGCCAGCCACCTACCGCCAGGCCGTGGACGAGGTCATCGATCCACCGCCGGCCGACCCCGTCGATCCCGACAGCTCCGGTCCGCGCCGCCCGGGTGAGGCCGACACCCGCGACTGACCCCACCGCCTCCCCGGGACGACAGTGTTGTGTTGTTCCGCACGTCACCCGGTCATCGCCACCACGACGAGCACACCAAGCGGCCCGGCGACGGCGGCGACGCCCATCCTGGTGACGTCGTCTCGTCCCAGCCTGGCGGCGCTGGGGGCGGCCCCCTCCCATTCGTCGACGATCGAGGCCGGTGAGGGTCCCAGCCCGATGACCTCGGAGGAGGCGGTCGACGGGACCGAGGCGGCCGCCAGCCGTCCCCCCAACCGCACCCCGTCGGGGGAGGCATGCGCCAGCCATCCCCCGGTGTACATATCGGTGGCGTGTTGCAGGGCAACCGCATCGAGCTCGGCCGACCGGGCGAGCGGCGCCGCCCCTGCCTCGGATCGAGCCCGGTTGGCGAGGTGGAACAGGGCATCGGCCTGACCGGCGCTTGGAACGAGGTGCGCCCCGGCAGGAACGTCGAGGAGGATGGTTTCCCGGCCGGGGTCGCCGACCACGGCCTGCCCGAAGTGGTCGTCGAGACGCAGGGCCACGGCGAGCACCCGGTCGCCACCGACGACGGCGAGCGCTTCCTGGGGGAGCCGGTCGGGGTCGGTCAGCATCGTCGCCAGCTCGGATTCCTCGACCGAATCCCCCACTCCGCCCAAGGGAAGGACCCGAACCGCCGACACCAAGAGGGTCAGCACGAGGACGCCGGCCAGCCCGGCAGCGACGGCCCCGGCGGCGCGGTCAAGGGTGGGAAGCCCCGGCATGGCATCGAGCACCTTGCGCATCATCCCCGCCACCATCACCCCCGCAATCGAGCAGGCGGCGAACACCACGACACCACCGATGATCCGGGAGGTGTCGGGAGAGGTACCGGCAATGCCGGAGACAAGACTCCCCATGGGGCCGGAGAGGCGGAGGGCGAGGATGGTGCCGACAACGACCACGACCAGCCCCACCGCCGACCGTACGAAACCCCGCATCCAACCGCGCACGATGGCGCCGGCGAGGACGGCCCCCAGGATGACGTCGAACACGGCGCCTCAGCCCCCCGGTGGCGGCGACCCGGTGGCGGTCGGATCTGGCTCGACCCCCGGCACGGGATGCTGACCCTCCGCCGCCCCCTCATGATCGAGGGCCTCGCCCGCCCGGCGGAGCCGCTCCCGCAACGGCGGTGGGGGCTGGGGGTGCTCGATCAGGGCCTCGGTGGCTTCCTCCCATGACTGCCCGAGCACCCTGGTGCGCCAGAGATGGCCGACCACGACCTTGAGACCGGCGGTGACCGGCACCGCCAGCAGCACCCCGATGATGCCGTCGAGGGCACCGCCGAGGATCAGCACGAGCACCACAACGGCGGGGTGGAGCCGAACCGTCGCCCGCATCACCGTGGGGCTGACCAGATGGTTGTCGATCTGCTGGACGACGATGGCCACCACCCCCGCCCACAGACCGGTGCCCACCGAGTCGGTGACCAACCCGACCAGAAAGCCGAGGGCGCCGCCGACCCAGGGCCCCACGAACGGGATGATGTTGAGGAACCCGGACAGCATCCCGAGGATCAGCCAGAACTCGAGCCCGATCAGCCAGAAGCCGAAGCTCATCATCGTCCCCACGATGAGGGCGACCAGGAGTTGGCCCCTGAGGAACCCGCCGACGACGCCCCCGACCTGGCGGGACACGTAGACGGTCTCGTCCCGGTAGGTCGGGGGGATGAGCGAAACGGTCTCCTGGCGCACCCTGGGCAGGTCGAGCAGGAGATAGAGGGCGATGACCGGGGCCACCACGAACACCAGGATTGCCTCGAGGAGTCCCGAGGTGACCTGGCCGAGCCGGGCCAGGGCGGCAGAGAGGAACTGGTCCTGGTTGTCGGGATCGGAGACGAACTGCTGCATCTCCTCGTACGACCACAGATCGACGGTGATCCCGATGCGCTCGATCAGCTCCTCGATCTGGCCGGCGGTGTCCTCGTAGAGCAGGGGGAAATCGCTGCCCAGTCCCTGCGCCTGGTCGGCGACGTTGGGGATGATGAGCCACACCAGCAGTACCAACACTCCGACGAACCCGACGAGAGCGACGATGGCCCCGATCGGCCGGGGGATCCCGCGGGTCTGCAGCCTGACGATGACGGGATTTAGCAGGTAGATGACGGCGACGGCGAGGACGATGGGGGCGACCAGGATGTGAACCTTTCCCAGCATCCACACCATCGCCCACAACAGCACGAGGATCCCGACGATGCTCCATGCCGCCACCCCGGTGCGGGTGAGGGCGACGGCCATACGGACCTGTCTGGTCTCGACCTCCTCAGGACCGGGGGCGCCAGCTCGCTCTGTCATGGCGGAGAGCTTGCCAGATCTCGACCGGTAGTGCCCGGACCGCGGGCTCCGGCGACGAGACCGGGGGCGTGGCCCATCAGCCCAACAGGCCCCGCCGCACCCGCTCGGCGATCTGCTCCATCCGCACCCGTTTCATCCGCTGCAGCCGGCGCACGGTGAGCGCGTCGTACGCCGATGCCTCCGGGTCATCCATCAGCCGCCGGATGGCCTGGTAGTACCGGGTGGCGCTCATCCCCAGGTTGTCCCGGATGGCGGCGTCCTTGCCACCGGGGTGCAGCCACCACGAGCCCTCGAAGTCGAGTATCCGCCGATCACGAGCCGACAACCCTCTGCTCCCGCCCGGCGGAACATCGGCGTCTTCTGCCCCGGGTCGAGCCCGCCCCTTGTCGATGCCTTCGTCATCCACGCATCCAGCGTATCGGGGGGGTGTGACACGTTTGGGGATTTCGCCGGTTTCGCCGGCAGGGGCAGGCAACAACCGCGCGGTGCCCACATCGTCCCGAGCGACCAGAATGACGGAGATGACGCCCGATCCCCTCCCCAGATTGCGTGACCTGTGCCTGCGCCTCCCCGAGGTGACCGAGCGCCTCAGCCATGGCGAGCCGACATGGTTCATCCGGGCAAAGAAGACCTTCGTCACGTACGCCGACCATCATCACGACGACCGTCTCGCCTTCTGGTGCGCGGCACCTCCCGGGGATCAGGAGAGGATGACCACCGCCCACCCCGAGCGGTTCTTCGTACCCCCCTACGTGGGCCATCGGGGCTGGCTTGGTGTCTACCTCGACGTCCCGGCCGACTGGGACGAGATCACCGAGATCGTCGAGGACGCCTATCGAGTCGTCGCCCCAGCGACCCTGGTCGCCCGCCTCGACGGTTGGGAAGGCCGTTGAGCGTCGACGGCCGGTGGCAGGAGTCGATGGCGGGGACCGGAGCGACCCGTCGCCCCCGGAGAGGTTTCACCCTGCCGGTGGTCGAGGATGGAGGTCGGCGCCGGTAGCCAGCACCGCGTCGGCGGCATGCCGGCCCGAAGCCACGCACTCGTTGAGCCCGATCCCGTCGAGGGCGGCCCCCGCCAGCGCCACCCCGCAATGAGGCGCCAGGGCTGATCGGGCCCTGTCCACCAGGTCGAGATGGCCCAGGGTGTACTGATGGAGACCTCCTCGCCACGAGGTGGCTCGCACCAGAACGGGACTGGCGGTGATGCCGATGATCGCCGCCAACTCCTCCCTCACCACCGCCACCAGCCGGTCCGTTCCGGCGACGGCCATCCCTTGGCCGTGCGGTCCCCCCACGAATGCGCGCAGAAGAGCGAAGCTGTCATCGGGGACCCTTCCCTCCCACTTCTGGGAGAGATAAGACACCCCCATGATCCGCCGCCGCTGTGCGGAAGGCACCACGAACCCCGATCCGATCAGCATGGGGATCTCATCGACCCGGTAGGCCAGGGTGACGGTGGCGGTGGCGACCTGGCGGACGTCGGCCACTGCAGCGGCGGCGGCCGGGGACAGTTCCGACAGCAATCGTGCCGTCTCCACGGCCGGGGTGGCGAGGATGACAGCCCGGGCCGGCAACTCGGACCCGTCCTCCAGGGTCATCCGGTAGCCGTGACCGGCGGAGCCGGTGAGCCGGTCCACGATCGCCCCGGTCCTGATGTCGGCGGCGTGCAGCGCTCCTGCCAAGGCGGAGGGCAGTTCCCCCATCCCGTCCTTGAAGCTGGCGAAGTGGCTGATACCGTCGATCGGCGCCGGCTGCGACGCCGCCGACCGGGCGGCCAGTATCAGGCTGCGGTGTTGCCGCTCCATCTCCACCAAACGGGGGAAGCTGGCCCGAAGGCTCATCGTCGAAGGCTCGGCGGCGTGGATGCCGGCGATCAACGGCTCGGCGATCCGCTCCAGTACCTCGGCGCCGAGGCGGCGGGTCACGAAAGACTCGAGGCTCTCGTCGCCGTCGCCTCGCCGTCTGGGCAGCACCAGGTCACCGAGCACCCGCAGCTTCCCCTTCCAGGACAGCAGCGAGGTGCCGAACACCGGTGACAGCCGGGTCGGTGCCATCAGCAGCAGGCCCTCGGGGAGCGGATGCAGCCGGTCCCGCCACCAGACGTACGACCCTCGGTGCTGGGGACGGCTCGGGATGACGCGATCGATCAGACCGAGTTCGCCGGCCAACGCCAACACGTGCCCCTTGCCGGCGACGAAGCTGTCGGGCCCACCCTCGATGAGGAACCCGTCGGTGCGATCCGTCCGGATCTTGCCGCCGATCCGGGCCGACCCCTCGAGGACGATCACGTCGGCTCCGGCCGTCATCAGGCGGTGAGCCGCCGCCAAACCGGCGATCCCCCCTCCGATGACGGCGATCGTCGACGTCGGTCCCCGGTCAACCATCGTGAACGGCGGTGATGACAAGGTCGGCAAGGGCGCTGATCAGACCGGGATGGTCGTTCAGACACCGGCATCGGTAAAAGCCCAACCCGGCCGCCTCGGCATGGGCACGGTGCTCGATGTCGTTGTCGTACAGGGTCTCCACGTGGTCGGCGATGAACCCGATCGGATCCACCAGCACCGCACCGGCGCCACCCGCGACCAAGCGGTCCACCACCTGCTCCACCGATGGGCCCAGCCAGGGTTCACCGGCGGCGGCGCTGACGCTCTGGTAGGCGAGCTGCCAATCGGTGATTCCCAGCCGGATTGCCACGCTCCGGGCGGTGGCCGCCAACTGATCGGCATAGGGGTCCCCTTGCCGCATCAGCCGCTCGGGAAGGCTGTGGGCGGAGAAGATCACCGGCGTGTCGGCCGGGGCAGCGGCGCGGGCCTGTCCCAGCATGTCGGCCAGCGCAACCACATAGCCATCCGCCAGGTTCCAGTCGGGTACGAAGCGAAGGCGCGGACCCAGACCGTCGAATGCCTGCCGGGCGGCCGCCTCGTAGGCGTCGGTCGACACCTCGCACCGGTACGGGGTGAGGCTGAGGACGATGAGGTCCTCGATGCCGTCGTCCAGGATCTGCTCCGCCGCCTCGCCGATGGTGGGGTGGGCGTGCAGCATGCCGGTGTACACCGCGACGTCGAGCCCCCGCATCGACAGCTCCTCACCGACCAGCAGGGCCTGACGTCGGGTGGTGGCGGGGAGCGGCGAGCCTCCGCCGATCGCTCGGTACCGGCCAACGGCTCCCCCGGTTACATGTTCGGGCGGTGTTCGCCCGAGCACGCTCTCGACAAAGCCGGGCACCGCCTCCAGCGACTCGGGGCCGCCGAAGCCGACCAGGAACACCCCTCGGCGCCGCAGCTCACCCATCCAGGTACGTCCCCAGCTCCTTGGGTGCGAGCCGTCGGCCGACGTAGAACGGCCCGAAGTCGGCGAAACGGGCGCTGACCTCGTCGAACCGCATCTCGTAGACCAGCTTCTTGAACAGGAGGGGATCGTCGGAGAACAGGGTCACCCCCCATTCCCAGTCGTCGAGGCCCATCGAACCGGTCACGATCTGGGTCACCCTCCCGGCGTAGCGCCTGCCGGTGCGACCGTGGGCCCGCATCAGGTCCCCCCGCTCGGGTGCGGGGAGGGAGTACCAGTTGTCCACCCCTTCGCGCTTCTTGCTCATCGGGTAGAAGCACAGGTACGAGCCATGGGCCGGTATCTCCGGACGTAGGCGGGCCTGCACGTAGGGGCTGTCCTCGATGTTCTCGACCGCCCCCTCGGGGGACCCGTGACGGCTCAGCTCGACCACCGAGAGATACGAGTATGGGCGGGTGGTCAACGACGCCAGCAGCGTGTGGTCGAACGCTCGTTCCAGATCGTGCAGATGGGCGATCTCGGGTCGGAGATGGAACATGAGCAGGTCGGCCTTGTGACCCACCACCCCGTAGGTGACGCTGTGCCCTTCGGGGGCATCCGCCACCTGTTCGAATGAGGAGAGCAGGTCGGTGGCCTCGGTCACGGCACGGTTGCGCTGGGTCGGGGTGAGCCCGTTCCATCCGGCCCGGTCGAACCGGCGAATGTCGTGGAGGGCGAACCAACCGTCGAGGGTCTCCGGTGCGGTCATCGTCGGTACCCGGATCCATCCGAGACGCCGGCGCGGTCCCGAACGGCCCAACCGACCACCGCGTCGACCATCGCGGCGACGTTCTCCACCGGAGTGGCGGGGAGGATGCCGTGGCCGAGGTTGAAGATGTGCCCGGGCCGCCCGCCGGCCTCCTCCAGCACCCGGACGGTGCCCGACCGGACCGCGGCACGGTCGCCGAGGAGGACGGAAGGGTCGAGGTTGCCCTGGAGCGGGTGGTCGCCTACCCGCCGCCACGCCTCCCCCAGCCCGAGCCGCCAGTCGACCCCATAGGCGGTGGCTCCCACCAGATGGAACCGCTCGAGCAGGTGGGTCGATCCAGGGGCGAAGTACACGGTAGGCACCCCCAACCCCGACAGGGCTCGGCGGGCGGCGGGCACCGCCAGGGCCTCGAACTGCTCGGCGGAGAGAAGACCTGCCCAGGTGTCGAAGAGTTGGACGACATCGGCGCCCGCCTCCACCTGGACGAGCAGGTAGGTGCGCATCGCCTCGGCGAGAACGGCGAGCGCCTCGCCGGCGGCGTCGGCGTGGAGAGCTCGCCGGAAGCTCGGGAACTGCTGTGACCCGCCTCCCTCCACGAGATAGGCGAGCAGGGTGGCCGGGGCACCGGCGAAGCCGACCACGGCCACCTCCCGATCAAGCCCGGTTCGGACGATCTCGACGGCCTCGCCGACGAAATCGACCCCGGCCGGTTCGAGCCCGGGCAGCCGAGCGACATCCATCAGGGTGAGCGGTGCCAACACGGGCCCCGGGGCGAACTCGACCCCGACCCCCATGGCAGCCAGCGGCGTCATGATGTCGGAGAAGACGATGGCGGCGTCGAGCGGGAATCGGCGCAGCGGCTGGAGGGTGATCTCGGCGGCGATCGCCGGGCTGCGCATCGCCTCGGCGAAGGAGTGGCGGCTGCGGAGCCGGCGGTATTCGGGCAGGTATCGGCCCGCCTGCCGCATCAACCAGATGGGGGGCCGGTCGAGGAGCTTGCGATCGAGGGCGTCGAGAATTCTGGAGGATGTCATGCCGCCTCGGCGATCGCTTCGGCGAGAGCGTCGAGAGCGGTTGCGAGCGTCCCGTCGAGATGGGACGCCATCAGGAACCAGCTCTCGAACGGTGAAGGAGGCACCAGCACCCCCCGCCTGAGGGCTCCGTGGAAGAAGCGACCGAACAGATCCTGGTCGAGACCGGCGACGCTGTCCCAGCTCTCCACCCGCTCGATGCCCAGGAACACCCCGAACATGCCACCGACGTGGGTGACCACGCCGGGGAGCCCGGCCCGATCGAAGGCCGCCCCCAACCGGGAGGCGATCGACTCCCCCGCCCGCTCGAAGTCCTCGTACAGCTCGGGATGATCGACCAGGTGGCGCAGGGTCGCCAGCCCGGCAACGGTGACCAGGGGGTTGCCGGCGAGGGTTCCCGCCTGGTAGACGGGACCGTCGGGGGCCACCATCCTCATCAGGTCCTCCCTACCCCCATAGGCGGCCCCGGGGGTGCCCCCGGCCACCACCTTCCCCAGGGCGGTGAGATCGGGCGACACGCCATATCGCTGCTGGGCTCCCCCCAGCGCCACCCGGAACCCGGTCATCACCTCGTCGAAGATCAGGAGAGCGTCATAGGAGTCACAGAGGCGCCGCAGGCCGGGTAGGAAATCGGGGGCGGGGGGAACACATCCCATGTTCCCGGCGACCGGCTCCACGATGACCGCCGCCACCCGCCCGTCGGCCAGGTGCTCGGTCACCGAGTCGAGGTCGTTGTAGCGGGCCACCCTGGTATCGGCGGCGGTGCCCGCCGGGACACCGGGGCTGGAGGGCTCCCCAAAGGTGGCCAGACCCGATCCGGCCTTGACCAGGAAGGCGTCGCTGTGCCCGTGGTAGCTGCCCTCGAACTTGATCACGGCCGCACGGCCGGTGGCGGCCCGCGCCAGCCTCAGGGCCGAGGCGGTCGCCTCGGTGCCGGAGTTGACCATGCGCACCACGTCGACGGAGGGGACCAGGGCGCAGATCAGCTCGGCCAGCTCGACCTCGGTGGCGGTCGGTACCCCAAAGGAGGTCCCCCGACCGACCGCCCTGCGGAGGTCCTCGACCACGTCGGGTTGGGCGTGGCCGAGGATGAGGGCGCCCCATGAGGCGATGAAGTCGACGAGTTCCTTCCCGTCGACGGTGCGCATCCGGGCGCCCGAGGCGGACTCGATGAACGGAGGGGAGCCGCCCACTGCCCGGAAGGCGCGCACCGGCGAGTTGACCCCACCCGGCATCACGTCGATGGCGCGCCGGTGCCACCGGCGGGAGTCGGGGCCGGGGTCGACCAGCGTCGGGGACGCCGCCTCCGGGTTCACCCGACCTCCCCGAGGTGGCGGGCGGCGTCGAGGGCGAAGTAGGTGAGGACGATCCCCGCTCCCGCCCGGGCAATCCCGACGAGGGATTCCATCATCACCCGGTCCCGATCGATCCATCCCCGGGCGGCGGCGGCTTCGATCATGGCGAACTCACCAGACACCTGATAGGCCACGACCGGGACCTCGACCCGTTCCCGTACCGCCCGGACGACATCGAGGTATGGGCCGGCAGGTTTCACCATCACCATGTCGGCGCCTTCCTCCACGTCGAGGCACGCCTCCCGGATCGCCTCCCGGGCGTTGGGAGGGTCCATCTGATGGGATCGACGGTCGCCGAAGGCCGGGGCCGACCCCGCCGCCTCGCGGAACGGTCCGTAGTACCCCGAGGCGTACTTGACCGCATACGAGCAGATGACGGTGTCGGTGTGCCCCTCGCCGTCCAGACCGGCCCGGATCGCCCCCACCCGACCGTCCATCATGTCCGAAGGCGCCACCACGTCTGCACCGGCATCGGCGTAGGCGAGCGCCGCCCGGGAGAGGAGGGGAAGCGCCGCGTCGTTGTCGACGGTGCCGACTCGCAGCGGCCCGCAGTGCCCGTGACTGGTGTATTCGCACAGGCAGACATCGGCCCAGCGCAGCAGGTCGGGATCGGCCTTGGCCACGGCCTCGATCGCCCGCGGCACCGGCCCGGAGGGATCCCATGCGGATGAGCCCGACTCGTCCTTTTGCTCGGGGATGCCGAAGAACATCATGCCACCCACGCCTGCCGCCGAAGCCTCCTTGGCGAGGAGCGCCACCTGGTCGACGGAGAGCTGAGCGTGTCCCGGCATGGAGTCGATCGGTTTTCTGACCCCCTCCCCGGCCACGACGAAGACGGGGAGCACCAACTGGGCGGGATGAAGGCGGGTCTCCGCCACCACCCGCCGCAACGCACCCCGCATCCGCAGCCGGCGCGGACGGACGGTGGGAAAGCTCATTGGTCCACCTCCAGGTAGGACGCCAAGGCTTGGGCCAGGGACCGGTGCGAGGGGTGAGGTGCCGCCACGTCGGGCTCCCGGTGCCGGGCAACCGCCGCCCGCGTCGCCGGCCCGATCACCCCGACCACCAGCCCTTCGAGATCGTGCGACAGGAACCATCCGGCCACCGCCGAAGGGGAGGCGAAGGCCACGGCTCGTACCGGGAAGGGCCGCGGAGCCACCGGGACCATGCGGTAGATCTCGAACTCGGTGAGCTCGGCTGCCTGGGCCCGCAGGGCTTCCACGGACACCGGGTCGGTGCCGGAGGCGTGGGGGAACACGACCCGGGACGAACCCAGCCGATCCATCATCCCTTCGGTCAGGGATGCCAACCCGGAGCGTCCCAGCACCGTCACCCGGCCGCGGCGTGCCGTCACCGCGGCGGCCGTCTCCTCACCCACTGCGGCCACGTCGACGCCGGGCATCGAGCCGCCGGGCCAGAGCAGCTCGACAGTGCGAGCCGATGTGAGCATCAGGAGGTCGGCCCCGAGTGCCGCCCGACGGGCCCGATCCAACACCTGCGGCCCGGCCAGCTCGAAGCGAATGCAGGGCATGGGGACCGGCTCGAGCCCGCGGTCGGCGAAGGGGGGCGCGGCCGCCCCGAAGCGATCGGTGGTGATCGCCACCCGGATCACAGCCCCAACTCCTTGCGGGTCTGCGCCACCACGGCTTCGGGCGTCTCCCCGAGAGCGACGCCGCGGCGACGACCCCGCCCATCCGCCACGAAGGACTCGAGCCTGATGTCCGTCCCCTCCCAGCTGGCCAGCGCCCCCAGGGCGGCCCGGCAGCCCGCCCCGGTCTCGGCCAGCAGCAGGCGCTCGGCCGAGAGGAGGGTCCGGAGCATCGCATCGTCGAGCGACCCGGCCAACTCGGCGGGACCGCTTCCTCGGAGAGCCTCGACCGCCAGCGCTCCCTGACCCGGTGCCGGCACCATCTGGGCAGGGTCGAAACGTTGGCGGATGTGATCGGACCGGCCCAATCGATCGAGCCCGGCCTCGGCCAGTACGGCGGCGTCGATCTCGCCACGAGCCACCTTGCGGAGCCGGGTGTCGATGTTGCCTCGTAGCGACGTGGCCCGCAGGTCGGGCCGGAGCTGGAGAAGCTGCTCCACCCGGCGCGGGCTACCGGTGCCCACCACCGAGTTCGCCGGCAACGCATCGAGCGACGCCCCCACCATGACATCGAGGGGCGATCCCCGCTCGGGGAGGGCGGCGAGCACCAGCTGGTCGGGCCCCGAGACCGGGAGATCCTTGAGCGAGTGCACCGCCAGGTCGGCTCTCCCCTCGAGCACCGCCTCCTGCACCGAGCGGACGAACGCCCCCAGCTCACTGAGCTCGGCGATCGACCCTGCCTGGTCGCGATCACCGGTGGTGTCGACCTCCACCAGTGTCACCGCCACGTCGTCAAGGGCCGACCGGAGCAGGTCGGCAACCCGAGTAGCCTGGGCGAGCGCCAGCGGCGACCGGCGGGTGGCGATCCGAACCTCAGTCATCGTCGATCCCGAAGGCCTCGGCCAGCAGGTCCACCGCTTCGGTACCCCGCCCGGAGGTGCCGACGAAGGAGATCGGTCGGTGGAGCACCCGGCGGGCGACGGTGTGGGCGACCTGTCTCAGGATCCGCTCCGGATCGTCGGCCACCGCCAGCCGGCCGGCAAAGCGCTGCACCACGTCGGTCACCGCCTCCTCGCCTTGCCCGACCATCGCCGCGATCACCGCCCCGGCCCGGTCGGAAGCGGTGAGCCGGCGCCAGGTGGCGCCCGCCTCCTTGGCGATGCGCTCCGCAGCCACCGCCGAGGGTCGAGCATCGACCGACGACGCCAGCTCGTCGATTCCGAGGTAGCGGACCGGATCATCGGCGCCGGGACTGGGGAACCCGGGCGGCATGCCCAGGTCAACCAACAGCAGCGGCTCGTCGCGGCGGGCGAGGGCCCGGACGATGACGTCGTCACCGAACAACGGGACCTTGCCCGGGACCGTCGAGATCACCACCGGGTAGTGGGCGAAGGCATCCACCGCCGCCTCCCAAGCCAACGTGTTACGCCCGGCCACGGTTCCCGGCCGCCGCGCAAACACGGACACCTCCACCCCCTCGAGCTGCTCGGCCGTGGCACGAGCCATGGATCCGGCACCGAGAACGGCCACCCGTCCCAGCGGAGCGGCGGCCGCCGCCGCCGCCGCCGCCAGTGAACCACGCGGCAAGTGATCGATCAGCCTTCGCCCGTTCCGCCCGACCCCGATCGCCGCCTCGAGCACCCGGCCGAGGCTGGCGGAGGCGGCGGGGGTCTCGTTGTAGGACGCCACGGCGCGACGGAACTGGCCGAGAACCTCCGGCTCGCCGATCAGGGGCGACTCCAGCCCGGCGGCGACGCGACACAGGTGGCGGAAGGCATCCTCGTCGGGTCGAACCTGGGCGAGACCAGCGAGCGCCCCGTCCCCGTACAACACCGCCAACAGCTCAGACGCGGCGTGCGGGGCTCCCACCCAAGCGATCTCGACCCGCAGACACGTGGACAGAAGGAAGGCCTCATGTCCCGCCGTCACCAGGCGACGATGGGCGAGACGGAGGGCATGCTCGGGGAGTGCCAACCGGGCGCGGCGGTCCGAGGGAACCACCGGATGGGCGAACGACAGGCTTGTCAGACGCAGCACACGGACGCAGCCCTTCCCTAGTAGCCAGGGCGTGGGTCGTGAGCGTATGGGGGGCATCGCCCGACAGCGAGTCGGAAACGATCCCGGATCTGACCTGGACCGGCGTCGCCGCCGTCGGTAGATCTCCGAGCCGATCGGTGGCTGGCCCAACAGGTGGCGGCCGTGGACCGCGGCGACTGGCTGGACCCGAGGTCGGGAGCACGACTAGGGCGCGTTGCTCGTCCCGGCGCCGCAGCGTGCCGAACTCGTCGAGCTGCGGTCTATCAGGGGTCGGCGCGTAACCCACGGGATGGAACCCACTGGGTCGCCTATGGTGGTTGGCCGCTGGTGGTGTAGGTGTGGCCGAGGGGGCTGGTCCATTGGTGGTCGCCGCCGGGGAGGGGTTGGTGTGTCCATCCGGTTTGGTGTCTGATCCGATGGTCGTGTCGGCATAGCGGGGTGAGGTTGTCGTTGCTGGTTGGGCCTCCCTGTGACCAGGGGATGCGATGGTCGAGGTCGCATTGTGTGGCGGGTATCCGGCAGCCGGGGAACACGCAGGTGGGGTTACCGGTTTCGACCTGGCGGCGTTGACCCGGGGTGGGGCGTCGGCGGGTGGTGCCATGATGGACCGGGAGACCGGTGTCGGGGTCGGTGGCGGTCCACCGCCACTGGGTGTGGTGTTGCTGGTCGGCCACTTGGCGGGCGATGTCGGCGATCACCGGTCCGAACCCGGCCAGCTCCCCTGGTGCCTGCGACAGGCCGGCCAAGGTGTCGAGGTCGACGTGGATATCCACCATGCCCCGGCCGGGCCCGGCTTGGTGGCCGTTGCCTTCGAGGAGGTCCAACAACACGTCGGCTCGGAGCTGATCGATGCTGCGGGTCTCGTCGGCGGTGTTCAAACGGCGGGCCAGGTCGCTCATCCTGGCCATGATGGCTGCTACCCGGTGGGGGGGAAGATCCAACCCGAGAGGGGGTGTTGAATGCTTTGTGTGAGGTGTCCGATGAACGACTCTGGCCCTGGGAGGGGTCGGGTAGGAAGGAGCACCGCACATGACGAACGACATCGAAACGGGAGGGAGTCGGGATCCGGGCCGG
>JBPCMS010000051.1:0-14482 GCA_051002015.1 Acidimicrobiia bacterium
GCACCGATGCCTCCGATGTTGCCGTCAACACCCCACACCGCTTTGGCGTCGGGGCCGATGCCCCGCTCGAACATGGTGGTGAGGATCACCGCCGACTCAACGAAGCCGATTATGACGATGGCGTCGGGATCGGCCTGCACCAGCTGATCGACCTCGGGGTCGAAGTTCTCGGTGTCGGTTGCATAGGCGATGAACGGGTCGACGGTGCCCCCCAGGTCCTCGAAGTTCGCCTGCACCGCGTCCGCCAGACCCTGACCGTACGACTCCTGCCGGTAGAGCACGCCGATGGTCTCGGCGCCTGAAGCGGCGATCTGGTCGGCAAGAACCTTGCCCTGGAGCAGGTCGGACGGGGCGGTACGGAAGTACAGCCCATTGTCGTCGTAGGTGGTGAAGTCGGGCGATGTGTTCGCCGGGGAGAACATGATCACGTTGGCACCGGTGATCTTGTCGATGACCAGCTTCGACACCGCCGACGAGGCGGCGCCGATGATGGCATCTGCGCCTCCGGCCAGCAGCCGATCGACCTCAGGGTTGACGATGTCCTGGGTGTCATCCCCGGAGTCGCCCTCGATGAGAACGGCGGGTTGACCGAGCACGCCGCCGGCGGCGTTGATGTCCTCGATGGCGAGCCGCGCCCCGGCAACCTCCGGTGGCCCGAGGAACGCAAGGCTCCCGGTCACCGGCAAGATGGTGCCGAAGGTCAGTACACCGTCGATCGATGCACCGGTAGCAGGCCCGGTCGTGGTTGACGTGCCCGTGGGCGCCGTGGTGGTCGCCACCGCATCACCCTCGGTCGTGGTGGTGGCGGCGGGCGCCTCGGTGGTGCCCGTTGGCTCGGTGGTGGCGGTGACGTCGTCGTCCCCACCGCAAGCGGCGAGTACGAGGGCGAAGGCTGCCATCACGGCGAGCAGCTTGAGCGATCGCTTCATGTGGTTTCTTTCCTTCCGATATGGAAAACGGATCGGGTACGTCGGCCCGACGTCCACCCGATCACTCGACAGGATACGACACGCAGGGCGATCTACAAAGCGGATCGGCTCGGGACGCGAAGAAGCCCGGAGAACTTCGTCGCCGAACAGCGACGCCGCAAGGGACCAGCTTGCGGTCTCCAGGCTTCCGGTGGTCCGAGAATGGAGTCGCCACCTCCTCGCAGATGCGAGAGGCGACCACCTCCAGAGGCTTCGCGCCTAGGACTGGCCGCCTAGCGCTCGACCACCTCCAGGGTCCTGTGAAGACTTTCACACATCGTTCGGACCACCTCCTTTCTCTGGTCCGGTGATTCTGCCACAGGTCGGGCCCGTCGACCAACGTTTTCTGACGCGGTCGAACATTTCGAGTGGGCGATGAGGCGCACGCCGCCCCGGTCACCCGCCGGCGGCGCCCCTAACATCGGCCCATCCGGGGCGGAGGGGTATGGGCAAGAGCATCGGGATTCTCACCGCCGGGGGCGACTCCCCCGGGCTCAACGCGGCCATCCGCGGCATCGGCAAGGCGGCCATCCGCACCCACGACATGAACGTCCTCGGGTTCAAGGACGGCTTCCGCGGGCTGATGCAGCAGCGGTACATCCGGCTCGACGGCGACATGCTCTCCGGGATCCTCACCAAGGGCGGGACCATCCTCGGCACCAACCGGGAGAAGGTCCACAAGATGGATGTGGGCGGGACCGCCATGGACATGCGGGACCTGATGGTGGAGAACTTCAAGGCGCTCGGGCTCGACGCCCTGGTGTGCCTCGGCGGCGGCGGCACCGCCCGCAACGCCCTCAGGTTGGCGGAACGGGGTATCCCGGTGCTCACCCTTCCCAAGACGATCGACAACGATGTCTACGGCACCGACCACAGCTTCGGCTTCGACACCGCCCTCAACATCGCCACCGAGGCCATCGACCGCCTCCACTCGACCGCGCACTCCCACCACCGGATCATGGTGGTGGAGGTGATGGGCCACAAGACCGGGTGGCTGGCGCTCGGCTCCGGTCTGGCCGGCGGGGGCGACGTGATCCTCATCCCGGAGATCGCCTACGAGGTGGAGGCGGTGGCCGCCTCGATCATGGACCGCAAGGCGGCGGGGAGCACGTTCAGCATCGTGGTGGTGTCCGAGGGGGCGCTGTCGACACCCGACACCGCCACCCGTGACCGGCTCCAGGAGCGCATCGACGCCGGTGGCGGCGACGCCGACGTCGCCACCAAGGAGATGGAGGCCTTCGTCGAGGCCCAGACCCGCTGCACCGACCGGCTGGCCGAACGGCTCGAGGAGATCACCAGCCTCGAGGCGAGGGTGACCATCCTCGGCCATGTCCAGCGGGGCGGGACCCCTTCGCCGGGCGATCGGCTGCTCGCCACCCGGCTGGGGACCACCGCCGCCCAGCTCGTCGCCGACGGGGTGTCCGGGGTGATGGTGGCCATCCGCGGTGACGAGGCCGTCCCGGTGCCCCTCGAAGAGGTGGCGGGTCGGCGGCGCACCGTTCCCCTCGACCACCCCTGGATCGTGTCGGCACGGTCGCTGGGGGTGTCGATGGGCGACTGATGGAGGCCGGAGCCGGTGTCGAGGCCCTGGTGCTGGCGGCGGTGGCCGCCACCGGGCATCCCTACGAGGTGATCGCCTGCGATCCCGAGCTGGCCGACACCGCCGCCTTCTGCGCCCACTACGGGTACCCGCCCGAGGAGTCCGCCAACACGATCGTGGTGGCCTCGCGCCGCCCGGAGGGCCGCAACGCCGCCTGTGTGGTTCTGTCCACCACCAGGCTCGACGTCAACGGGCTGGTGCGGCGACGGCTCGGGGTACGCAAAGCGTCGTTCGCCTCCGCCGACCTGACCGCCGAGCTCACCGGGATGATGATCGGTGGGGTCACCCCGTTCGGGCTCCCCGACGAGCTGCCCCGGTGGATCGACGCCAGGGTGATGGGTCTGGAGCGGGTGATCCTCGGTGGGGGCTCTCGCAGCATCAAGCTGCACGTCGACCCGGCCGCCCTGGTCGCCGCCGGCGGTGTGGTGGTCGAGGATCTGGCCACCGCCACCGGCTCGGTGTGAGCCCCACCACATCGACGGTTCGCATCGGCCCGGTCGCATCGCGTATGGTCTCGGGCTGGTCACCTTCCCGCCCCCGTACCAGAACTTCATCGAGGGGTTCGTCGGGGTGGTCTGCTCGGACTCTGACAACCCGGACGACCATTCGTTCTGGTCGGCCGCCGGCATCGCCGACGCCTCCTCCTACTTCGGCCGGATCTGGACCTGGATATCGTCACCGTGTGCGGTGTGGACCGGCGCCGACGCCGACCGGTACACCGGACCCTGGGACGCGGTCACCGCCAACCCGGTGCTGGTGGTGCGAACCCTGTTCGACCCGGCCACCCGGTACCAGGGCGCTCAACTGGTGCGGAGCCTGCTCCCCGCCTCGTCGCTGCTCACCGTGGACGGATGGGGCCACACCTCGCTGTTCCTGTCGGCGTGCGCCGATCAGGCGGTCTCCGACTACCTGCTCACCGCGGTGCCGCCCGCCGACGGGACCGTGTGCTTCCAGGACTTCGGCCCGTTCGATGTCGTCCCGGCTGCAGAGCTGGCGGCGAGGGAATCCGGTGAGGCGATCGACCCCGGCGCCATGCGGGCGGCGGTGATGGACGAGGTGGCGTTGTCCCGTTCGGCTGAAGGTGAGCCGCTGCCCGGCGGCGCCTCCGGCATCGGCCTCGCGGGGGGGTAGCGTGGAGGCGTGTCGTTCCTTTGCGGTGCCGCCCGCACCCGCCTGCCATGGCCCCTGCTGGGTCTGCTGATGCTGGCGGCGGCCGCATGCGCCGGTGGAGCCGCAGGCTCGACCACCACCGGGTCGGGGGCTACCGGCGCCAACGCACCGGCGGCGCCCACCACCACCATCGTGCAACCGTCGGCCGAGCCTCCGGAGTGGCTCGACCTGTTCGCCGACTACCCGCGCTACCTGCAGCACAAGCGGCGGCTGGCCATCGCCACCACCAACAACGGCGCCACCGAGATCGAGGTGACGCTGATCGGTCTCGCCGCCGACCATTTCGCCCGGCTCGAGCCCGAGGCGAAGACGGCGACCATCGGACCGGGGACCAGGACCGACCTCCAGGTCGACTTCGGCGAGGTGGTGGATTGCGACGCCACCGGCCCGCTGACCGCCTTGGTCGAGATCGAGCTGGTCGTCGGCCCCGACCCCGCCCCCAGGCGGTTCGTGATCCCCATCGACCCCGCACCCCTCGACGTGATCCGCCACACCGAGTGCAGCCAGCAGGTGGTGCGTGATGCCGTCGACATCGGGTTCGACCAGGACTGGGTGGTCGACGGCACCGTGCTCGCCGCCCGCCTCGTGCTGGGGCGCAACACCGGTGACGAGGTGGTGACGGTGAGCAGCGTGCGCGGCACCGAGATCATCGGGCTGCATCCGGTCCCTCCCTCGCTCGACCCGGTGGCGGTGATCGAGCCGGGCACCCCGGGCCTGGCCGTACCCGTCGAACTGGAGGTGATCCGCTGCGACCCCCACGCCGTCGGGCAGAGCACCAAGACCTACGAGTTCAAGCTGTGGGTGGCGGTCGGCGATCGGGAGGCCCAGCTGATGACGATCGACCCCGACGGCCGGCTCAAGGCCGCGCTCCAGGAGCTGATCACCCGCTGTATCCGCGCCGGCGGCCCGTGACCGCATCGGGTAACTCGACCGGTGAGCCGTATACCGACCGAACCGTCGGTCTACGGCTCACCGGTCGCACGAGAGCCCCGGTCCGTCGACCGGGGCCCCGGTGGAGGTGGGGGGAGTCGAACCCCCGTCCCGTGAGGTTTAAGCGTCGGCATCTCCGAGCGCAGCCAACAGCGAGCTTTCGGGTCGTGAACCGCTGTCGGCACGTCTGTCCGCGACCCTATCCGGAGGTGATCTCGACCGTGGGTCTCCGGCGCCCCCACGGCTGCCTCCTGCATTGCGTTGCCCGTTCCGGCGAGGCAGGCACCCACCGGGCGGACAGGCTGCTACTTAGGCAGCCAGTGCCAGATTGTCGTCGGCACGTATGCGTTTCCCGGCGATTTAACGAGGACTCCGGGGTTCCTCGGCTCGCTTCCGGCGCCTCGACCCTCACAGTCGAAACCGTGTCACCCCCGTGTGGGGCCAACATCCGTCGGCACGTTCCCATGTTAGCCGGGTGGGTCAACCGCGGTGGCGTCTTCCCGGTTGCGGCGAGGTCAGCGCCGACGGGCCCTGTCCATCTCCCGCTGCTGCTCCCGCTCCCTTATCCGGTGCCGTTTGTCAACGGTGCGCCGCCCCCTGGCCAGCGCCAGCTCGACCTTGGCATAGCCGTTGGACAGATACACGGACAGCGGGATCAGGGTGAGGCCCGACTCCTTGACCTTGCCGATGAGACGGGAGATCTCCCTGCCGTGAAGGAGCAGCTTGCGGGCTCGCTCGGGATCGTGGCCGCCCTCGCGGGCGAACTGGTACGGGGCGATGTGGGCGTTGTTGAGCCACACCTCGCCGCCTCGGATCTCGGCGTACGCATCCTTGAGTTGCACCTGGCCCGACCTGATGCTCTTGATCTCCGATCCGGTGAGCACCATCCCGCAGTCGAAGGTCTCGACGATCTCGTAGTCGTGGCGAGCCCGCCGGTTGGTGGTGACCACCTTGCGGCCCGCCTCATTGCGGGCCATGTCAGAGGTACCCGGATGGGTCGACCGGGTCGCCGTTCACCCTGACCTCGAAGTGGAGATGGGGGCCGGTGGACAGACCGGTGGAGCCGACGTACCCGACCACCCCGCCGGCAGACACCGATTGGCCGTACGACACGGCGATCGACGACTGGTGGGCGTACAGCGTGCTGATCCGGTCCCTGGTGGCGATCACCTCGGAGGCGATGGCGGAGCGCTCACCCTGGGCGGACTCGATGCTGGTCGCCACTGCGTCGAGCCGGGCGTTGACCTCGGCGAGATCGCTCTCCAGGTCGTCCTGCGCCGCCACCGGCACCGAGCCGAGCGCCGATACGCTGAGGGCGGCGGCTACCAGCGTGGTGGTGAGCCGTCTCCCGAGGCGCCCGTCAGCCACCGTCTCAGGTCTTCAGGTAGCGATGGACCGCCAGGCTGAGGCTCGATCCCAAGATGCCGACCAGCACACCGAAGACGAGGGTGATGATCGACCAGCGGGTCAGGAACTCGGCACCGATGTCGATGGTGATGAACTCGGGGAGCGTGGTCAGTCGCTGCAGGGCGATGCGGTAGACGCCGATGGCGACACCGATGGCGAGGGCACCCCCGAACAGCCCCTCGATCATCCCCTCGATGACGAAGGGTATCCGGACATACCAGTTGGAGGCGCCCACCAGCCGCATGATCTCGATCTCCTCGCGTCTGGCGTAGATCGCCATCTGGATGGTGTTGGCGATCAGGGCGACGGCGGCGATACCCAGTGCCACCGACAGGATGGAGAACACCACCCGCAACCCGTCGCGCAACGCCGCCAGGGCGGCGATCTGAGGACCGGCGGTGATGATGTTGCTCACCCCCGGGGAGCTCTGCAGCCGCTGCACGATCGGGTCGTACTGCTCGAGGTCGATGGGGCGCACCCGGATCGAGGCGGGAAGGATCCCGGGACGTTCCTCGATGAGCCGCCGTGCGCTGGAATGGTTGGCCAGCATCTCCAGGGCCTCCTCCTGGGCATCCGCCTTGGAGAAGATGATCACCTCGGCGACGTCGTCCCAGCTGGCGACCTCGTCGCGGAGGGCGTCGACGTCACGGAACTCGTCGCGGAGGAAGGCGATGACCCGTACGTCCTCCTCCCAGCGCACCGTGTTGATCCGGGCGATCTCCCCGAAGATCAGGGTGCCGAACATCAGCTGCAGCGAGATGAACACCGCCAGGATGGCGCCGAGCACCACCAGCCCGTTGCGCCTGATGTTGTTGAAGGCCTCCATGAACACGTACTGGAAGCTCATCAGCGGGCATCCTCGACGTCGGTGAGCTCGGTCGCGGCCAGCTCGGCTCTGGCCGGATCGATGGCGTTCATCTCGATGGTCTCCGGATCGATGTCGACCCGCTCGGGCCTGGTGGCGATGGGCCGGCTGATGGCGGGGATCTCGGCGGTGATCTCTGCAGGGTCGGCGATGGGGACCTCGATATCGCCCTGGGTGCGCATCGGCTGGTCGACGGGCCCACCGGCGCCGCGTCGGTCGTAGAGGCCGCCCATCTGGTCGCGCACGATCCTGCCCCGCTCCAGCTGGACCACCCGGCGCCGCATGGCGTCGACGATGGCGTGGTCGTGGGTGGCCATCACCACGGTGGTGCCGGTGCGGTTGATGCGGTCGAGGATGCGCATGATCCCCACCGAGGTGGCGGGGTCGAGGTTCCCGGTGGGCTCGTCGGCGAGCAGGATCAGGGGACGGTTGACAAAGGCCCGGGCGATCGACACCCGCTGCTGCTCGCCACCGGAGAGTTGCCGGGGGTAGCGCTCGGCGTTGGCGGAGAGCCCGACCAGCTTGAGCACCTGGGGCACCTGTGACTTGATCACGGCCCGGGGCCGACCGGTGACCTCGAGGGCGAATGCCACGTTCTCGTAGACGGTCTTGTTGGGGAGCAGCTTGAAGTCCTGGAAAACGGTGCCGATGGAGCGACGCAGGTGCGGCACCTTCCAGTTGGCCAGCACCGAGGCGTGCTTGCCGGCAACCCAGATGTCGCCTGCGGTCGGCCGCTCCTCGCGCATCATCAGGCGGATGAGGGTCGACTTGCCCGACCCGGATGGGCCTACGAGGAAGACGAACTCGCCCTTGTTGATCTCGAGGGCGGCGTCCTTGACGGCGACGACGCCGCCGTCATAGGTCTTGGTCACGTTGTCCAGTCGGATCATTGAGTCCTCGCTCCGGGGGCGGCGCAGCGCCAGTGACCCCGGTTGATGTGCTCGGCCCCGCCGCTCCCGGCGGGGATGGTACCGACGCTCGGTGAATACACCAAGCTCTCAGCGGTCCTCGTGGCCCGCCCGCCTCCACTGCAGGTACGAGTCCATGAAGACGTCGAGGTCGCCGTCGAGCACGCCGTCGACGTTGCCCACCTCGGCGCCGGTGCGCAGGTCCTTCACCATCTGGTACGGCTGAAGCACGTAGGAGCGGATCTGCCGCCCCCAGCCGGCCTCCGTCTGCTCGCCCCTGATGGCGTCGATCTCCTGTTGCTGCTGGCGGCGGGCGTGCTCGGCGAACCGGGAGGCGAGGATCTGCATGGCCCGGTTCTTGTTCTGGAGCTGGGACCGCTCGTTCTGGACGGCGACCACGATCCCGGTGGGGAGGTGGGTGATCCGCACCGCCGAGTCGGAGGTGTTGACGTGCTGGCCGCCCGCTCCCTGCGACCGGTAGGTGTCGATGCGGAGATCGTCCTCGTTGATCTCGACGTCGCCCAGCTCGACCTCGGGCACCACATCGACCCCGGCAAACGAGGTGTGACGGCGCGACTGGGAGTCGAATGGGCTGATCCTGACCAGGCGGTGCACCCCGCGCTCGCTCTCGAACGTCCCGTATGCGTGGTCGCCGGTGACGGTGACGGTCGCCGACTTGATGCCGGCCTCATCACCCGGTGAGACCTCGTCCACCTCGAACCCGAGCTTGGACCGCTCCAGGTATCGGAGGTACATCCGCAGCAGCATCTCGGCCCAGTCGTGGGCATCGACCCCGCCGGCTCCCGCATGGATGCTGATGATGGCGGACCGGTCGTCGTAGTCCCCGAAGAACAGCGTCTCCCGTTCCAGCGCCGCCAGCTCGGTCTCGAGGTCGACCAGCTCCTGGCGTGCCTCGGCGGCGGCGCCGGCATCGTCCTCGCTCTGGGCGAGGTCGAGCAGCACACCGGCATCCTCGATCCGTCCAGCCAGACCGTCGATCATGGCGATGGTCGACTCGAACCGGGACAGCTTCCTGGTGACGGCGAGGGCGCGCACCTGGTCATCCCACAGATCGGGAGCGGAGGCGAGAGCCCTCAGCTCCTCGACCTCGGCGAGCTTGCCTGCGACGTCAAAGGAACCTCCGGGCGTCGTCGAGTCTCGCCTCGAGTTCCTTCAGCATGGCGCCGGGGTCGAAATCGTTCATGGGAGGTGGAGGGTACCCGGGCGGGCCTCAGTCGGCGTCGGCCGCCCGGTTGGAGCCGTGGCAGTGCTTGTACTTCTTGCCGGATCCGCACGGGCACGGAGCGTTGCGCCCCACCTTGGCGTCGACCTTCACCGGCTTCGGCTTGGCCGTGGGCCCGCCGCCGGAGGTGCGAACGTTCCTCGGCTGGGGCGGGGCGTCCTGCTTGACCACCTGCACCCGATACAGGTAGCGGAGGCTGTCGGATTTGGTGGTGTCGACCAGCGCCGAGAACAGGTCATAGCCCTCCCGCTGGTATTCGACCAGCGGATCGCGCTGACCCATCGCCCGCAGGCCGATGCCGGCCCGCAGATAGTCCATCTCGCCGAGGTGCTCCCGCCACTTGTTGTCGATGATCGACAGCACCACCTGGCGCTCCAGGGTGCCGAGCACGTCGGCGCCCAGCTCCTGGCGGCGCCCTTCGTACCTGGCGGCCGCCTCCTCCTGGTAGCGTTCGATCACCTCGTCGCCCCGCATGTCCCCCGGGTGATCGAACGAGTCGCGGCCGAGGTCGGTGTCGAAGTACTGGGCGATCCGGGTCTGGAACTCGTCCCAGTCCCAATCGGCGGCGTCGCCGACCTCGGTCATGCCGGACACCTCGGCCTCGATGACCTCGTCGCGCCATTCGTCGAGCAGCTCCCGGGTATCGACCCCGTCGAGGACCTGGTCACGCCAGCGGTAGATGATCTCCCGCTGGGTGTTCATCACCTCGTCGTACTTGAGGACGTTCTTCCGGATCTCGAAGTTCTGCGCCTCGACCTGGCCCTGGGCCCGCTCGATCGCCTTGGAGACCATATTGTGCTCGATGGGCACATCGGCGGGGATCTTGAGCCTGGTCATGATCGCCGCCACCCGTTCGTTGGCGAAGCGGCGCATCAGGTCGTCCTCGAGCGACAGGTAGAAGCGGGACTCGCCGGGATCTCCCTGGCGACCCGAGCGTCCCCGGAGCTGGTTGTCGATGCGGCGGGAGTCGTGCCGCTCGGTGCCGAGGACGTAGAGGCCGCCCAGCTCGAGGATCTTCTCCCGCTCGATCTCGGTCTCGGACTTGAAGCGCCGGTGGGCGTCGGCGTACGCCTCCTCGTAACCCTCGCCGCCCGGCTCCAACCCTGCCCGGCGCATCTCGGACTTGGCCAGCTCCTCGGGGTTGCCGCCGAGCATGATGTCGACGCCGCGGCCCGCCATGTTGGTGGCGACGGTCACCGAACCGAACTTGCCCGCCTGGGCGATGATGTGGGCCTCACGCTCGTGCTGCTTGGCGTTGAGAACCTCGTGTCTGATGCCGTTCCGCTTCAGGTAGTTGGCGAGCCGCTCGGACTTCTCGATGGAGACGGTGCCGACCAGGATCGGCTGGCCCGCCTGGTTGCGCTCCACGATGTCTTCCATCAGGGCGGCGAACTTGGCGTCCTCGTCGATGTAGATGAGGTCCGGCTGATCCCAGCGGGTCACCGGGCGGTTGGTGGGGATCTCGACCACGTCGAGGTTGTAGATCTCCTTGAACTCGCTGGCCTCGGTGGCGGCGGTACCGGTCATGCCGGCCAGCTTCTCGTACATCCGGAAGTAGTTCTGGATGGTGACCGTGGCCAGGGTCTGGTTCTCCTCCTTGATCCGGACACCTTCCTTGGCCTCGATCGCCTGGTGCAGTCCTTCCTGGTAGCGCCTGCCCTCGAGGACCCTTCCGGTGAACTCGTCGACGATCTTGACCTCGCCGTCCTTGATCAGGTAGTCCACGTCGCGCTGGTAGAGCTCCTTGGCCTTGAGGGCGACGTCGAGGTGGTGGATGAAGTCGACGTTGGCGAAGTCGTACATGTTCTCCACGCCGAGCACCTGCTCCACCCTGGAGACGCCGTCCTCGGTGGTCACCACCTGGCGCTTCTTCTCGTCGACCTCGTAGTGCCGGTCCCTGATCAACTGGAGGGCGATCCGGGCAAACTGCTGGTAGTACTTCCCAGTCTCGCCGACGGCTCCGGAGATGATCAGCGGGGTCCTCGCCTCGTCGACCAGGATCGAGTCGACCTCGTCGACGATGGCGTAGGCGTGGCCACTCTGCACCCTGCTGTCGGGACGCATCGCCATGTTGTCGCGCAGGTAGTCGAAGCCGAACTCGTTGTTGGTGCCGTGCGTGATGTCGGACTGGTAGGCGGGGCGTCGCTCCGCCGGGGTCATCTCCCCCTGGATGAGCCCGACGGTGAGCCCGAGGGACCGGTGGATGCTGCCCATCCATTCCGAGTCTCGCTTGGCCAGGTAGTCGTTGACGGTGACCAGGTGGACCCCGGCACCGCTCAAGGCGTTGAGGTACGCCGGCATGGTGGACACCAGGGTCTTGCCCTCACCGGTCTTCATCTCGGCGATGGCGCCGCGGTGGAGCGCCCCCGCCCCGATGATCTGGACGTCGAAGTGGCGTTGGCCGAGCACCCGCTTGGCCGCTTCGCGCACCACGGCGAACGCCTCGGCCTCCAGGTCGTCGAGGCCGGCACCGTCTGCGATGCGCCGGCGGAACTCGACCGTCTTGGCGGCGAGCTCGGTGTCGGTGAGCTGCTCCATGGCTGGTTCCAGCGTGTTGACCCGGGAGACCACCGCTTCGAGCTCCCTCAGCCGCTTGCCCTCCCCGATGTGGAGGACCTTGGTGAAGATGGACATGCTCCCGGAATGATAAGGCCGGGCAACGACCTATCGGGAGCCGGGTGTCTCCAGGCGAGAATCGGATCAGGCGGGGACGATCAACCCCAGGGATCCATCCTTGCGGTGGTAGAGGACGGACGGCTTGCCGCTCTCGGCGTCGTGGAAGAAGAAGAAGGCGTGGCCGAGCAGGTCGATCTGCAGCGTCGCCTCCTCGACCGACATGGGTATGAGCTCGAACCGTTTGGTGCGCACCGGAGGGCCGGCGCCGGCTGAGGTGGCGATGTCGTCCGTGGTGGGGCGGGGCGGCTCGCCGTGGACCCGTGAACGCTGCACCAGCCGTTCCTTGAGCCTGCGCAGCTGTTGCTCGAACTTGTCGACGGCCATGTCGAGGGCACTGCGGTCGTCGGCGGAGGAGGCCTCTACCCGCACCGTGTGACCCTTGACCCTGGTGGTGATCTCGACCCGGAACCGTCCGGCGACCCGGGGGTTGCGCCACTCGGTGAACTCGACGTCGGCGCTGGCGGCGCCGCCGTCGAAGATCCTGCCGGCGTGCGCCACCTTCTCCTCGGCGAGGGCCCGCATCGCCTCGCTCACCTGGGTGTTCTTGCCGTGCACCTGAACGTCCAACGAGCTTCCTTTCTCAGCGGCCGTTGCGAGGACGCGCTCGGCCGATCGGCGTCGACGCACGGGATGGCCGGGATGGCCAAGGGTGGGCAGGACGTGGCGAAAGGGTGGACCTCGACCGGTCGGACCCGATCACACGACCTCCCGACTCGTGGAGGCCCCGCTCGGCCTCCCGACCCCTCTCATGCTACTCGGCGCCGTGGCCACAAGACCGAGCGAGACTCCCCCGCCGAATGCGGCCGCGGCGGTGTCGAGGGTGGCGCCCGAGGTGGCAACGTCATCGACCAGGACCCACCCCGGATCGGCCCGGGCCAAGGGGCGCACCAGCACCCGGGACCGGGCGGCGTCACCCCGGGCGGCGTGGCGGCGCCACCACCACCCCGCGGCCAGGGCGGGGATCACCGGCAGCCCGGTGTGTCTGCCCACGGCCACCGCCAGCCACCGGGCGGGGTCGATCCCGTACCGCCATCGCCGCAGCCTCGCCCTCGGCACGGGCACCAGGGCGGTGGCGGAAGGAGGCACCGCCCCGGCCATCCCCGCCGCCAGCACCTCGGCGGCGGCCGGTATCGCCTGGTACTTGAGCCGGTGGACCAGCACCCGCCCGGCGTCGTGGTGGGCGAAGGCGGCGGAGACGAGCAGCCCGCCCGGGCTCAGGAACCGCCGCCCCGGCGCCAGGCTGCGACGACACCCGGCGCACACCGGTGAACCGGCCAATGATCCGCACACGGCACAACCAACCATGGCGCCATCATGGCGTGAGGGTGTGACAGAAACCGACGGGCACGGCCGCATTGGGGTGGCAAAGTCGCCCATACTGGGATGATCCGGTGGCTCATTGCCGACACCAACCGGGACCGGCTGGGTGAGAGAACGTACGGCGGATGGGGCGGGTCCCTGGTAGGGGTCGCCGAGCTCAGGTGCCTTCCTGCCAGCTTGCCAGGTACTTCTCCTGCTCGGAGGTGAGGGTCTCCAGCCCGCCGCCCATCGAGGCCAGCTTGAGCCTGGCGACCTCCCGATCGAGGTCGGCTGGCAGGACGTAGACGTCCGGTGCCAGCTCGGCGCCCTCACGGACCAGCCACTCGGCGGCCAGCGCCTGGTCGGCGAACGACATGTCCATCACGTCGGCGGGGTGACCCTCGGCGGCGGCGAGGTTGACCAGACGGCCTTCGGCCACCACCAGCAGCCTCCGCCCGTCCGGCATCGTGTACTCACGCAGGTTGGGTCGGAGCTCTCGGTTCGACTCGGCCAGCTTGCCGAGGGCGACCAGATCGATCTCGACGTCGAAATGCCCGGCGTTGGCCAGGATGGCCGAGTCCTTCATCTTGACGAAGTGCTCCTCGCGCAGCACGTGGATGTTCCCGGTGGCGGTGATGAACACGTCGCCGATGGGGGCGGCCTCGTCGACCGACATCACCCGGTGGCCCGACATGGCGGCGGACAGGGCGCGGATCGGGTCGACCTCGACCACCACCGTGGACGCCCCGAGGCCTGCGGCCCGCTCTGTGATCCCCCACCCGCAGTCCCCGTAGCCGGCAACGACGACGGTCCGGCCGGCGAACAGGATGTTGGAGGCGCGCAGGATCCCGTCGAGGGACGACTGGCCGGTGCCGTGCCGGTTGTCGAACAGGTGCTTGGTGTCGGAGTCGTTGACCGCCACCACCGGGTAGCGGAGCACCCCATCGGCGGCCATTGCCCGCAGTCGGAGCACCCCGGTGGTGGTCTCCTCGAGCCCGCCCAGCACCGGCTGGTCGCTGCGTTCCTTGTGGAGCACGGTGGTGGTGTCGGCACCGTCATCGAAGACGATGTCCGGCTGATGGTCCAGCATGGCGTGGATGTGCCGGTAGAACGTGTCCGAATCCTCGCCCCGCACCGCAAAGACCGGGATGCCCTGAGCCACCAGCGAGGCGGCCACGTCGTCCTGGGTCGACAGCGGGTTGGAGGCGCACAGGACCACGGTGGCGCCTCCGGCGCGTAGCGTGAGCATCAGGTTGGCGGTCTCGGAGGTGACGTGCATGCAGGCACCGACGGTGATCCCCGCCAGCGGCTGCTCCTTCTCGAAGCGCTCCCGGATGGTGGCGAGCACCGGCATGCGGCGCGCCGCCCACTCGATGCGGCGGTCGCCGAGCTCGGCCAGCGCGGGATTGGCGATGT
>JBPCMS010000052.1:0-24355 GCA_051002015.1 Acidimicrobiia bacterium
CGCCGAGGAGGATGCGTGGCTCCCAAGCTCCCCCCGCGATACCAGACCCAGGTCAGGTTGGGCCGCGATGGTGATGTCGAGGAGTGGCTGGCCACGGACACCGCCCTCGACCGGCCGGTCCTGATCCGCTCGCTCGACCCTTCGGCCGACGAGCGGCGCCGCCACCGGTACACCGCGGCGGTGCGGGACGCCGCCAGGGTGGCGCACCTCCACCTGACCAAGGTCTACGAGGTGGCCGAGGACGACGCCACCTTCGCCGTGCTGGAATGGAACGGCGGGGTGTCGATCGCCGACAGGCTCAACGCGGGTGACACCCTCCCCGTGCAGGAGTTCCTGCCCAATGCGGCGGGTCTGGCCGAGGCTCTGGCCGCCCTCCACGCCTCGGGAAGCGTCCACGGCGCCATCGACGTCGGCGCCGTCCAGTTCTCGGCGGCGCATCCAGCCAAGCTGGGCTCCTACGGGAGGGAACCCGTGGGCCGCTCCCCGGTCGACGACACCAGGGCCCTGGCCACGACCTTGCGCCAGGCCTTGACCGGATCCGCTGCCGCCGAGCTGCGGCCCTCGCAGGTGGTCGAGGGTCTGCCTCGCAGCGTCGACGACGCCCTGGCCGGCGCCGAGGCCGGCGTGGTCGATGCCGCTCACCTGGCGGCGGCGATGCGGGCCGCCCCCTTCCACACCGACACCGGGGGCGACGGGGCGTGGTCGTGGCGGTGGCTTACCCCCGCCGCCATCCTCGTCGCCGCCGCCATGGTGTTCGGGGGCCTGGGGTTGATCGTCGACGTGGACCCCGACTCGCCCTTCCTGTTCCCCGCCACCCCGCAGGACATCAGCGACCGCCCCCAGGACCGGGGCACCGCCACCCCTCCCGCCGACCCCGCGGCGGAGGAGACGATCCCGGTCACCGCCCGGTCGTACGACCCGTTCGGCGACAACGCCACCGAGAACGAGTCGAGCATCCCCCTCATCCATGACGGGGACCGCACCACCGTGTGGCGAACCGAGCGTTACTTCAGCCCCCTGTCCTCGGTGAAGCCGGGGGTCGGGGTGGTGTTCACCCCCGCCGCCCAGCCGGCGGCGGTGCGTATCACCGGAGCGGCCGGGGTCTCGTACGAGATCGGCTGGGCGGTGACCGTCCCCGACGACTTCGACCTGTGGGACATGGTGGCGTCGGGAACCCTCGGGACCGCACCGGCCACGGTCCAGCTCCCCGGACGGGAACAGGGCGTGTGGGTGCTGTGGCTGACCTCGCTCCCCGACGCGGGCGAGGGGGTGCACGTCGGTGAGATCGGGGACGTCACCTTCACCCGCTGAGCGGTCGTGTCGTGACTTGGATCGAGACGGCGACCACAATCGGCTCCGATGACCGATGCCGCCACCGACATCGCCCTGGTCGAGCGCTACGTCGCCGGCGATCTGACCGCCTTCGACGAGCTGGTGCGCGCCCACCAAGACCGGGTGTTCGCCATCTGCCTGAGGATGCTCCGCCACCGTGACGCCGCCCTCGACGCCACCCAGGACACCTTCGTCACCCTGTTCCGCAAGGCCGACCGCTACAAGGCGGAGGCGGCGTTCAGCACCTGGCTGTACCGGGTGACCGTCAACGTCTGTTACGACCATCTCAGACGGCAGCAGCGCCGGCCCACCGATCAGCTCCCCGAGTACCACGACCTGCCCGACCCGAAGGCCGAGGAGGCGTTGACGTCCGTCGAGCTCCGCCCCGAGGTGGAGCGGGCCCTCGCCCAGCTCTCCGACGTGTTTCGGGCGGCGGTGGTGCTGGTCGATCTCCAGGGTCTCTCGCTGGAGACCGCCGCCACCGCCCTCGACGTGCCGGTGGGCACGGTCAAATCACGGGTCTTCAGGGGCCGGCGGCTGCTCGCCGAGCAGCTCGGGAACCTCAGGCCCCCGGACCAGCATCCAACCAGGGCATGACCGTGCACGACCACGACCTCGATCTGATCATGGCGATCGCCGCAGGAGGGCTGCGCAGCGAGGAAGCCAGCGGCGCCGCCGCCGAGATCGCCGGATGCGAGCGCTGCACCGCCGACCTCGCCGCCCAGCACACCGCCCTCGGTGCCCTGGCCGCGCTGATCGACGATCCCGGGGCACGGCTCACCGACCTGGAGGCCAGGCGGCTTCACCGGGCGCTGAACGACCGGCTGGGGCACACCGTGACCGCTGCCCCTCCCCCGGTGGAGCGGGCTGCCCCTGCCGCCACCGGACGTGGACGTCGGTTCAACTGGGCGCCGCTGGCCACCGTGGCCGCCATCTTCCTGGCCGTTGTCGTCGGGGGCAACGCCATCCGGTCGCTGACCGCCGGGTCCGATGACGCCGCCGGTGGCGACACCGCCGCCGACGCCCCCACCTCCGCAGATGCCGACGGGACCGACGAGCGGGCGACGATGTCCGCCCCGACGGCAACGGTTGCGGCCGAGCAGCAGCTGACGGCCGAGGTCACCTCCACGACGACGGCGGCGGCGGCTGAAGGCGGTGTGTTTGCCGACCGACCGCGCCGGGTGGAGGTCAGCGTCGGCGCCCTCACCGAACTGCGGGAGCAGATCGAGACCATGGCCATCCCATCGATCGCCACCGATGCGACGTCGGAGGACTCCGAGCTGGCCGTCACCGCCGAGGAGACCATGGGACCCGACGCTTTCGGGCCCGTCGCGACCGAGGAACCGTGCATCGGGGCGGCGTCCGTGTTCCTCGCCGCCCCGGCCGAGTCGGTCGTCCTGGGGACGATCGACGTGGCCGATCTGGGTACCACCGTGGTGACGGTGAACGTCATGGTCGACGGGGCGGTGCGGATCCTGCTCCACGACCTCGTGAGCTGCACGGTCGTCTCCGAGGTTCCCTGACCGGGGGATCCCCCGCCGGGCGATCGTGACCCGGTGAATCGTCGCCTCTAAGCTGACCGGCGCATGGATGACTACCCGGCCAAGATCGCCGACCTGCTCGAATCCGTGGCCGGGCGCATCCGCTCGCTCACGGTCGGCCGGGTCAAGGGCTGGGTCACGTGGGTGGCGGTGGGCTTGGTGGCGGTGATGCTGCTGACGCTGCTCGCCATCTACCTCGGGGTGGGGCTGTTCCGGTTCCTGGCAAACCTGGTGGGCACCGAGCCCGCCTACCTGATCCTCGGTGGCATATTCCTGCTGCTGGGGATGTTGCTGTGGTCACGCCGGCTTCCGAGGAGGGACCCGGCTGGAGAGGAAACCGGTGTCTGAGACACGTTCCGAACAGGTGATCATCATCGGGTCGGGCCCCGCAGGGCTCACCGCCGCCGTGTACGCCGCCCGGGCCGACCTGGCCCCGCTGATGATCGAGGGATTCGAGCGGGGCGGGCAGCTCATGCTGACCACCGACGTCGAGAACTACCCGGGGTTTCCGGACGGGATCATGGGCCCGGATCTGATGGAGCAGTTCCGCAAGCAGGCGGAGCGGTTCGGCACCACGATCATCACCGCCGACGTCACCAAGGTGGACTTCGGTTCCACACCTTTCCAGGTATGGGCCGGTGACGATCACTACCGGGCCGGTGCCGTCATCATCTCGACCGGCGCTTCGGCCCGGTGGCTCGGTGTCCCCGGTGAGGACAAGCTGCGCGGCCACGGGGTCTCCTCGTGCGCCACCTGCGACGGGTTCTTCTTCAGGGGCAAGCGGCTGGTGGTGGTCGGCGGCGGCGACAGCGCCATGGAGGAGGCACTGTTCCTCACCAAGTTCGCCTCCATAGTCACCGTCGTCCATCGTCGCCACGAGTTCCGCGCCTCCAAGATCATGGCCAACCGGGTGCTGGAGCACGAGCGGATCGACGTGGTGTGGGACACCGTGGTCGAGGAGATCCTCGGTGACACCTCCGTGACCGGGGTCAGGGTCCGCAACCTCGTCACCGGGGAGACCGGGGAACTAGCCTGCGACGGGGTCTTCGTCGCCATCGGCCACACCCCCAACACGTCGGTGTTCGCCGGACAGCTCGAGACCGACCAGAACGGATACCTCCTCACCAGACCGGGCTCCACCCACACCAACATCGAGGGCGTGTTCGCCGCCGGAGACGTCGTCGACAAGGTGTACCGGCAGGCGGTCACCGCCGCCGGGATGGGCTGCCAGGCCGCCATCGACGCCGAGCGCTGGCTCGAGGATCGGCGGCACGGGTCGGAATGAACCGGCCACCGGATCGTTGAACGCAATACCAACTTCGCAAACCCCAACGCGACTAGCCAACCGAGGAGGTGGGGCCTCAGGGCCGGACACCATGGGAAAGAACACCGTCGTCGCCACCAGCGACAACTTCTCCACGCTCATCACCGGCGACACCCCGGTGCTGGTCGACTTCTGGGCCGAGTGGTGCGGCCCCTGCCGGGCCATGAACGGCCCCCTCGAGGAACTGGCAGGTGAGCACGCCGACAAGCTGGGCGTGGCCAAGCTCAACGTCGACGAGAACCAGCAGATCGCCATGGACCACCGCGTGATGAGCATCCCCACCCTGATCGTGTTTCAGGGTGGCCGGGAGGCCAAGCGGCTGGTCGGCGCCCGCTCCAAGTCTCAGCTGGTCTCCGAGCTGGGCGACTACCTGCGCTGATCTGGCGATGTGAGACGATGGAACCGTGAGGCTCTATCGGCTCGGCGACGAGGGCGAGGCCGTTCGCGACATCCAGCAGCGCCTGACGGCCCTCGACCATCCGGTCGGGGATGACCAGCCGGCGGCGTTCGGCGCCGCCACCGAGCGCGCCGTCGTCGCCTTCCAGCGCTCCCGCGGGCTCGCCCCGGACGGCATCGTCGGGGGCGACACCTGGCGGACGCTGGTCGACGCCGGCTACGTCCTCGGTGACCGGATGCTGTACCACCGGGTCCCGATGATGCGGGGGGACGACGTGTCGGAGCTGCAACGTCGGCTCAACGCCCTCGGGTTCGACGCCGGCAAGGTCGACGGCACCTTTGGCCCTGACTCCCTGCGGGCGCTGCTCGACTTCCAGGCCAACCGACGGATGGCGGAGGACGGGATCGCAGGCGCCGAGGTGGTTGCAGAGCTCAACCTGATGGACCGGGCCACCAAGAAGCACGGCCGTGATGCGGTGCGGGAGCGTCAGTGGCTCGCCTCGCTCCCCACCCACCTGGCCGGGCAGCGGGTGTACGTCGACGCCTTCTGCCGCTCCCAGGACGAGGCGGCGGCGTGTTGGGAGGCGGCGGTCGAGTTCGCCGCCGCCATCCAGAGCCAGGGCGGGCACCCGGTGTTCTCCCGCAGCGCAGACACCTACCCCGCCGAGGGGGTAAGGGCATTGCGCGCCAACCGGATGGGCGCCGACTTCGTGGTCTCGTTCGCCCACCCCCGCGACGGCGAGTCCGCAGTGTTCTTCTTCGCCTCGACCCAGAGCCACTCCGCTGCCGGCGAGAAGGTGGCCACCGCCGTGGCCGCCGCCGTCGCCCTCCCCGCCGCCGGCCGCTCGGTTCCCATGCTCCAGGACACCAGGCCACCTTCCATCATCGTCGCCGCGTCGCCGATGGACGCTTCCGTTGGAAGAGCGGCCGCACAGGGCATCCGCGATCTGCTGGCCACGGAACGCACCGCCACGTAGCGCACCGCCACGGAACGCACCGCCACGGAACGCACCGCCACATAACGCAGCAGGTGGCAGATTCCGGCGAACCTAAGGTTCTGCGTACCCCTGACGAGTACCAATCCGCTGAAGTTCGGTGACGGCGGGGCTCACCCCTCGGGTATCTAGCCGAAGAGGTTCCGGTAGATCCGCTCGAGGTCGTCGAGCGAGCGGTAGCGGATGACCATCTTCCCGCCCCTGCCGGCGTGGTCGATGTCGACCCGGGTACCGAGACGCTCGGCGAGGCGTTCCTCGAGTTCAAGGATGGCCGGCGGGCGGACCTTCCTCGGTTTGGTGGTCTGTTCGCCAGCGAAACGGGTCCTGATTCGCACCGCGTCCTCGACCTGGCGTACCGACCAGCCCTCGTCCGCAGCTCGACTGGCGATGTGGGTGGCGTAGGCGGCGTCATCGAGCCCGAGCAGAGCCCTGGCGTGACCGGCGCTCAGCCGCCCCTGCTCGAGCAGCAGGTGCACAGATCCGGGGAGCTGGAGCAGACGCACCGTGTTGCTCACCGTGCTCCGGCTGCGGCCAACGCCGTCGGCGACCTCCTCGTGGGTGAGGCCGAAGTCGTCGATGAGCTGGCGATAGGCGGCGGCCTCCTCGAGCGGGCCCAGATCCTCCCGTTGCAGGTTCTCGATCAGAGCCTCGGTGAGGCTGGTGTGGGGCTCGGTCGTGTCCCGTACGATGGCGGGCACGTCCACCAGCCCCGCCATCCTGGCCGCCCGGCACCGCCGCTCCCCGGCGATGAGCTCGAACCGCTCATCACCGAGCGCCCGCACCACGACGGGCTGGAGCAGCCCGATCTCCCTGATCGACTCTGCCAGCGTGCCCATGGCCTCGTCGTCGAAGTAGCTGCGTGGCTGCCGGGGATTGGTGGCGATACGGTCGAGCGGGATCGTCTGCAGACCCGCCGCTGCGCTCACCGCCGGTGGGATCAGCGCCCCGATGCCCCGCCCCAGACCCGTCCTACGCTCGGCCATGACGCCTCCTGAACTCTCGTGCCAACTCCCGATAGGCGATGGCGCCACGGGACATGGGGTCGAACGCCTCGATCGGCTCGCCGTACGACGGTGCTTCGCTGAGCCTGACGGTGCGCGGCACTATGGTACGATATGTTATCTCGCCGAAATGCTCGCGGACCTGGCGGACGACGTCGGATGACAGCGTGGTACGGCCGTCGAACATGGTCAACACCATGCCCTCCACATCAAGCTGAGGGTTGAGCTGTTGACGCACCAGACCGATGTTCCGCATCAGCAGGCTGACACCTTCGAGGGCGTAGTACTCGCATTGGATGGGGATCAACACCTCGTCTGCGGCGGTGAGCCCGTTGATGCTGAGCAGCCCCAGCGAGGGCGGGCAGTCGATCAGCATCAGATCGAACTCGGTCCTGACCTTGTCGAGGGCGTTGCGCAGCCGATTCTCCCTGGCAAGCATGCTGACCAGCTCGATCTCGGCCCCGGCGAGCTCGATGTTGGCCGGGACGACGTACAGATTCCGCATCGTTGTCGGCTCGATGACGTCCTCGATCGGGGCGTCCTCCACCAGGACGTTGTAGATCGTCCTGGTGAGGCGGCTGCGGTCGATCCCGAGACCCGAGGTGGTGTTCGCCTGGGGATCGGTGTCGACCAGCAGCACCCGCTCGCCCTGGAGGGCCAGCCCGGCACCGAGGTTGATCGTTGTGGTGGATTTGCCGACCCCGCCCTTCTGGTTGGCCAGCGCCACGATGGTGGCGCGCCGTTCAGGCGTCGGGATCATCGAGGGGATTCTCACGCACCGGCATCCTAAGCAGCCAGGCGGTCCCGTCAAGCACTCCGTCCTCGACCTGGATCAGCGTGGCCCCCATCGGGAGCGATACGTCGGGTGGTTGTGCGCTCCGCCCGATCCCGACGACGACGTCACCTCCGGGCACCGCCAGCCGTCCCAGGGTAGCGGCATGCTCGGGACGGAGCACGGCCCGCATCACCACCCGGTCATACCGGGAGCGGTGGTCCTCGAGCCGGTCGGTAACGACCTCGGCGGCCAGGGCGAGCATCCGGATGACCCGATGCAGGGCATCCGTCCGCCGGCCCGAGCGATCCAGCAGGGTGACGGCGCCGTCGGGAAACCCAATGGCAAGCGGGATCCCGGGGAGCCCCACCCCGGAGCCGACGTCGAGGAGAGCCGAGCCGGGGAGCAGACCCCAACCAAAGGAGAGCGAATCGGCGATGTGTCGATCCCAGATCCGATCGGCTTCGCCAGGACCGATTCCACCGATCGCTTCGCCCTCGGTGGTCAACCAGTCGGCAAAAGCCGTGAAGCGGGCGATCTGCTCTCCGGTCCAGGAGACGCCAAGCCAGGCGCCGATCCGGCCGAGAACGTCGGGAGGTTGTTTCACGTGGAACGTGCCCGTTCGCCGGGCCGTCGGCCGATACGTCACCCCTCGGGGGTGATCACCACCGCTCGGTCCGGATCCTCACCCTCCGAGAACGACCGGACACCGGCGATCTCGGCGACCGTGTCATGCACAACCTTGCGATCGGCAGAGTTCATCGGCTCCAGCATGACCTCACCACCGTCGGCGAGGACACGCTCCGCCAGCTTGTTGGTGTAGATGCGCAGGGCTTCACGCCGACGTTCGGCGTACCCGGCGATGTCAAGCCGCATTCGGGGCGCCGAGGATGTGGACCGCTGCACCACGGTGCGGGTGATCTCGAGCACCGCCTGCATGACGGCGCCCTTGCTGCCCACCAGAGCCTCGGTCTGCTCGCCGGTGACGTCGAGGTGGACCGTATCGTCCTCGATACGGGTGGCCACGTTGCCCTCGAGCCCGAAGGCGTCGAGCAGGCCCTTGATGAAGTTCTCGGCGACCGCCGCCTGCTCGGTAACGGTTGCCTCGTCGAGTTGGGGTCCGTCCATCGCCGTTCGCTCCTTGCGTTCGCCACGCCGGCTGTCGCCACCCGGTGCAGTCTGTCCATCGTCCTGCCTGGTCCCGGCTCGCAGATCGCCCTTGGGGGCGCCGCCGGTGTCGCCACGACTCCCGCTGCCGCGAGGGCCCCCCTGCTGCCTGCCCTGGCGGCTGCTGGTGCGGCCCTGACGGGTATCGGCGCCGCCCTGGCCCCCGTCACCGCCTGATCGCCCGCCCCGGCCACGCCGCCTGGGCTGCTTCGGGACCGGCTTCCGGCTCACCTTGACGACCGCCTGCTGCTTGCCGATCCCAAGGAAGCCCGGCTTGGGCTCCTGGAGGACCTCGACGACGGCGTGTTCGGGATCGATGATCCCCAGCTCGGTGACGGCTGCCTGCACGGCTATGGCGACGGTCGAACCGGTTGCTTCCACCCAATCCATGGGCTATTTCCTCCTGCGCTGTTTGCGCTTCTTGCTGGTGTTCGACGCCGGCTTGCGCGGCGGCGTCGGGGCGTCCGCCGGTGGCTCCGTGGCGGGGGTCGCCGAGGCGATCGACGTTGCGGCCTTGGCGGCGGCGTGCTTGTCGTCCAACCCGAAGATCACGGCCTGCTGACCGATCCTGAACAGGTTCGAGGTGGCGAAATACAGGACCAGACCGGCCGGGAAGTTCCATGAGAACACCCCGAACATGATGGGCATGATCTTCATCGCCGTCTGCATCCCCGCCGGTTGGGTCTGCATCTGACCCGAAGCCGCGGCGCGCTTGGTGGTCTGACGGGTCTGGTAGTAACCGGCGACGATCACGATCAGAACCAGGATGATGTAGGGGACCGCATCGGGGAGCCCCGACCCGGCGAAGGCCTGGCCGGGCGTCTCCAGCAGGTGCATCCCCATGAAGTCGATGTTGTCGGCCAGCAGCGCCTGTCCCAGGTTCGATGTCTCCGAGATGGCGGTGCCGGTGAGGTTCCCCGTGGCGACCCCGTCGACCACTTCGGGAGCGACCCGCAGCACCTGGAAGAGGGCGAACCAGATTGGCATCTGGAGCAGCAGGGGGAGGCACCCGGCGGCCGGGTTGACGCCGCGCTCCTGATACAGCGCCATCACCTGTTTCTGCATCTCCTCGCGGTTGTCCTTGTACTCCTTCTGAATACGCTTGACCTCGGGTTGAATCTCCTGCATCGCCTTCATCGAGCGGGTCTGCTTCAAGGTCAATGGAAAGAGTAGGAAACTGACCAGAAGTGTCAGCAGGATGATCGCGATTCCGTAGGTAGGGATGATGTCGTAGAAGAAGCTGAGGATCCATCCCAATCCGTTTACGAGTGCGGTGAACGGATTCATGGGCCGGTACCGGCCACGGCGTCACCGGTGACGGAGGTGGACCTGGGGACGGGGTCGTACCCGCCATGATGGAAGGGGTGGCAGCGGCCGATTCTGGCGAGGGCGAGGCGGGTGCCCGTGACGGCACCGTGCAGCTCGATCGCCTCAACGGCATACGCCGAACATGTTGGAAGAAAGCGACAGTGTGCTGCAGTTCCTGAGGATATCCAACGTTGATAGATCCCAATCAGACCAAGCGCGGCTCGTCCGACCGGCCCTGGTCCCCGTCCTCGCTCACTCACCGTCGTTCCTTCCAGTCACCGCCATCACCCAGCCCAGCAGCCGCTCGAACGCGACGTCGGGCACCTGGGGCCCGCCGATCACGACATAGGCCGTGTTCTCGGCGAGCGGGGCTCGCTCGACGGCGGCTCGCAAACGGCGTTTCGCCCGGTTGCGTCGAACCGCGTTGCCCACCCTCCTCCCGGCCACCACCCCCACCTGAGGGGGGCCCTCCTCGCCGGGAGCGACGATCGCGGTCACGTCGCCGCACCTCCGTCGCTCACCGTCGTGAAAGATCCCGGCGAACGCACGGCGACCCCGCACCGCCCGGTACGAGGTCATGCCGCTAGGCGCTGACCCGTTCCCGACCCTTGTCACGCCTGCGCTTGAGGATGGCGCGCCCGTGACGCGTCCGCATCCGGACACGGAAGCCGTGCTTGCGCTTGCGACGGCGCACGTTGGGCTGATAGGTACGTTTCATGGGGGAACCCGGAGGAGAGAAAGACGTCTCGGTTCGAAGCCAGGACAGTATGGGCCAACCGGCGCGTTTGTCAAAGCCGTGGCGTTGGCGTCCACCCGCCCCGCCCGGGTCGCGCTCGGCGCTGACCACGGGGGGCGACCCCTTCCGCGCCGGCCTCGCCGCGCTGCCGCGCGAAATCTCGGCACCCCCCGCGAAAGATAGAACAACGCCTCTCGGTACGCCAGGAGGCCTTCTCCCCACCCGTGCCAAGCGCCAATGCGTTGCGGAAAGCCTTGCGCCATAAGGGTTTTCAGGTAGGACAGGGCGTCCCCCACTTGTCCACAACGCAGGATTTGCCGATGTTGAATCCCCCGAACCCCCTCCCTACTCTCGCCCGTCGCCGGTGGGGCCGGGTCCCGCATCTTCCCCCGGTGGGCAGGTCGGACGCCGCTGGCGTAATGAAAACCGACCATCGGGTTTTCCACATGGTGTGGACACCTGTGTGGACAGATGGAACGTCGAATCGAGAGGACCATCGTGGAACTGCAGCCGCGAACATTGCCGCCGCGCGCCGGATTCAGGGAGTTACTCGAGCAGGGGGTGCCACCGCTGACGTGGCACACGTGGCTGAAGCCGCTCCGTGACCGGCTGGAGGGCGACACCCTGCACGTCGACGCCCCGACCGATTTCAACCGCCGCTGGGTCTCGCAGAACCTGCTCGATGTCGTCCAACAGACCGCCCGCACCGTCTTCGGCCCGGACGTGACGGTCGAGCTGGGGGTCGACCAGACCATGCCGGCGCCGAGCGCCACCCAGGCCATGTTCGACACCCCGAGCAACGGGCACCGCAACCAGATGCCCCCCATCGCCGGTGCCGCACCCGTCCTGTCCTCCGGTCTGGATCTCCAGACCAGGCTGCTCCCCCGGTACACGTTCGATCATTTCGTAGTCGGCCAATCCAACCGCTTCGCCCACGCCGCCGCCATGGCGGTCGGGGAGCAGATCGTGAGCCCCTACAACCCGTTGTTCATCTACGGGCAGGCCGGTCTGGGCAAGACCCACCTCCTCCACGCCGTCGGGCACCAGCGGCGCGAGATCGCACCCGGTTCGCTGGTCAGGTACGTCACCTCCGAGCAGTTCTTCAACGAGTTCATCAACGGCATCCGCCGCAAGCAGATGGCCGAGTTCAAGGACCGGTACCGGACCATCGATGTCCTGCTCATCGACGACGTGCAGTTCCTGGAGGGGAAGGAGCAGATCCTCGAGGAGTTCTTCCACACGTTCAACAGCCTGTACGAGAACGGCAAGCAGGTCGTCATCAGCTCGGACCGTCCCCCCAAGAACCTGTCGACCCTCGAGGACAGGCTGCGGAGCCGGTTCGAGTGGGGTCTGCTCACCGACATCCAGCCGCCGGACGTGGAGACCCGGCTGGCGATCCTCCGCAAGAACGCCGAGTACGCCCCTCGGCCGGTTCCCGAGGAAGTTCTTCGGTTCATTGCCGAGAAGGTGCTCGACAATGTGCGCGAGCTCGAGGGTGCCCTCACCAGGGTCACCGCATATGCCTCGCTCACCAACGAGAAGATCACACTCGACATGGCCCAGGACGTCCTGCAATACCTGGCGAGCAACCAGGAGGCCAGACAGATCACCCCGGACGTGGTCATGGAGTTGGTGGCGTCGGTCTACCGGATCCCGTTGGCCGATCTGACCGGTCCCAGTCGCAAGCAGCCGCTGGCGGCGAAGCGGCAGATCGCCATGTACCTGTGCCGGGACCTGACCAACCTCTCCCTACCCAAGATCGGGGCCGCCTTCGGGGGCCGCGACCACACCACGGTTCTCCACGCCGTCGACCGGGTGAAGAGCCAGATGCAGAGCGACAAGTCGGTATACGACGAGGTCAACAACCTGTGCAAGGATCTGAGGAAGGCTTGACGATCGGCTGTGTGCAACCCCCGAACCCTCCCCAGCTCCGCCGGGGAGGCTGGGGTGCTCCGGATCGGCCCTGGGGACACCGCCCCGTCTGTCCCCATGCCCTGTGGATGCGGAATGGCTTCCGGCGCAACCGTTTCCACCGCTTCTCCCCAGTCCACAGCACCTACTACTACCACTACTGTTTGATTCAATACATTGAGTAGAGGAAGACCGACACGTGCGTATCAGAGCCGAGAGAGATGACCTCGCCGACGTCCTGGCCCGTGCGGGTCGGGCGGTCAGCAGCCGATCCCCGCTGCCCATTCTCCAGGGCATCTTGTGCGAGGTGCAGGGCGGCACCCTGCGGGTGACCGGGACCGACAGCGAGATAACCATCCGCACGTCGCTCGAGGTGGAGGCGATCGAGGAGGGCCGGACGCTGATCCCGGCCAAGCTGGCCGCCGAGGCGGTGCGCAAGCTGCCGGCCGGAGCGGTCACCATGGCCGCTGCCGGCGGCCAGGTGGAGATCACCGGCAACGGACCCCGGTTCAGGCTGCGTGAGCTCAACGTCGACGACTACCCATTGTCGGGCACCCGGCCCTCATCGGGCGGCATAACCCTCGATGGGGATGCCCTGACCAAGGCGCTGGCCCAGGTCGGGGTGGCCGCATCCGGTGACGACGCCCGTCCGGTGCTGACCGGCGTGCTGTTCGAGTCGGACGACGACGGGACCCGCCTGGTGGCCACCGACGGTTACCGGCTGGCGGTGCGAGACCTGCCCGGTGCGGAGAGCGCACCCACCACCCTCGTCCCCAACCGGGCACTGAAGGAGGTGCCCCGGACCGTCGGCGACTCCAAGCTCACCGTCGACCTGGGGGACCGCGAGGCCACGTTCGCCTCGGAGCGGGGGGCGATGACGGTGCGGGTGATCGAGGGAGCGTTCCCGGCTTACCGGCATTTCTTCGGTGCCTTCCCCAACCAACTCACCGTATCGCGGGATGCGCTGCTCGAGGCGATCGGGCGCGCCGCCCTTGTCGCCGAAGATCACATCCCGGTCCGGCTCAACCTCCACCAGGGCGGGGTCGAGCTGAGCATCAGCCGGCAGGAAGTCGGCGAGGAGACCGAGCACATCGAGGGCGATTACCAGGGCGATGACATGACCATCGCCTTCAACGTCCGGTATCTCAGCGACGGGGTCTCAGCGGTGTCCGGTGACGAGGTCATCATCAAGGCCACCGATCCGGTGAAGCCGGGGATGCTCCTCGGCGCCGGCGATGACACCTTCCGTTACCTGCTGATGCCGGTTCGCGTGTGACTGCGGGCCCCGATGTGGCTGTCGTGGCTGGAGCTGGACGGATGGCGCAGCTACCCGTCGCTGAACTGGCAGCCTGATCCGGGGGTCAACATGCTGGTCGGTCGCAACGGCGCCGGCAAGACCAGCATCCTGGAGGCGGTGTCGTACCTGTCTGCGATCCGTTCGTTCCGGAGGACACCGGACGATGGCCTCATCCGGGTCGGGTCGGAGCGGGCGATCGTACGGGGAGGTTTCGAGAAGCCGGCAGGCGAGTCCAAGGTCGAGGTCGAGATCCCCCGACGGGGCAGGAGGCGGATCCTGGTCAACGGGAAGAGGCCGGCGCGCCAGGCCGAGGTCGCTCACCTCTTTCCTGTTGTCGGCTTCCTTCCCGACGATCTCGAACTGGTCAAGGCGGCGGCGGCGGCGCGGCGAGCCTTCCTCGACGACCTCGGGTCGAGGCTGTCACCCGGGTATGGGGCGACCGTCGCCGAGTACGAGAGCGTGCTGCGCCAGCGCAACGCCATGCTCCGTTCGGATGGGCCGTCAACCCATCCGATGTCGCTCGAGGTGTGGGACGAGCGCCTGGTGGCCATGGCGACCATGCTGTGGGCGGAGCGGGTCGAGCTGATCGATGGGCTGATGCCGGTGCTGGCAGAGGCCCACGACACGGTTTCCGGTGGGGTCGCCCGGCTCGCCATCGGTCTCGATCCATCCTGGGGCGGCGAGCGCACCGTCATCGACGGTTCGTCGTTCGATCCCGACGATGCCGCCGGCAGGCTGGCACGGGCCTTGATCGACCGGAGGCGGCGTGAGCTGGAGCAACGGACGACGACGGTCGGTCCCCATCGCGACGAGCTGCTGCTCACCCTCGACGGTCGCCCGGTGCGCAACCAGGCCAGCCAGGGGGAGCAGCGGTCGATCGCCGTTGGGCTGCGGTTGGCCTCATACCGGATGCTGACCGAACACCACGGCTACGCCCCCATCCTGCTGCTGGACGATGTCTTCTCCGAGCTCGATCTGCTCCGGACGGCTGCGGTGGTGGCGTTGCTGCCCCACGGTCAGGTTCTTGTCACTACCACCAGGCATGATGAGGTTCCGGTGACCGGACGTCTCTGGGACGTCGGCCAAGGGACGGTCCGGTGACGGACGACGGTGTCAGGGTGTCAGGGCGACGGTGTTTGGGCGGGGCGATGATGGTGGCGGGTAAAGGGGCTCGGAAACATGAGGTGGCGTGATGCGACGGGTGAGACAGGGAGGAGGCCGGATGCGAAGAGGGAGCGTGCTTGGTGCGGCGACCGCCCGGTGGCCATGAGCGGCCAGCGGCGAGCGGGTGCCCGGAGATGGAAGGGCAGCGGGCGACATCCGGTGGCGCCGGCCGATGAGAGCGGCGCATGGCGCGACCCGGTACCGGTCGGCGAGCTGATCAACGCCGTGCTGGCGAAGGTGGCGAGGCCCGACGTCGCCCCCATCGTCCGCCTGCGACAGGACTGGGACCAGGTGGCGGGGAGTTGGAGCACCCGCTGCCGTCCCGTGGCACTGCGTGGTGGGGTGCTCACCGTGGTCGTGGTCTCCGGTCTCGAGGCCACCAGGCTCCGCTACGAGGCGACCGCGCTGGCCGAGCGGGTCGGCGAGGCGCTCGGCGGCGGGATGGAGCCTCCCCGGGTGGCAATCCGGGTGGCGACGCCAGCCGAGCGTGCCGCCAGCGAATCCTTCGATCGTGAGCTCGGAGAGGGGTCGTGATGCGCTGGGATCACCCTTGCGGGGGCCGGTATCGGGTATCATGAGGTTGCCAATCCCGCCCCGAAACCGCGCCTCCGAGCCGGCATGAGGAGTTCTGTGGCTGAGACGAAACCTTCCTCTCGCGCGTCCTACGACGCCTCCAACATCACGGTCCTCGAGGGCCTGGAGGCGGTGCGCAAGCGGCCCGCCATGTACATCGGGACCACGGGGCCGCGCGGTCTCCACCACCTCGTCTGGGAGGTCGTCGACAACTCGGTCGACGAGGCGATGGCCGGCTACTGCACCCGCATCGACATCACCCTGATGGCCGACGGGGGGGTGCAGGTGCGGGACAACGGGCGCGGCATCCCGGTCGACCGCCATGCCAAGACCAGGCAGTCCGCCCTCACCACCGTGCTCACAACGCTCCACGCCGGCGGGAAGTTCGACAGCGGCGCCTACACGGTCTCCGGTGGCCTCCATGGCGTCGGCGTTTCGGTGGTCAACGCCCTCTCCAGCCAGCTCGAGGTCGAGGTGGTCCGCGACGGGTTCCACTGGAAGCAGTCGTTCAGCTACGGCAGGCCCGAGGGACCGGTGGAGAAGGGCAAGCCCGCCAAGCGATCCGGCACCCAGGTCACCTTCTGGGCCGACCCCGAGATCTTCTCCGAGACCACCGAGTTCGACAACGACGTGGTCACCAGCAGGCTGCGGGAGATGGCGTTCCTCAGCAAGGGGCTCCAGATCCGTTTCCGCGACGAGCGACCGGCCGAGCCCATCGAGCAGGTGTTCGAGTACCGGGGCGGCCTGATCGATTTCGTCAAGCACCTCAACGGATCACGCGACCCGATCCACCCCCACATCGCCCACTTCGAGGAGACGGGCGACGAGGCCGAGCTCGATGTCGCCATGCAGTGGACGACCGGCTACAACGAGACGGTCCTCAGCTTCGCCAACAACATCAGCACCCACGAGGGAGGCACCCATGAGGAAGGCTTCCGCAAGGCGCTGACCAGGGCCATCAATGACTTCGCCCGGGGGAGGGGCCTGCTCAAGGAGAAGGACGAGAACCTCCAGGGCGAGGACGTGCGCGAAGGGCTCACCGCGGTCATCTCCGCTCGGGTCCGGCACCCCCAGTTCGAGGGCCAGACCAAGACCAAGCTGGGCAACACCGAGATCCGTTCCTTCGTGGAGAAGGCTCTCAACGCCGCCCTGCCCGAGTGGCTTGACCGGAACCCGGGCGAGGCCCGCAAGATCCTCGACAAGGCCACCACCGCAGCCAAGGCCCGGGTGGCGGCGCGCCACGCCCGCGATCTGACCCGCCGCAAGAGCCTGCTCGACGGGGCAGGGCTTCCCGGCAAGCTCGCCGACTGCTCGTCGCGCGACCCCGCCCTGTCCGAGATGTTCATCGTCGAGGGCGATTCGGCCGGGGGCTCGGCCAAGCAGGCCCGCAACAGCGAGTTCCAGGCGATCCTCCCCATCCGGGGCAAGATCATCAATGTCGAGAAGAACCGGATCGACCGGGTGCTCTCCAACACCGAGATCCAGGCGCTGATCACCGCCATCGGGACCGGCATCGGCGACGAGCTCGACGTCACCAAGGCGCGCTACCACCGGGTGGTCATCCTCACCGACGCCGACGTCGACGGGGCCCATATCCGTACCCTGCTCCTCACCTTCTTCTACCGGCACATGAAGGGGCTCATCGACGCCGGGTACATCTACATCGCCCAGCCGCCGCTGTACTCGATAAAGGTGGGGACCAAGACCCAGTGGGCCTTCAACGACGCCCACCTGGAACGGATCAAAGCCGAGCTGGGGAACAGGAAGGCCAGCGTCCAGCGGTTCAAGGGTCTGGGTGAGATGAACGCCGACCAGCTGTGGGACACCACCATGGACCCGTCCTCCCGTCAGCTGCTCCAGGTCCAGCTCGACGACCAGCTCAGGGCCGAGGAGGTCTTCGTCACGTTGATGGGCAACGATGTCGAGGCCAGACGCCACTTCATCCAGCACAATGCCAAAGACGTCCGGTTCCTGGACTTCTGAGCGAGCAACCGGAAGCAACCCATGTCAGACGACACCATTCGACCGGTCGAGATCGAGAGAGAGATGGAGGACTCGTTCCTCGAGTACGCCATGTCGGTCATCGTGTCGCGCGCCCTTCCCGACGTCCGCGACGGTCTGAAGCCGGTCCACCGCCGCATCCTCTACTCGATGTACGACTCGGGGATCCGCCCCGGTACCCCGTTCCGCAAGTGCGCCCGGGTCGTCGGCGATGTGATGGGTTGGTTCCACCCCCACAGCCAGGACGCCATCTACGACGCCCTGGTCCGGCTCGGCCAGGACTTCTCGACCAGGTATCCGCTGGTCGAACCGCAGGGCAACTTCGGCTCGGTCGACGACGGACCGGCGGCGATGCGGTACACCGAGACCCGGATGACCCAACTGGCGATGCACCTGCTCGACGGCATCAACGAGGAGACCGTCGACTTCGGTGACAACTACTCGGGCGAGCGTGAGGAACCGACCGTCATGCCGGCAAGGTTCCCCAACCTGCTGGTGAACGGGTCCACCGGGATCGCCGTGGGGATGGCGACCAACATCCCACCCCACAACCTCGGCGAGGTCATCGACGCCTGCCTTTACGCCCTGGAGCACACCGACGCCACCGCAGAGGACCTCACCCGGTTCGTCACCGGCCCCGACTTTCCCACCGGCGCCTACATCGTCGGCACCAAGGGCATTCGCGACGCACTGCTCACCGGCCGGGGCTCGGTCAAGATGCGCGCCGTCGCCGACGTTCAGGAGATCCGGAAGGGGCGGATGGCGATCGTGGTCACCGAGATCCCGTACCAGGTGTCCATCCAGCGGATCATGGAGAAGATCGCCGACCTGGTAAACGCCAAGACCATCACCGGCATCAGCGAGTTGCGGGACGAGTCCAACCGTCACGGGATCCGCATCGTCATCGAGCTCAAGCGCGAGGCCAACCCCCAGGTCATCCTCAACCAGCTCTACAGGTCCACGGGACTCGAGGAGAACTTCTCCGTCAACACCGTCGCCCTGGTCGACGGGGTGCCCAGGATGCTCAACCTGGCCGACATGGTGCACGCCTACCTGCACCACCAGCTCGAGGTCGTAGTCCGCCGGGCGCGGTACCGCCTGGCCAGGGCGAGGGACCGGGCCCACATCCTCGAGGGGCTGCTCGTCGCCCTCGACAACATCGACGAGGTCGTCGCCATCATCCGCGGCTCGGCCGACACCGACGAGGCCAAGGCCACCCTGATCGAGCGGTTCGACCTGAGCGACATCCAGGCGAACCACATCCTCGACATGCCGCTGCGCCGCCTTACCGCTCTGGAGACCGACAAGCTGCGCCAGGAGCACGCCGAGCTGATGGCATTGATCGCCGAGCTCGAGGCGATCCTGGCCAGCGAGGAGCGTCAGCGGGCCGTCGTCGCCGAGGAGCTGACCGCCATCGGCGAGAAGTTCGCCGACAGACGACGCTCCCGGATCGTCACCGACGAGGGCGACATGTCGCTCGAGGACCTCATCGCAGACGAAGACCTGGTGGTGAGCATCACCGCAGGCGGGTACGTCAAGGCGGTGCTGGCCCGGGCATACAAGACCCAGGGCAGGGGCGGCCGGGGGGTGCGGGGGACGGCACTGCGCCAGGACGACGTGGTGTCGCACGTCCTCCACACCACCGCCCACGCCTACCTGCTGGTGTTCACCAACCGGGGCAAGGTCTACCGCATCCGCTCCCATCAGCTTCCCCGCAAGGACCGCACCGCCAAGGGAGTGCTGGTCCAGTCGGTGCTGCCCCTCGAGCCCAACGAGGTGGTCGAGGCGCTGATCGACACCCGCGACTACGAGTCATACCGCTACCTGGTCGCCTACACCAGGAAGGGCCAGGTCAAGAAGACCAAGTTCTCCGAGTACGACTCGCGCAACCAGGTGCTCAACGCCATCCGGCTCACCGAGGGCGACGAGGTGGTGGCGGTCAGGGCCACCAACGGCGAGCGGGACCTGATGATGTTCTCCAAGCTGGGTCAGGGCATCCGCTTCCCCGAGCACGATGTGCGGCCGATGGCCCGCGACACCCGGGGGGTCAGGGGCATCAAGCTCCGCGCCGGGGATGAGGTGGTGTCGGCGGCCGTCACCGGCGAGGACGAACAGCTGCTCCTGCTCACCTCCGGCGGGTACGGCAAGCGGACCAATGTGGCGGAGTTCAACCGCCAGAACCGGGGGGGTATCGGGGTGAAAGCCATGAAGTTGACCCGAGTTCGCGGCAACCTGGTGGAAGCGATGGCGGTGCGCCCCGGCGACGAGATCGTGGTGACCTCGACGGACGGGATCCTGATCCGCCAGGGAGTGGATGCGATCAGCCGCCAGAAGCGCGATTCGACGGGTGTCAGGGTGATGAACCTGGCCGAGGGAACCGAGCTCTCGGCGGTCACCCTGGTCCAGATGGAAGAAGATGGTGAAGAATGACCGGTCAGCAGGGCAACCCGCAGCCGAGCAGCAACGTCGTCACCCATTGGTGGTCGTCGGTGCAGCAACGATCCAGGGCAGGTAAGGCGGAAGAAGCAGCGGCCGGGTCGCGCCCCCTGCCCAGGATGGAGGTCCGGAGGGTGCGCCGGGTAGTCCGCAAGATCGACCCGTGGACCGTCCTCAAGACCTCGCTGGTGTTCAACACCATCTCGGGTCTCGTGTTCGTCCTCGGGATGTGGGTCACCTGGTCGATCGCCGTCCAGCGCGGCATCCCCGAGGGCATCGCCAGCATCTTCGAGGCGCTGACGCTGACGTTCACCCCCAACGGCGAGCTCTACTTCCGGGCGCTGCTGTTGCTGACCATCGTGCTGGTGGTGGTGGGCACGGCGGCCATGACGCTTGGTGCGGTCATCTACAACCTGATCTCCGACATGGTGGGCGGGGTCGAGTTCACCGTGCTCGAGGAGACGTTCCAGCCGCAGAGCCAGACCGTGCTGCGTCGGGGCGTGCCACCGGGACGCCCCAGCCAAACGGGGTCGCCGACCGTTCCGCCCCGCTCGACGGCCCCCTCCGGCGCCGGGTCCACCCAGGACGACGCCCTCACTCGATAGGGATCGGCACCGGTCCCTGCGTCGGGGGGCCGTTCAGCTCGGTGCCCCGGCGGCGATGTCGGGGAGGACGACCTCGTAGGTGAGGGCAATCCGCTTGGCGCCCCGGGGCTCGACCGTCAGCGGGATCTCGAACCGGACCTGTTCGATCAGGCACAGTTCGGGGGTTTCAGCCTCGCAGTACACCAGGGTGAGGTCTGCGGTGAGGTCGCCCGAGGCGGTGTACACCACCGGGATCCCGACGGGTAGCTCGGTCCCGGTGAGGTCGGCGGTGTCCCCCCCGGCCGCGGTGTCGAGGGCCACCACGGTGGTGGGGGAGAGGGTCAGCGAAGAGGGGGCATCGGCGTTGACCGCGTACCCCTCGGGCAGGGAGATGTCGAGGATCAGCGCCCCCCGCCCCGGGGATGCCGTGGCCGGGTCGAGGGTTATCACCGTGCCCCGATAGTCCTCCGATCCCGGCGGCGGTTCGAACGCCTCGATCCCCTCGAGCACCAGAGTGCTGGTGGCGCCGGTGGCGAGGTCGACCACCCGGATGACGTGGTTGTTGGTGTCTGCGACGTAGGCGGTGCCGCCGTCGACGGCGATGCCCCCCGGCTCGTCGAAGCGGGGCCGGTGTCCGTCGCGCCAGCCCGGCTCGTCGCCCAGGTAGGTGGTGGCGACGCCGGTCGCCGGGGTCACCCGCCGGATCAGCGAGTTGTAGGTGTCAGCCACCAGCAACGTGTTCTCGTCGACGGCAGCGACACCGAGGGGATGCTGGAAGCGAGCGGTGTTGCCCACCCCGTCGATGGCGCCGAACTCGAACAGACCGGCGTCGCCGCCGGCGACCAGCGCCGTCTCCCCACCGTCCCCGTCCAGGTCGGCGGAGCGGATCGAGCTCGACTCCGAGTCGGCGAAGTAGAGCGTGTTGCCGATCAGTGCCAGCCCGCTCGGCTGGGCCAGCTCGGCCTCCATCAGGGGCCTGTTGGCCACGCCCTCGGCGCCGCTGCCGACCAGGGGCCCCGTCGCCATCGTCGCCAGGTCGAGCGACCAGATCTGGTGGGTCCCCGCCATGGCGATGTAGAGGGTGTTCCCATCGAGCAGCAGGTCCCACGGCGAGCCGATGGCGACCTCGGGTGCGGTGCCCGCCGCCGGTGGCCAACCCCGCTCTCCGGTCCCGAGCACCGTGGTGACCGTACCGGTGGTGGTGTCGACGGCGCGGATGGCGTGGTTGTCGGTGTCGGCGACGTACAGGGTGGCCCCATCCCGGGCCAGGGCCATGCCCTGGGGCGAGTCGAAGCGGGCGGAGGTGGCGGCGCCATCCTCGAGCCCGGTCCGGCCCGACCCGTACACCGCGGTCACCTCGCTGGTGGTGCGATCGGCGACCACGATCCGGTTGCGCCCGGTGTCTGCGATGAACAGCCGGTCACCGCCTGGTTCGGCGATCACCTTGCCGGGGAAGGTCAGGGCCCGGTCCGGCTGCGCCGCCGCCTCGAGGGCGACCTCCAGGGGGGTGCGGTCGATCTCGCCCCTTGCGTCGAACTCGGCCACCAGCGAGGCGACCACCGGCTCGATCACCTCGTAGACGCCCTCCCCGGCATGGCCTCCGACCACGTTGCCCGCCGGGTCGATCACCACCGTCGTGGGCCAGGCGTTGGTCCCCCAGTCGTTCCACACCTCGAACCCGGCGTCGTTGACGACCGGATGCTCGATGCCGTAGCGGAGAATGACCTGGCGGATGTTCCCGGTGTCGCCCTCGTTGGTGAACTTGGCCGAGTGCACCCCGATCACCACCACCTCTTCGGGGAACTCGGTCTCGAGCCGGTCCAGATCAGGGAGGATGTGGATGCAGTTGATACATCCGTAGGTCCAGAAGTCGAGCACAACCACCTTGCCCCGCAGCGCCGCCAAGGTGAGCGGGGCGTCGACGTTGAGCCAGTCGAGGTCGGGGGGAAACTCGGGGGCCGGGGTGTCGCCGGCGAGCGAGGCGGCCGTGGTCGACGTCTCCGAAGCCGGTGTCGCCGTCGGGGATGCCTTGTCGCCGCCGGTCGACGAGGTGCACCCGGAGATGATCACCGCCAGTGTCCCGGTGAGGGCGAGCAGCCGTCGCATGTCCCCATTCAACCCCACCTTGGGTTGGCGGCCGCCGCCGGGCCGGGTCAGCCGGCGCGCTCCCGCCGCCAACTCGGTGTTCACCGGGTGGTCGGGGGCGTGCACCGGCACCGGGACCTGTGTGATCACGGCCGATGCGGATGCATCGGTGACCGCCACCTTCGACACCGCAAGCCTCACCGTGGTCAAGGCGGGCGACGGCACCGGGACCGTGACCAGCACCCCGGTGGGGATCGACTGCGGCGTCGACTGCGCCGAGTCCTACCTGCCGGGGACATCGGTGACCCTCAACGCCGCCCCCGCCGCCAACTCGGTGTTCACCGGGTGGTCGGGGGCGTGCACCGGGACCGGGAGCTGTGTGCTCCCGATGACCACGGACGCCACGGTCACCGCCACCTTCGACACCGCGGGGCTCACCGTCACCAGATCGGGTCTCGGTGCCGGAACCGTCACCAGCACTCCTACCGGCATCGACTGCGGCGTCGACTGCTTCGAGGCATTCCTCGCCGGGACCGTGGTCACCCTGACCGCGGTGGCCTCCGCAGGGGGGGCGTTCAACGGCTGGTCGGGCGCCTGCACGGGGACCGCACCATGCGTGCTCACCATGGACGGCGACGCCTCGGTGGTGGCGACCTTCCTTCCGGCGGGCGTCAACGGGAAGATCGTCTACGAGTGCGCCCTGGACGTCTGCGTGGTCAACGACGACGGCACCGGGCTGGTCAAGCTGACCAACAGCCCCCTGGTGTACGACATCGACCCGGTATGGTCGCCGGACGGCACCCGCATCGCCTTCGCCTCGAGCCGGACCGACGTCCCCGGCAACGCCGACGGCAACATCGAGATCTTCGTGATGGACGCCGACGGGACCAACGCGGCGCAGCAGACCTTCACCACCGTCCCGCCGGGCGGGTTCGTCAACAGCTACGGCCCGAGCTGGAACCCGACGGGGACCGAGATCGTGTTCGAGGGCTGGCGCACCTCCTTCCCGCAGATCGTCAAGATCGCCGTTGACGGGGACGGCACCGAGACGACCTTGACCGACCCCGGCGACTCCGCCTCGAAGTTCGCCCCGGACTGGTCGTCCGACGGGTCGAGGATCCTCTTCACCTGGTCCCTGGGGCAGCAGGACATCTACGTCATGAACGCCGACGGGTCGGGACAGACCAACCTCACCCCCGACACGATCGGGTCGGACCAGCCGGGAGCGGTGTGGTCGCCGGACGGTACCCGGTTCGCCTTCACCGACACCCGGTTCTGGAGCACCCCGGACTTCAACACCGAGATCTTCGTGCGCAGCGCAGACGGCACCGGCGAGGTGCAGGTGACGGATCATCCCAGCATCGACGAGGAGCCCACCTGGTCCCCGGACGGGACCGAGATCGCCTTCTCCAGCGCCAGGGCAGGCAGCTACAGCATCTGGTCGATGCCCACCCCTCCAGCGGAGGGCTCTGTCGAGGCCATGGCGGAGGCTGAGGCCACCCAGATCACGTCCGGTTCGGCGGACCACACCCCGAACTGGTTCGGGGAAGCGACGGTCCCTACAAAGTTCATGCTGACGGTGAGCAAGGCTGGTACCGGTTCGGGGACAGTGACCAGCAATCCGGCCGGGGTTGACTGCGGCACGGACTGCACCGAGGCGTACGTCTCGGGGACGTCGGTGACCTTGACGGCCACCCCGGTGGCCGGCTCGACCTTCGCCGGTTGGTCGGGG